>NHDX01000002.1 GCA_002171675.1 Chloroflexi bacterium TMED70 | reverse complement strand
TTCTTTCAGGCTCTCCAGGTACAGGTGGATCAGGAGTTGGTGGTGATGGTGGACCAGCAACACTTAACACTTCAGGATTTGATGGCGCAATAAACACCGGGAGTGGAGGCGGCGGTGCTAATGCAGACTCTAGCAATGCTACAATTACAGGAGCAGGTGGCTCTGGAGTAATAATCTTAAGGTATTCTAATGGTCTTACGGCTACATATAGTGCAGGAGCAGGAGGAGCAGCTGATGCTGAAGTAACTATAGGTAGTGATAAATATATAAAAATAACAGCAGGTACTGGTACTGTAACTTTTACAGGTACAGCAACTGGTAGACCCTCTTCACCTACAGAAGGAATATTAAGAAACAACACAACAATAGGTGCATTAGAGTTTTATAATGGAACTTTATGGGAACAAATAAATATGAGAGTTCCTACATTAGTTGACTTTTTAGTTGTTGGAGGAGGTGGTGGGCTTGGAAGAGCTAACTCAGGTTGGTATGGCGGAGGCGGTGGAGGCGGAGGCTTTAGAACTTCTATATCTAGTGATGGTAATGGAGGTGGACAAACTGCTGATAATATTTTAAGTCTTTCTACAGGTGTTACTTATACTGTCACTGTTGGTGCTGGTGGTGGAGGTGGTATAGGTAACGATACTCCAGGAACTACAGGCTCAGATTCTGTTTTTGCTACTATAACCTCTAAAGGTGGAGGTGGTGGAGGTACATATGAACCCGGTACAAATAAAAATGGTTTAGATGGTGGTTCCGGTGGTGGTGGTGGTGGTAATGATGGAATTACTACTGGAGGTGCTGCATTAACAAGTCCAACTATTATGGGTTACGCAGGTGGTGATCACCCCGCAGGTAGTGCAACAGCTGGTGCTGGAGGTGGTGGTGCTGGAAGTGCAGGTCAAGATGGAGCACAGGGAACCTCGGGAGGAACTGGAGGGGCTGGTGGTGCTGCTAAAGCTTCAAACATTACAAGTTCTGCTATATATTATGCCGCTGGAGGTGGTGGAAGATATGGTTACTATAGTGCAGTTAATGGAGCTGCTGGTACAAACGCAACTGGTGCAGCTAATTCTGGAGATGGTGGAACTGCTACAAGCGCTTCTGGTGACGGTAAAGCAGGGATAATAATATTAAAATATTCAGCTGATTTTACACTTACAATAGGAGGTAATTTAACTTCATCAACAAGCACAGTCGGTGGATTTAAAATAACAACTTTTACAGCAGGATCAGATAATATAGAATTTAACTAAAATATGGCTACAACAAAAGTAATAAACGATCTTATCGATTTAAATCAGACTGGTAATACACAAGCTTTAAAAGGATGTGTAGGTACAACAGCTAACAGACCTACATCACCATCTAATGGTGATATTAGAACAAATACTGATTTCTCATCAGCCAGTTCTACTAGCGTTATGGAATTTTATAGAGATACTGGTGTTACTATTACAACTGGTTGGTGTCAACTTATAAATTATTCACTTCCTCCAAATTATGTTACAAGTGATTTAGCTGTTTATTTATCAGCTAAAGATGGTACATCTACTGCTAACTTTAGCAGTGGTACTAATGCGGCAAACACGCAATGGGTAGATTTATCTGGAAATAGCAGGAACGGTACTTTTGCAGTATATAGTGGAAGTAATGCTTTTAGCTATGATACTACAAGTAAAATAATAACAACTAACAGTACCACTAAATTATCTCATCCTATGCCAAGTGGCTATGGTGCTAATTTTACTGTTGAATTATGGGTTAAACTGCCAACAGCAGGTATTTATGTTCAAAGTGCCTCTATGTATACAGGGGGAGGATTTATAAATTATATACAAGCACCAGGTACAAATGCCGATTTGCAATGGGCTAGTTATACTGGAACAACAGATTATTATAACCCAAATATTGATGTAAGCGTAGGAGTATGGCATCAAATAGTTCAATCATATAGTAGTAATGTAAGATATGGATGGATAGATGGATCTTCGGTAGCAACTTCTACAAGAGGAGCTGGAAGAACTGCAGCGGGTGCTAATGCATCAATAGATTATGGATTTTTACCATGGGGATCTAGCAATAGTTTCGTAGGAGAGTTAGGAATAATAAGAGTTTATACAAAAGCACTATCAGATGCAGAAGTATTAAAAAATTATAATGCTGATAAAGCAGATTTTGGATTATAAGTTAAAATTATGGCAAATACAAAAATAACAACACCTGATTTAATAGATCTTCCAGCGGTTAATAATAGTGATGGGGTAGTACTACCAAAAGGACCAACTAGTGGTCTTGAAGTTCATTATTTAGTTGTAGCTGGAGGTGGAGGTAGTGGAAGTAGTTCTAATTCAGGTGGTGGTGGTGCAGGTGGTTATCGTACTTCATATCCTAGTGGTACTGCTATTGCTCCTTCTTTAGGATCCGCTATTTCAATTATAGTTGGAACTGGAGGAGCAAGTGGAAACCCTTATGGTACTAATGGAACTGATTCTACTCTTGATAGCATAACATCAAGTGGCGGTGGTTATGGTGGAGGAAGTAGTAGCAATGGAGGTTCTGGGGGCTCTGGAGGTGGTCCTGGTTTTCAAGCCAGTACACCTGGAACAGGAAATGCTGGAGGTTTTACACCTGTAGAAGGATTTGCCGGAGGCCCTCCAATAGGCTCATATCAAGCTGGTGGTGGCGGTGGTGGTGCTAGCGAAATAGGAAAAACAAATGGTAGAGGAGGAGATGGTGCAATAAGTACTATTATTACGACGTCAATAGCATCTACTTATAGTGTTGGAGAGGTTGATGGTTCAGATGTTTATTTTGCTGGTGGTGGTGGTGCTGGTGCTACTTCAGCTAGTTTAGATGGAGGTAAAGGTGGAGGAGCAAATGGTGGTAATGCTAGTGGAGCTGGAGCGGTAAATGCAACTGCTAATACCGGCGGCGGTGGTGGTGGCGGAACATACAATAATGGTGGATCAGCTGGTGGTTCAGGTGTTATAATAATAAGAGTTCCAACTGGAATTACAGCTAGTTTTTCAAGTGGTGTAACAGCTAATGGTAGTACTGGAGGAACAATATCTCCAGATACTTCTACTGGAGATAATATATGGGTTGTTACTGCAACTACAGATGTAAATCAAGAAGTTACTTTTAGTGGAACAGTTACAGGTGGAAGACCTAGTAGTGCTGTTAATGGCGAATTTAGATATAATAATGATGATAAAAGAGTAGAGTATTACGATGGATCTAATTGGTATCAATTAAGTAGTAGCCCAGTTGTACCTCAATCAGGAACAACTACTACTTGTAACTATCCTACAACAGCTACCGCACTGTATCAGTTTGAAGGTAATGCTAATGATACTTGTGGTACTTATAATGCTACATCAGTAACAGATGTAACTTATTCTTCAACAGCCCCTACTAAATTTAGTCAATATGCTCTTGCAGGTTCAAGTCCAGAAATTGTTACAGGTATAACACAAGATTCTCCTGGTTATCCGTTTACTTGGTCATTTTGGTTTTATGCAACAACTATTTCAGGTATAGATAACATAATTTCAGCAAGTAACCAAATAAATGTAGGATTAGAATCTAATAAAATATGGTTATTTACAGCTGGTTCTAATAGAGGAAGTGGAACTTCTGTTTCTTTAAATACGTGGACACATTATGCTGTTACTTTTGATGGTAGTAGTGGGACAAATAACTTTATTACATATTTAAACGGTTCATTAGCAGAAAATATAACACAAACACCTCCTACATTTTCAGCTGGAGATGTAAAATTATTATGGAATGTGTATGGTAGTTGGGGACCTTTTCAAGGAAGACTTGATCAATTAAGAATATACCCTACTGTATTAACAGCAACTCAAGTAAACGCTTTATACACAGAAACAGCACCTTAGCCTAAAAAACAAAAAAAACAAGTAACTATATACTTTATAACCAAATGTCAAACAATTAAAACCCAAACCTTATGACACTATATTACCAGACTAGTTCGTGGAGTAGTCAACCACAAGTTTCAGAAAAAACAAAAACCCTTTGGAAACATGTCGCTGAAAAGAAAAATTGGCGAATAACCCAATTACCTAACGGTTTTTATCAAACTGAATACCAAGATCCTGAAGCTGAAGAGTGGATAGATGTAACCCGTAGAGAAACACTTGAAGGTGCAGAAGAAGCTGTAATAGCTTCTGTTGAGCATTACAAGAAAAAAATAGAGTTCTTAAACGGTCCAAAAGTCGTTAAGACCTTTAAATAAAATTCAATAAATAAAATTAAATTTAATCAAATATGTCAGACTTAATAGTCAAAAATCTTAATTTTGGGCAAGTAGCTCAAAGTCAAGTATTTAAAGGAATTGATAAACTAACACAAGCCGTTAGCTCTACTTTAGGTGCTAGCGGTAAGTGTGTGTTACTTGAAGATGATCAAGGTAATCCTATAATAACAAAAGATGGTGTTACTGTTGCTAATTCAATAACTTTATTAGATCCTGTAGAAAATATGGGTGCAAGACTTTTAAAAGAAGCTGCACGTAAAACAGTAAATGAAGCAGGAGATGGTACAACCACAGCTACAGTTTTATCTCATGCTATATTAAAAGAAGCAGAAAATTTAGAAATAAATAGTAGAGAATTAAAACAAGGTATAAATTCTGCTCTTAAAAAAGTATTAAAATATTTAGAAAAAAATACTTTACCTGTAAAAGGTGATATGATAGATCAAATAGCTACTATATCTACTAATAATGAACCTAAACTTGGTAAAATAATTGGTGATGCTTTTAGATCTGTTGGTCAAACAGGTGTTGTAATGATGGAACATTCATCACTTCCTGAAACAAATGTTGATTTAGTTGATGGAGTTCAATATGATAAAGGTTTAACAAACCAACATTTTATTACAAATAAAGCAAAGAAAACTGCAGAGCTAGAAAAACCTGCTATTTTACTTATAGAATCACCTGTAGAAAACATAAGACAAATACAGTCTGTATTAGAATATGTTATAAAAAAGAATATACCTTTATTAATTGTTGCTGATGTAGAAGCACCTGTCATGGCTACACTTGCCATGAATAAAACAAAAGGTAATATTAAAATAAATATTATTAACGCACCTACATTTGGTGTTAATAAACGTGAAACATTAGATGATTTAGCTATGCTTACAGGAGCTACTGTCATTAATGAAGATCTTGGAGATGATATGGATTTAATTCAACCTGAATTTTTAGGTAGTTGCTTAAAATCTATAACGGATGAAAAAGATACCATAATACAAGTTGGTGAACCAAGTGAAGCTGTAATAAAAGCTATTGAAGCAGTAAAAGAAGAATTAGCTAATAAACCTAATCCAGCACATGTAATAAGATTAGAAAAAAGATTAGCAAGGTTATCAGCTAAAATAGCAGTTGTTAAAGTTGGTGCAAACTCTGATATAGAGTTAAAAGAAAAAGCAGATAGAATAGAAGATGCAATATGTGCTACTAAAGCAGCTATTAAAGAAGGTATTGTACCTGGTGGTGGTATTGCTTTATTAAATGCTTCAGAAGAAATTAAAACAAAAAACACTGCAGAACAAGTACTTTTAAATGCTATAAAATATCCTTTTAAAGTTATTTTAAATAATGCAGGTATTGAGTGTGAAAATTTACCTAAATTAATAGGACAAATAAAAGGTAAAGGATTAAATGTAATTACTGGTGAAAATGTAGACATGATTAAAGCTGGAATTATAGATCCATTACTTGTAACTAAAAGTGCTTTAATAAACGCTGTATCAGTAGCAACAACAATATTATCAACCGATTGTGTAATTAATAACATAAGAACTAATGAAAGCAATAGGTAATAATATAATTATTAAACCCGAAAAAGTAATTACTGAAAAAACTAAAGGTGGTTTATTAATAGTTGAAAAAGACAGGGAAGATTTAAGATATAGAAAAGCTAAAATAATTTCTGTTAGTGATGAAATAAAAGTATTAAAAAAAGATACTATAATATATTATGATAAAGCTGCTGGTCATGGTATAGAGTTTAATAAAGAAAAATTTATTGTTATTAAGTTACAGGATGTTGTAGTTGTATTATGAAAAAAGTTAATGCAAGTGACATCAGAGATTTAAACCTATTAAAACATTATAGGTTAATTCGTAAATGGGCTTGCAAAAACAATAATTTAAATGATGCAGATTTAGAGTTATTAATATACTTTGACTGTATGGATTTATTTACTAAACAAGATTTTAAAATCGGTACTTATGCGTATAGTTGGGACAACAGGCGCTGGAACAAAATGGTAAAAAACAATTGGATTGTAACGTGGAGACAACGAAACAGAACAACGCAAAAGTATAATATCTATAAAGTTTCTTTTAAGTGTAAACAACTAATAGCTAGAATGTACCGTATTATGTTAGGTGAAGAAGATTTACCTACAAGTAAAAGAAGAAACCCTATAATGAGGGGAAAAACATATACAGATAAAGTTTTAATAACAGCAATACATAATCTTAATAAAGACAAAACAAGATGAAAAAAGATGCACTTTTACAAATGGGCATGGTAGATCCAAACCCAACTGTAAACCCAATAAGTACGGTTAATCCAAATATACAAACTGAAAGACCACCACAGTTTAATACTATAGGTAGTGCTAATCCAGTTTTTAGTGATAAAACACAATTTGCTGCTAATGCAATTTATGGCAATGATACAAACAGACAAGAATCTATGTCAGGTTTAAGCTCAATGAGCGGATTAAAAAAGCTAGATGAATCTTCAGGTTCACCACTAGAAGGTAACGCTTTTGGAAAGGCTATGGCAGATACTGGTGGTGATTACGAAAAAGCACAAGAAATGTTAAAAAATCAATAACTATGAACTCACCATTTAACAAAGAAAGTTTTCCAGAAGTACCAAAAGCAAAACAAGGTAAGTTTACTAAATGGGTAAAGAAAAATATGCCTGGTAAAGACACTTGCGGTGCTGCTTCATCAATAATGAAAAGTAAAGATAAATATTCTAAAAATGTAGTAGCTATGGCAAACTATGCTAACAATTTTGGATGTAAAAATAAAAAATCAAAAAAATGAAACACGATCCAGGTTATAACAAAGCAAGTAAAAACAAAAAAGTAGGTATAGTTGGAGAATCTCATATATGGGATGGTCCTTTAAATCAACAAGGTAGAATACATGGAGTAGGTTCTAGTTCAGGTATTACTGGTATGGAAGTATCTAAAGCTCCTTGTGGCCCAAATGCTTATCAAGTAAAGTTTCCTATAACTAAGTTAGTACAAGGATAAAATGGCAATTTCAGATATTAAACTATTAGCTATTAATGGTATAGCTCTTGCTGTATCAATGACACATATAGAAGTTTCACTTAAAATAATTCTTTTAGTAGTAACTATAGGATATACTGTATCTAAATGGTTAAAATTAAAAGATGATAAAAAATAAATTATGGAAAAAGGACACTATGGCCATTACACTGGTAATGCTAGACACTCACACACACCGATAACAAAAACAAATGTTCATGCTGCTGAAAGAGATGATGCAGCTCATATTTCTTATTTAAAAAGAGATATTGATTATGATGCAAAACACAATCATAGTGATATTGACATGACAGCTGATGAAAAGCATATTTCTAAGCTGGCTGGAGATATAAAATATGATTCTAAAAAATACAAATAATCATGCCAAAACAACCATTTTATAAAATAGGATCTGCTTTTAATCAAAAAATAGCAACAGTAGATAAAGGGTTTTTAGATCCAAATAGAGGAAAAAAAACAGAACAAGGATTTGTTTCATATACTGATGAAACAGGTAAAAAAGCGGCTTTAGATAGAAATAGAACAAATGTAAAAGCTTTTGAATTAAGAGATAAAAAAGAATATGGAGATATGAATTTATCACAATATTCAGAGTTTGCAAAAAAACAAAAAGCTCATTACAGAACTACAGGTGTTTGGCTTTCAAGAGATAAAATGGAAGGTTTTGGAAAAAATGATAAAGGTGGTGGTGTTAATAGACCTTCAAATGATGGTAATGGTGGTAATGGTGGTAATGGTGGTAATGG
>NHDX01000001.1 GCA_002171675.1 Chloroflexi bacterium TMED70 | reverse complement strand
TGTAGCTCAGCTGGGAGAGCGCATCGCTGGCAGCGATGAGGTCAGGGGTTCGATCCCCCTCAGCTCCACCAAAATAAAATTCTTGTTTTTTTCTTTTTTTTATAAAAAAGCAATATAACTTAAAAAAATCGAGGTTGAGAAGAAAACTCCTCAACCTCGTGTATCTCAAGCTAGAAATCCTACGGAAGCTTATTGCAAAATTAAATAGCTATCAATACGGTAAATAAACTAGGGGTTACCCAATTTGCTTTTCTACCTCAGCTACATCTTTATCGCTAAGAATTCTAAAGACTTTAGAAGAAGGGTCTTCTTTAGCAACACCTTGAACAGCCTTTCTTCCATTTTTCATAGTAACAATTTTAGGCTCTGCAATTTCTACTACTTTTTTCAATTTAACACTATATGCTGTTAGTTTCATTTTATAAACTCCAAACTTAATATTATTGATATCACATATCATAATTATTATGACTACAAATTATCATATTTATTATTCTAACTTTGTCAAGAACGTTTTAGTTAGATTTTCTTGATACTATATGTCATTATCAAGGTGTATATATTTATTTATCATTTCCATCTAATATCTTAATTGAGTAAGTTTACGAATGGAATATAATATTTAAATGAAATTTGTAAGTAAAAGTATAGAAAATAGAATTGAAAATTTAGACTTTATTAGAGGTGTTGCTATACTTGGAATTCTAATTATGAATTCTATGATTTTTGCCCTACCTGAATCTGCTAATTGGAATCACTCTTCATCCGGAATTGATAGCTATTTTGATTGGATATTAATATTTTTTGCCGTTATTTTTATTGACGGAAAAATGATGGGACTATTTAGTATTCTATTCGGAGCGGGATTATTATTATTTGTTGATTCTGCTAAAAAAAAGGGTTACAAAAGACCCGTTATGCTCAGCTTATGGAGAAATCTATTATTATTATCATTTGGAATTCTTCATATAATTTTTATGTTTGTTTTTATAGATATTTTATTTTTGTATGCTCTGCTTTCTCCAATAATACTTTTCCTAAGAAACAGAAGTCTGTATTTATTGATGGTTTTATTCATAATAGTTATATCTATTTCGACTTTTTCAGGTATTTATTTCCAGGGAATATTCGACTCTAATGGAAATTTATCAGAAGGCGCAAAAGATATATTCTTAGATGGTAAAGGCTTAGGATCTTACTGGTTTTCAACACAAGAATCATTTGGGGAAGCTATTGGAAGCTATACAGCTATTATGTACTTTACAAGAGTTTTTTCATTGATGTTGCTTGGTGTTATCTTGTACAGACTCAATATCCTTCAGGGTAACTTAAAAATAAAAACAAATAACCAAATTCTTATTTCTAGCTTGTTGATAGGAATACCTATTTCAATGATTACGCCAATTTGGCTAAGTTTAGAAAATTATAATCCTGGTATAGCCATAGTTTCTTATATCCCGCTATATTTAGGAACATATCCAATGGTGATTGGATACATATGTCTGCTAACACTTATTTACAAAAAAATTTCACCTAAAGTCTCAGACCTCTTTAAGGCTTGCGGAAGAATGGCATTCACTAATTACATAACCCAAAGTATATTTGGGGCATTAGTTTTTTATTTTTTGTTCGATAGCATTGAATTCACAAGAAAAGAAATTATAATTTTTGTATTAGCAGTTTGGATAATTCAAATAGTTTGGTCAAAATTTTGGCTTAATCATTATAAGCAAGGACCACTTGAATGGTTTTGGAGAAAATTAACATATATTAATGGAAAAAATTAAAGAACAAACTGAATTTTGTGAAATATGTAACTATGAGACTTTAAAGCTACATTGCAAAATAGTTTGTAAAAATTGTGGTTTTATGAGAGATTGTTCTGACCCTTAATCTAAGAAAGTTCACCTATTACATATTGTCCATCTGTCCATTCAGGCTCTCCATCAAGATGCTCCATCATTTTCATAAAATTATCATTGGTTTCAGGCCTGTTAGCATTACTTATATGAGACTCGACTGAATCAAAAACAGCAACCCCAATCCAATCTTGGTTATCATCAGGTTTCATTAAAAACCATGCAACCATTCCTTCAGGAGGTTGATTATTTTCTTTCATTAAATTTAGAAGCTGGTCTTCATGACCATCCTTAATTTTTAGTTTAAAAATAGTTCCATACATATAGAATGTCCTTTTTTTATAATTTTTATTATAGTTATATTATATTCAGTGGAGAAAAATATTAAATTTATGAAAAAAATTATTATTACAAAAAAAGATAATCTCGAAGAAGAAATAAATTCAGGATCAATGTCAAGATTTGCTGGAGTTTCAGAAGGATTAAGTGGTGCAAAAAATATTCATTTAGCAATTGCTACAATACCAAAAGATAGATGCTCAACAACACATTTCCATACCAATTGCGAGTCTGCAATTTATGTTTTATCAGGGAGTGGTATTTTTTTGCATGGAGAGAAAATGGATATTGAAGAAGAGATAAATGAAGGAGACTTTATATTTGTTCCTGATGGCGCCCTTCATCAACCAATAAATACTGGAGAAAAAGACCTTAAATTAATTGTTGCTAGAAACACTCCTGTGGAAATAGTAAAAGAACAGTCTGAATTAGGTAGAAAAGATTGCTAGAAATATAAAAAAGTTCTATAAAATAGTAAAAAATAAAATATTTTGAGGGAATAAAATGACAAATTCAATTCTACCTGAAATCCTGAATTCAGGAAAAGAAAATTCAACTGCAATTTCAATTCCTGACAAGTTTAATGTTAGTTATTCTGAATTGAAAGCATTAGTTTCAGAAACATCTGAAAAGCTAAATGACTTTGGAACAATTAATGAAAAACCTATAGTAATAGTCCTTAGAAATAATGCTGAATTTATAATTAGTTTCTTGGGTGTAACAAATACTAATTCAATCGCTGCACCATTAAACCCTGAATTTACTGATGAAGAATTTAAGTTTTATCTTGATGATATTCAGCCATCTTTAGTAATTACTACAGATGATCATAAAGTAATAAATGAGGCAAGGTCTAAGAATATTCCCGTATGCATAATCTCTTATTCTGATAAAAAATTAAGTCTAAGTTTTGAAGGAAAGCTTTCAGGTAATAATGATACAAATAAACCAACTAATAACAACTCATGCTTATTCTTGCATACATCAGGAACTACAAGTAGGCCCAAAGGCGTGCCTCTTAAGCATAAAAACTTACTAAAATCTCTAGATAATATAGTAAATACCTATGAACTTTCTGAACAGGATATAGCTATGGTTGTGATGCCATTATTTCATGTTCATGGACTTATTGGAGTTGCTTTATCAACATTAGCATCAGGAGGAGAAATAGTTATACCTGAAAAATTTTCAGCAAGTGCATTTTGGAAAATTCAAAAAGACTTTAATGCCACTTGGTACTCAGCTGTTCCAACAATTCATCAAATATTACTATTAAGAGCAGAAGATGATAACGCACCAAAAAAATCTTTTAGATTAATAAGATCTTGTTCGGCAGCTTTAGCTCCATCAGTTTTAGAAGATTTAGAAAAACGATTTGGAGCTCCAGTTCTTGAGGCATACGGAATGACCGAAGCCTCCCATCAAATGAGCTCTAACCCACTGCCGCCAAACAAAAGAAAAGCAGGAAGCGTAGGAATTCCAACTGGAGTGGATATAAATATTATGTCCATGGAAAGCATAGGAAAAATGCTCAATTCAGGTGAAATAGGTGAAGTTGTTATCAAAGGTGAAAACGTCACCAGTGGATATCATAATAATCAAGAAGCAAATGATGACTCATATATTGATGGATGGTTTAGAACAGGAGATCAAGGTTTTATTGATGCAGATGGCTACCTAAACTTAACAGGAAGAATTAAGGAACTTATAAATAGAGGAGGAGAAAAGATTTCTCCTCTTGAGGTAGATTCAATTCTTATCAATCACCCTTCAGTTAACGAAGCAGTATGTTTTGCCCATCCAGATGAAAAATATGGAGAGGTTGTTCATGCGGCCTTGGTAACCAATTCTGAAGTTAGTGAAAATGAAATTCAGGAATTTTGTTCTAAATCTTTAGCTAGCTTTAAGGTACCTGAAAAAATTCATTTTGCTGAAAAGCTTCCTAGAACAGCTACGGGTAAAATACAAAGAAGAAACGTGGCTAAATTCTTTAGTTAATAAAAAAAATTTTGGAGAAAAAATGAACTTAGACTTGAGTAATAAAAAAGTTATTATTACCGGAGGATCAACTGGTATTGGAAAAGAAGTTGTAACACTATTTGCTAAGAATGGGGCAAAAGTTGCGATTTTTGATGTAAATGATACTGAAGGAATAGAACTTACTAATCAGTTAAATAAAGATGGGCATGAAATTAGATATTGGCATGTTGATGTAAGGGATTCTAATCAAGTTTCAGGAGGCGTGATGGCCGCTGAACAATGGTTGGAAGGAGTAGATATTCTTATTAATCTTGCTGGCATTTTACAAGGAGCTTCAATTAATATAGAAGAATTTCCTGACGAAGTATGGGATTCGGTGGTAGGAATAAACTTAACAGGTAGCTACCTAATGGTTAAGCACGTCTCTAATTATATGATCAAACAAAAAAAAGGAGTGATCATACTAACAAGTTCTGGGGCAGGTGTACTTGGAGGATCTTCATCATATGCTTATGGTTCATCGAAAGGCGGAGTACATGGGTTAAGCTTAGTAATGATGGACAAGCTTTCACAATACGGCATAAGAGTTCATGACATATTACCAGGATCAGTAGATACTCCATTAAAGAATTCTCAAATTGAAACTACTAGAGATATAACAGGGAATCAAGATGAGTATAAAAATGTTAAAAAAATCTTAGTTAATCCTGAAGGTATAGCAAAAATAATTTATTTCATGTGCTCAGATGAAGCAGGTCTTTTAAAAGGTTCAATTAGAACGGAATGAAAATAAAATTATCGGAATATAAGGGTGTTGTTTTTGATCTAGATGACACTTTAATTGATAGAAAAAAAGCATACTCTGAAATATTTACTCTTTTGTATAACGAGCATGAAGTTTTCAACAGCAAACTTACACTAGAAGAATCATTATCATTTTTCTGGACACTTAGTCCAAATAATTCAATAGATATAAAATATGCTTTTTCAGAAATTAAATTAAAATTCCCGAAATTCAAATTAGATTTTGAAAAATTTTACAGATTCTACTACGACAATATGATTAATCTTGTAAAACCGTACGATGGAGTAAAAGATTTCTTGTTACAACTAGTAAAACAAAATATCAACTTTGGAGTTGTAACAAATGGTAATGAATATCAATTTAAAAAAATTAAAAATACTGGGCTTGAAGGGTTATTTAATTTCGTAATTGCTTCTGAAATTTTTGGGTACAATAAGCCAAATATAGAAATATATCAAGAAACTCTCAGACAGTTAAAACTAACAAGTAAAGATGTTGAAAATGTAATATTTATAGGCGACAATCCATATACAGATATAATAGGTGCTAAGAAAATAGGATTCAAAACTGCATGGATTAAAATGGATTTTGAATATCCTAAAGATTTATCTCCTCCCGATTATATTATTGGAAGTTTTAATGAAATAGAAATTTAAGAAAGAGGGAATTATGAAACCAGAAGATATTAAAAAGACCTTGCAATCAGGAGGCAAGGTTTTTGGAACTATGATTAATTTTGTTGAAGGAAGTAGATGGGCTACAGCATTCTCATCCAAAGCTTTGGACTATGTCATCATAGACGCTGAACATGGCTCTTATTCAAGAGGTGAGGTGGCAAGAATGGTCGCTATAGGTCAAAGTGTTGGCTTATCTGTGATTGTCAGAGTTGCTGATCCAGACCCAACTCTTGTTGCGATAGCGTTAGACTCAAGAGCTGATGGAGTCTTGGTTCCATACTGTGAAGACGCAGAAATGATTCAGAGGTGTGCTTGGAAAGTTCAACTACATCCATTGAAAGGAAAAGCCTTTGAAGATGTTTTAAAATCTGAAAAATTTCCAAGTCAAAAAACAAAAGATTATCTTCATAAAAGAAATGGACACAGGATTATGATTGTTGGAATAGAAAGCATTACAGCAGTAAATAACCTTGATAATTTGATTTCTAAAGGTCCAATAGATGGAGTTTTTGTTGGTCCAAACGACCTCTCAACATCAATGGGTATACCAGATGAGCTAGAAAATAAGGAATACTTAGATACTCTAACTAAAATTATAAATGTTTCTGAATCTCATAATATTCCTGTAATGGTCCATGGATTTACCGAGGAGAGAACTAAAAAAACTATAGATCTTGGCGCAAGATTTGTTCTTCATAGCTCTGACGGTGGAATGATCACTCAGTCAATAGACAGGGAGTTCAATGCTATTAGAGATGAAAAAGTGGAAAGCACAGAATCTGAAGCAATATAAAAAATTAATTTAACTCAAATTTAGCAAAAGCTTCAGCATAAGGCGTATTACATATTTTTCCTACGTCTACCCTTCTACTTTGATGAAATTCTCTCGCTTGTACCGGGTCAGATATTTGACTAGTATGAGCTAGAAGAGCATCAGTAGCTGTGTCTACATCTACTTTTTCTAATGGATTAAAAAAATAATTAGGATTACTGTTGTTGCCCATATTAAACATATTTATCCACACTTGTTTTACTTTATGGGGTTCAAAACCTTCTTCTAGTAACTCAGGAAAAGTTAAATGATCCCTTGCACTAGGAAAAACAGCTGAAAGAGTTGCTTCACCTGCAGCAAAATGATCTGGGTGCCCTATGTATCCTGATGAGAGTAAATCTCTATTTGGATTTGTAGTAATTACTATTGAGGGCTTATATCTTCTAATTTCTCTTGAAATATCTTTTCTGACGTCTAAAGTAGGTTCTAAATATCCATCAGGATATCCTAGAAATTCTATTGCTTTTAAGCCAAGTATTTTTCCAGCATCTCTTTGTTCTTTTTCTCTTATTTCTGAAAGTTTTTTACTAGATATAGACCTGTCTTCTGTTCCCTTTGAACCATCAGTACAAAGAACATAAATCACATCCCATCCTAGCCTAGTCCATTTAGCAACAGAACCTGAACACCCCCATTCAGCATCATCAGGGTGGGCCGTTATTACCATCGCTATTTTTTCAAGATTTTCTGACAAAATAACCTCCATAAAAAAAACTTACTTTATAATAATAGATATAAATATTCAAATAAAAAGACTCAGATGACATCTTATTTATCGTTTGGTAGCGGTCCAAGTTTAATCCTAGGACATGGAATGGCTCAAAATAAAAAATCTTGGATCGAAACTGGATGGGTGGACAGATTATCTTCAGTCAGAACTGTTCATGTTTTCGATTTTGAAGGACACGGATCAAATGAAGGAAAAATTGATTCAAATAAACTAACCGTTCCAGAGATGACAAAAAATATTGATTATTTAATTGAAAATTTAGGAATTAATGATTTTGATTATATGGGATTTTCTATGGGTGCAAGAGCAGGATTTGAATTAGCATCCAAAAATAAAAAAATCAATAAACTAATATCGCTAGGGATGCATCCAGGTTCTCCTAAGTTGGAAGAGAGAAGATTCAAGAAAAAATCACTAGCAATGAAAAAGTTAGGTGATAAAACAGGAAAAGAAAATTATTTCACATATAGCAAAATTTTTAATGAAGCCCTTAGTTGGGAAGGTGCTTATAAAAAGATTAAATGGAAAAAAGAAAATCATCTCATTGTAATGGGTGAAAAAGATGATAATTTTGATTTAACTGAAAAACTTATGAATCAAAATTATAAAGATAATTTTTTAGTATTAAACGGAGTAAATCATAAAAATACTTTTGATGAACCAGAACATTCAATAGATGCTATAATTAATTTTTTACAAACATAGGAGTTAAAATTGAGTAAGATATCAAAAGATCCTTTAGTTTCAGTTATTATGGGCAGTAAAAGCGACCTTGATACTATGAGGCTAGCTTCTGAAGTCCTAAGAGAACTTGAAATTCCGCATGAGACTAAAATTATTTCAGCTCACAGAACTCCTGATCTAATGTTTGAATTTGCCAAAAAGGCTAAAGACAGAGGAATAAAGGTAATAATTGCAGGTGCAGGTGGCGCTGCTCATCTTCCAGGCATGGTTGCATCCATAACTGAATTGCCTGTAATTGGTGTCCCTGTAAAATCTTCTAATCTTAATGGTTTAGATTCCTTATTATCGATTGTACAAATGCCAAAAGGTGTACCTGTTGGAACGGTAGCTATAGGCCAATCAGGAGCAGAAAATTCTGCTTTACTTGCAGCAAAAATATTAGCATTAGGTGATGAAGAAGTGTCAAAAAGACTTAAAAACAGGATTTCTGAAAATAGCAATAATGTGGCCAAAGATAGTCATATTGGAACTTGGTTAGAATAAAAATTGGAAAATAATTCAATAGGTATAATAGGTGGAGGCCAATTATGTCAAATGTTATCTGAATATTTAGATAGCATTGGAAAAAAAGTTTATTTTATTGATCCTTCAGAAAATCCTCCCGCAAAAAATACAAATGCCATTCATATAAGAAAAGATTATGGAGATAAAGAAGCCCTAGAGTTTCTATCTAAAAATTGTGATGCCATAACTTATGAATTTGAAAATATACCCGTAGAAAGCTTAAGTTTTATAAATAAAGATATTTCTATAAACCCTAGTCCTTACATTCTTTCTATTTCACAAAATAGATTAAATGAGAAAACAAATTTTACAAGGTGTGGAATAAATACACCTAACTTTACAAGATTTAATAAGGGAGATGCCCTAGTTTCAGTTATGAAGGAATCAAATATAAATTTTCCTATAATATTGAAAACAAATACCCTTGGGTACGACGGCAAAGGGCAATATAGAATCAACACATATAAGGATTTTGAAAATAATTTACAGTTTTTAGATGAAATGACGGACTATATTATCGAGGAAGTTATAAACTTCAAAAAAGAATTCTCGGTAATTATAGGCAAGGACTGCTTTGGAAATATTGAATATTTCCAACCAATAGAAAATATACATAAAAATGGAATTTTAGATATATCTATTTATCCAGCAAGAATTACTAAAGAAGCTGAAAAAAATTCCATTGAATTAGCTACTAAATTCATCAATGAAATAAAATTAACAGGGATTTTAGCTATAGAAATGTTTCTTAATAATAATGACAAGATACTTTTCAACGAAATAGCACCAAGGCCACATAATTCAGGGCACCTAACAATTCAAAGTCATTCAATATCTCAGTTTGGGTTATTAGGTGAAATAGTTTCAAATAAAAAAATTTCTAAACCTCTATCAAACAAAAAGGCTGTTATGAAAAACATATTAGGAGAGTTCTTTAATAAAAAAAATTATAAGGAAATACTCAATGAAATAAAAAATATGGATAATCACTACTTAAAGCTTTACAACAAAGATGAAGCAAAGCCTGGCAGGAAAATGGGCCACGTAACAATAATTACTAATGATATTGAAAATTCTTTGGTTAAAATAAACGCTTTAATAGATTAGAATAATGAAACAATTTATAAAAATAATTAATTGAGGGAAAAATGGAAAAAGAATTAAAAGGAAAAGTTGCAATCGTAACTGGAGCCGGTAGATTAAGAGGAATTGGAAGGGCTGCAGCGGTAGCTTTAGCTAAAATGGGTGCAGATGTAGTGGTAACAGGAACTGGCAGAAGCCCTGATTCATTCCCGGAAGATGAGAAAAAAATCGGATGGCGAGATATTGAAAGTGTTTCGGAACAGATAAGAGCTGAAGGGCAAAAAGCGTTGCCGCTTATCTCAAATGTGACAAGCCAAGAAGATGTACAAAAAATGGTAGATGATACTATGAATGAATTTGGACGAATAGATATATTAATTAATAATGCGGCTTATGCCCGAGCTGAAGATAGAGTCCCAATATTAGATTTAGGCGAGGATACTTTTCAAAAAGTTATGGATATAAAAGTAACTGGAACTTTTCTTTGTACCAAAGCTGTTGTAAAACACATGATTGAAGGTAAAAATGGTGGGAAAATAGTAAATATTTCTTCTACTGCAGGCAAAAAAGGCTCTGCAAATACCTTGGCCTATAATGGTGCCAACTTTGCCATAGTTGGAATGACTCAATCTATGGCTAGAGAATTGGGGCCACACAACATTAATGTTAATGCTGTTTGTCCTGGAGCGGTTGATACACATAGAATGGATGTACTAGGAAGAGGAGATACCTGGAATACTATGGCTGATACAACTCCCATTGGAAGAAATGGAACAGATGAAGAAGTTGGAGATTTTTGTGCATATCTTTGTACTGAAGCTGCCTCTTGGATACATGGTCAATCCATTAATCAAAATGGCGGAACTGTGATGGAACATTAAAAATGGATAGAGAACTATCAGGAAAAGTAGCAATAGTAACCGGAGCCGGAAGGCTTAGGGGAATAGGCAGAGCAACTGCAGTATCATTAGCAAAATTAGGAGCAAAAATAGTTGTTACTGGAACTGGAAGAGACCCTAATACATTTCCAGAAGATGAAAAAGAAGTTGACTGGAAAGATGTTGAATCAACTGCAGATCAAATTCGAGATGAAGGCTCTGAAGCTCTAACTATGATAACTAATATTTCTAAAGAGGCTGAAGTAAATGATCTATTTGAAAGAACTTTAGAAATATTTGGCAGAGTGGATATTCTTGTAAATAATGCTGCTGCCCCTTATGGTGAGGACAGAGTTCCTGTAGTTGATTTAGATAATGAAATTTTTAAAAAAGTAATGGATATAAAAGTTTTTGGATCTTTTTTATGTTCAAAAATAGCAGCAAAAATAATGATTGAACAAAACGAAGGAGGAAGAATCATCAATTTATCCTCCACGGCAGGAAAAGAAGGAAATGCTAGAATGGCGGCTTATAATGCAGCAAATTTTGCTATAGATGGATTTACTCAAGCGCTTTCAAAAGAACTTGCAGAAAATAAAATTACTGTAAATTCAGTTTGCCCCGGACAAACTGAAACTGCAAGATTAGACCCACTTGGGAGAGGAGCTCTTTGGAAAAGTAGAGCTGAATCTATTCCAATGGGAAGAGTTGGAACTGATGATGAAGTTGCAGATTTAATTACATTTTTAGCAAGTGATAAAGCTAGATTTATCACAGGCCAATCAATAAATATTAACGGCGGAGCGCTAACTTCTAGATAATATCATTCCTTTCTAAATTTTGTTATATGATGCTTTCTATTTGACAGGTTCTCAAAATATTTTAAAATAGAAGATGTAAAATCATAAAATCAATTTTTATTTGAGTACCTAAAACTCAATAAAAGAGGAAGGAATAACTAAGTGGCACTTAAACTTAAACCATTGGGAGATAGACTAATAATTCAGCCTAATGAAGAAGATGACTCTAAAAGCTCAGGCGGAATCATTATTCCTGACACAGCAAAAGAAAAACCTCAAAAGGGTAAAGTTGTGGCTGCCGGAGAAGGAAGAGTAAATGATGATGGAAAAACTATATCTTTATCAGTTAAAAATGGAGACGAAGTTATATATTCCAAATATGCAGGAACTGAATATTCTGAAGGTGGTAAAGAATATTTAATAGTAAGAGAAAGCGATATACTCGCAATCGTTGGATAACACTGAGAAATTTATAAATAACACAATAACTATGGAGATTAAATAAAATGCCAGCAAAGGACTTAAAATTCGGAGCAGACGCAAGAACGAGATTAAAAAATGGAATAGATATTCTTGCAGATACAGTAAAGGTTACATTAGGGCCAAGGGGTAGAAATATTATAGTAGACAAAAAATTTGGTCCTCCTCAGGTAAACTCTGATGGAGTAACAATCGCAAAAGAAATAGATCTTGAGGATGCGTTCGAAAATATGGGAGCTCAACTTTTAAAGGAAGCTTCAAAAAATACAAATGATGACGCAGGAGACGGAACAACAACTAGTACAGTTTTAGCACAAGCTATTATTGCTGAAGGATTTAAAGTTGTTGCAGCTGGAGCGGATCCAATGGCTATCAAAAGAGGAATTGATAAAGCATTAGTTTCTGTAAGAGAATCTATTTCTAGTCAGTCAATTCCTGTATCAGAAACAGATCAAATTTCTAATGTAGCAAAATTGTCTTCCCATGATGATGAAATGGGAAACCTTATTGCTAGCGTAATGGATAAAGTAGGAAAAGATGGAGTCATAACAGTAGATGAATCAAAAACTCTTGATTATGAAACTGATTATGTTGAAGGAATGCAAATTGATAGAGGATTTTTATCTCCTTATTTTGTTACCTCTCCTGACACGCAGGAAGCTGTACTTGAAAATCCATACATTCTAATTACTGATGGAAAAATATCTGCTGTTTCAGATTTAGTACCGGTTTTAGAAAAAGTTTTACAAGCTAAAAAACCTCTTCTTGTTATCGCTGAAGATGTAGAAGGAGAAGCATTAGCAACACTTGTGGTGAATAAACTTAGAGGAACTATAAACGTTGCAGCTGTAAAAGCACCAGGCTTTGGTGATAGAAGAAAAGCTATGCTTGCTGATATAGCTATTCTTACAGGTGGAAACGTTGTTTCTGAAGAAGTAGGAAGAAAACTTGATTCAGCTACATTAGATGACCTTGGTAAGTGTGCAAGAGTTGTTGTAAAAAAAGATGATACGACCTTTGTAGACGGAGAAGGTGCTAAGCCTGAAATAGAAGGAAGAATGAAAGAGATTCAAAGTCAAATAGAGGAAACTACATCAGACTATGACAGAGAAAAGCTTCAAGAAAGACTTGCTAAACTTGCAGGTGGTGTTGCGGTTATCAAAGTTGGTGGTGCAAC
>NHDX01000003.1 GCA_002171675.1 Chloroflexi bacterium TMED70 | reverse complement strand
TAATTTGTCTAAAGTAGGTATTATTGCTAACCCCTCTGCGGGAAAAGATATAAGAAGGCTAGTAGCATCCGGAAGGGTAATATCTACCCTGATAATGGCTGGGTTGAACAAGATCCTGAAGAAATATTAACTACTGTTAGAGAAACTCTGATAGAAGCAATAAATATACCTGAAATTAATAAAGAAAATATATTATCAATTGGCATAACTAATCAAAGAGAGTCTATCGTATTTTGGAATAAAAAAACATTGTTACCACTAAGTCCTGCTATAAGTTGGCAATGTTTAAGGGGAATAGAACTTTGCAAAAATATAAAGGGTTCTAAATTAGAATCTATAATTAATAAATCAACAGGATTAAAGGTTGATCCATACTTTTCTTTTTCAAAAATTGTTTGGGCTCTCAAAAATATTGAAGCCTTATCAGACACTGAAAATATATGTGTAGGAACGATTGACTCATGGTTATTAACTAATTTAGTTGAGGGGAACCCGCACTTAACAGAAATCACAAATGCTTCACGAACAGGGCTTTACAATACAGAAAAAGAAGAATGGGATGATGAAATATTAGGATTACTTAATATACCTAGATCTATTCTTCCAAAAGTAGTTCAATCCAACTATAATTTTGGGTTTTTAAGTAAAGACATCTTAGGAAAAAAGATACCTATAAATAGCATACTAGGAGACCAGCAGGCTTCTTTATTTGGACACAAACAAGACCAGTTGATGGAAATAAAATGCACATATGGAACAGGTGGGTTTTTACTGATA
The DNA here is from genome assembly GCA_002171675.1 of Chloroflexi bacterium TMED70. GTDB lineage: Bacteria > Chloroflexota > Dehalococcoidia > Lucifugimonadales > Lucifugimonadaceae > TMED-70. The sequence continues at coordinate 8,359 of NHDX01000003.1, read as the reverse complement.
GATACAGGACAAGAAAGATATGATTTTAATCAAAATTTTCTTTCAACAATAGCAAGTAAAATAGATAAAAAAACAACGCATGCTTTAGAAGGTAGCATTTTGTCTGCAGGCTCTTTAATTGAATGGTTAAAAAATATAAATATTTTTGAAAATAATGATCAAATTGAAGAGTCATTGAATCAGAGCGAGTTCACAGAAACCTTGATCATTCCTGCATTAAATGGCCTAGGTGCTCCTTTTTGGAATGCAAAAATAAGAGCAAGTATAGAAAATATAAATTCATCTACTAGTAAACACGATATTTTAAGAGCTGGATTCGAATCAGTTGCATTTTCAACAAAATCAATAATTGAAACAATTGAAAATACAATCGATTACAAAATCAGAAGTATTAAAATTGACGGAGGTTTATCTCAAAGTAAATTTTTCAATCAATTTTTATCTGACTTACTCTCAATTGAGGTAAAAGTGGCACAAAATAGCGAAATGACTTCACTGGGAGTAGCCAAATTATCACTACTAAAGGATTCTAAGGTTTCTAAGGATTATGATGATTATAATAATTTTTTACCTCAAAAAGGTTCTTACAAAAAAATAAATAAAAAATATAATAATTGGAAAAATTTAATCAATACCAAAATAAATAAGGGGTAAACAATGTACATAGGAACTCAAGTAGCGCCAAGGAATTTATCTGATCTAGAAGTATGGTCTCAATTAGGTGTTAAAAACATTTGTACAGACCCATTTAAAGAAAATGACGAAGGAGAATTTTCATCTATTAATCCCCATGAATGGACAGAGGAAATTTTAGAAAAGCACGTTGAAATAATTGAAAAAAATGGATTGAAACTGGATATGGTTCAGATACCTCTTTCTTCTCGTCCACTGGAGGAGTCTCAAAGCCCAAATATTATGCTTGGAAAATCACCAGAACGTGACAAAGAAATAGAATCAATCCAAAAAATAATCGAACTATGTTCTAAGGTTGGCATACCAGCAGTTAAGTACAATATGAATATTATTGGAATACCTAGGTCTGAAAATGAAAAAGGCAGAGGGGGGTCAATTAATTCTACATTTCGATGGTCAAAAATTAATCAAGAAGAAAATGCAGGAATAGCTGGTGTTCTAGATGTAGATACTAATTGGGAAAGAATTGACTATTTTTTAGAGAGGGTGGTACCTGTTGCCGAAGAATTTAAGGTAAGGCTGGCTTGCCATCCACATGATCCATACACACCAAATGGATATAAAGGAGTAACAAGAGTTTTAGGGACAGTGGATGGATTAAAAAGATTTATTGGAATGCATGAAAGTGATTATCACGGATTAAATTTTTGTCAGGGCACCGTAAGTGAAATGCTTGAAGATCCAGGTAAAGAAATTTTTGATGTAATAAGATATTTTGGGAAAAGAAAAAAGATATTTAATGTTCATTTCAGAAATATTTTAGGAAAAAAATTAGATTTTATGGAGGTTTTTCCTGATGAAGGTTCAATAGATATGATTAAAGCCCTAAAGGCCTATCAAGAAGTCGGATATGAATATATGTTAATGCCAGATCATGTGCCAAGTATATCTGGCCCAAATAAGTCTGGGGTAGCTTTTGCGTATTGTTATGGATACATAACTGCAGGCTTGCAATCAATCAATGAGCCCAGAGATATTCCCTGGACTCGAAAAAAATAGATTATTTATGGAGCTGGCTGAATTAATTCTATTCGAATACCACCAGGCGCAGCAATAAAACCAATTTTTCTTCCATCAGGTTGTTCCATAGGCCCTTCCTTGTGGACAGCACCAATAGATACGAGCCTTTCTATGTCTTTTTCAATATCATCTGTATCAAACCCAAAATGTTCTAATCCATAATGTGCATCATCATCAGCAGGTCCTAAAACCTCATTTGTTCTTTCGCTAGAAATATTAATTGCTAACCCTCCTTCAGTTTGAGTAATTATGAATTGATCTCCAACTGGTCGGACAGTTTCAGATATTATTTTCACATTAAATGCTTTAACAAACCATTCAGCAGTTACTTTAGGATCTTTAGATTTTAAGTGAATGTGATTAACGTTATAAGGCATAAGCTTCCTCCTTAATTTATTCTAGATAAATTTTCTTCTTTTACCGATCTTATAACATCTATAACAAAAGGACCTGATTTTTCAAGTGAAATTTCTAAAATATTTTTTTTGTATATTTCAAGTTCTCTCTCGCCATCAAGTGCAATTGTTCCAATTAAATTATCAATTATAAATTTTTTGTCATAAGAAAAAAGTTCCCAATTTTTAACCATAATAGTAGATATAAGGCCCGGAGCTATAGGAGCATAAATTTCTCTTCCAGGTTTCCCAAATTGTAGTCTCAAAGCACTATGTGTAGGAATATCCGTTATTTTAGATCCTAAAGAAGATAAGCCGATAGAAGTTGACTCTGATTGAGTGAGAAATAATTGAGAAATTACCTCAGGGTCCCATATAGCTTTAGAGCCAACAAAATTTTGGTTACTTATAGCCAAATCAACTAATGCAATTTCCTCTACCTTTTTATCAATAATCACTTTTATGTATGGATGTTGTATTAGTAATTCTTTTTTTTGTTTATTTTGAATATAATAAGCTGAAGCCAACCCAGCAACAGTTGGGTCAATAGCAATTGGAAATGCGTTATTAGTTCCTGTTGAAATAGGAACAATTGGTACTTTACCTATTTTTTTAGCTACCAATCTATTCGTACCGTCTCCACCAAGGACTAAAACACAATCACACTGTAGATTATTTATTAGTTCAGCTGCAAGAAGTGTTTGTTCAGCCCCATCATAGTGTTTGGTATCTAAAAAAAAGGGATTGATTTCATTTTTAAGTTCCTCTACAGATGGTCTAAAAAGACCTGATTTATCTGGCATAAAATAAAAATCTTTTATCCCTTTAAATGCAAGTCCTCTAATGAATCTTGTAATGATATTGGCTTTTTCTTGGTTAGATATTACCCTTCCGGATGCTACTAGCCTTCTTATATCTTTTCCCGCAGAGGGGTTAGCAATAATACCTACTTTAGACAAATTAAATGCTCTCTATATTCTTTACTAAATCATCTAAGAAGTTAGAGGCTGGAACTCCATCCAATGCTCTGTGGTCAAATGTTAGTGATAAATGAATAACATTAATCACTTTTATTTCTTCATTTTCATCTAAATCTATACGCTTTGAAATTTTACCTAATCCTAAAATAGAGACTTCTGGTGGATTAATTATTGGATTAAAATATTCAACATTATAAGAGGATAGATTAGAAATAGTGAAGGTTGAGCCAGTAATTTCATCAGGCAGAAGTTGATTATCTTTTATTTTTTTTGAAAAACCTCTTATTTCCTTACTTATATCGAGATAGTCCTTATTTTGAGAATCCACTATAACAGGAACAACTAACCCATCTTTTACTGCCATAGCAACTCCTATATTAATATTTTCAATAATATTAAGTGTCTCTTCTATATAATGAGCATTGATCTTAGGATGGGAAAGCAAGGTATCTGACACAATTTTTACAAGTAAATCATTGATTTGAGGTCGAATTTTATCTTTTCTCCAATCTGAAATTAGTGCTTTCTGTAATTTACTTAGGTTATCTACACAAGCGACAGTATTTAAAGTTACCTGAGGATTTTGTGCACTTTGATACATCCTATTCGCAATAATTTGCCGTATTCCTGTATTCTTTATTGATTCTTTTATAGCAAAATTATCATTTTCTATTTTTGGGGTTGAATCCTCAGAAAATGAACTTACGTCTTCTTCAGTAATTCTTCCTGATGGTCCAGTACCTAAAACATTTGATAGATCTATATTTAGTTTTTTAGCCAAATTTCTAGCTCTAGGGGAGGCAATTATTTTTTTATTAGATTTTACATTTATGCTTTGAACTTTTTCTATACTTTGGCTTGATTCATTTTTTTCTTGAGTTTCTTTAACAGGAAAATCATCTGATTTTTCTCCATCAAATAGAATCAGTCCTAATACGGTTCCTACCGGAACAAGATTTCCTTCATCTACATCTATTCTGCCTAAAATACCCCCATCTGGAGCTTCTATTGATGCATTTACTTTTGTAGATTCTATTTCTACCAACTCATCGCCCTTATTAATTTGATCTCCCACATTTTTTAACCACTTAACAACAGTGCCATCATTCATGGCCATTCCCCATTGAGGTAAATTAATCTCTCTTGGCATTTGTTCCCCCCTTTAATCCACTAATTTATTAGCTAATTCAGTAAAATCTTTAACTACATAGTCTGGTTTCAGCATTTCATGACATTCCTCGTATGGAAGGTTATATCTATCTATGTAAGCTGCTTCCATGCCACAACTTTTAGCTCCTAAGGTATCAAAAGTATTTGCTGAAATCATCATAATTTCGGAAAGCTTGTATCCAGAAATCAAAGAAGCCTTTCTATAAACACCAGAATGAGGCTTAAATGATGAAACCTCCTCTACAGAAATTATTTTTTGGAAATTAAATTTAATTCGATTGTTGCACAAATGATTTAAGAATTTTTGCTCTCCATTAGACAAGGCTATAAGTGCAAATTTTTTACTTAGAGTATTTAATCCATCTGAAACCTCAGGAAAAGGTGAAAGGTTTTGCCAATTCTCATCCCATTTTTCCAGTTCAGAGTCATTTGGAGTCATATTGAATTTTTTTGAAGTATATATAAATGCATTCTTGACTGTATTTAAGTAACCGCTGTGACCTAGATCTAAAATATTATCTTGATATTGTTCAATTCTTTGCCTGTGCCTTAAATATGCCCAAAATTCCTCAGGTGAAACACCAGATTTATTATTATTAATAATATTTTCAATCGAGCTTTTGGTACTTTTCTCTAAATCTAAAACTGTGCCAAAAAGATCAAATGTTAGCGCCTTAATCATTTTTACTCCAAAGTCTTTTTTACTGCTTTGCTTACTTTTTCTATATTAGGATATACAAGTTTTTCTAGGCTGGGTGCATAAGGGATATGAACTTGTTCAGATGCAACTTTAATTATAGGAGATTGAAGGTCCCAAAAGCCCTCCTCTGCAACAATAGATGAAATTTCTGATGCCGCTGAACAGACTTTATGAGCAGGATCAACAATAACAAGCCTGCCCGTTTTTTCAACTGATTTTAATATAGTTTCTTTATCAAGAGGGACAAGGGTTCTTGGATTTATAACTTCGCAAGAAATACCTTCTTTTTCTAAATTATTTGCTACATCTAAAGATAGGTTTACTGATGCAGCTATTCCAACTATAGTGCAATCTGTTCCTGATTTTACTATTTCAGCCTTACCAAATGGTATTTCATCTTCTAAGATTTCACTTCTAGTTCCGTATAAATTTGCGTCCTCAAATATAATCACAGGATCATCATCTCTTACAGCCGTTTTTAATAGACCTTTAGCATCTGTTGAGTTAGCAGGAACCGCTATTTTTATTCCAGGCATATTCATAAACATAGGATAAGGCCTATCTGAATGGTGCGCTGCTGAACCACTTCCATACATCATTGAAGCTCTATAAACTACAGGAAGAGTAGCTTGACCTCCAAACATATATCTCATTTTCGCTGCCTGTGAAATCAACTGATCCATAGCAACCCACATGAAGCTGGTAACAGTTTCAACAATTGGCCTCATTCCAACTAAAGATGCTCCTATTGCAGCTCCAAAAAAACCATTTTCTGATAGCGGGGTGTCTAGAACTCTTTCTTCTCCAAATTCTTTATATAAATTTGCAGTAGCGCCATAAACAGATAGTCTTATATCTTCGCCCATAATAAAAACACTTGAGTCTCTTCTCATTTCTTCAGCAATAGCCTCATTGATAGCTTCAGCAAAAATTTTTTCAGCCATAGTAATCTCCTTTAATTATGGTTTAGGTATAGGATTTGCCCACATATCTTCATATAAATCACTTGGTTCAGGAAAACTGCTATTTCTAGCAAACTCTACCGCTTCATCAGTTTCTGAATAGGAATTCGATTCTATTTCTTTACATTCTTCTTCAGAAAGAATTCCTCGATCTATTAATTTTTTTGAATGAATTAATATAGGGTCTCTATCTCTCCATTTATTGATTTCTTCTTCTGTTCTATACTCACCTCTTCTAACCCTTCCAAGCCCTAGTGAGTGCTCTTCAAATCTATAAGTAAGACCCTCTATTAATGTTGGGCCTTCGCCATTTCTTGCCCTTTTTACAGCCTCTGTTGTTGCCTCGTACATTGCTTCAACATTTTGACCATCAACTAATATGCCAGGCATATTATAGGCTTGAGCCCTATCTGATACATTGTCTACAGCGACTGAATTTTGATAAGAAGTTGTTATTGCAAATTGATTATTTTCACAAACAAATATGACCGGCAATTTCCAAATTGAAGCAAGGTTCATTGATTCATGGCAAGCCCCTTGATTTGAAGCTCCGTCTCCAAAAAAAACGACTGAAACAAAATCTTTTTTACCTATTTTTGATGCTAATCCAGCTCCAGTTGCAACTGGAACAGAAGATGCTACTATACCTGATTCACCTAAAATTCCAACAGAAAAATCAGCCAAATGCATTGATCCACCTTTTCCATTACAGTATCCATCTACTCTTCCGTATATTTCTGCCATTGCTTTTTTTATACTCCCACCCTTCGCTAAAGGGTGTCCATGGGAACGATGGTTGCCTGCAATATAATCTGTGTCTTTCAACGCTAAACATACGCCTACTGCTACAGCTTCTTCTCCAATGTAGGGATGCGCAGCACCAACAAACTCTCCTGCTTCATGAACCTCCATTACTTTTTCTTCAAATGTTCTTATGGTCCACATTCTTTCAAGCATTAGTTTTTGAATTTCTTTTGTAATTTCCATATCATTTATTCCTAATATAAATTTAATCTCTTGGGAAATATGTTCATCTTGGGAAATAATTAAGTCAAGTTGATAAACACTTTTTTTCCTAAAGATAAATTCTAGTTGAAAAATTGACTTTAATTTGAATTTAAACTGAGCTTACTATAAATTTTCATTTCAATACTATAGTATTTAGGAATATGACTATAATATATATTTAACATATTAACGCGCGCGCGCAAGAAAAGATAAACCAATGGCTAAAAAAAGTGTAAATAATAACCACAAAGGCTCTGAAGATTACAGCGCCGAAGATATAACGGTGATGGAAGGCTTAGAGGCCGTAAGAAAAAGACCTGGAATGTATATTGGAACAACAGGCTTAGAGGGTGTCCAGCATCTAATTCATGAAATTGTTGATAATGGAGTGGACGAAGCTATGGCAGGATTTGCTTCAAAGATTACAGTGATACTGAATAAAGATAAATCTGTTACTGTGATTGATGATGGAAGAGGAATACCTGTAGATATACATAAAAAAACAGGGATTTCAGCTGTTGAAACTGTTATGACTACACTTCATGCCGGTGGAAAATTTGGAGGTAAGGGTTATCAGGTATCTGGAGGCCTGCATGGTGTTGGAGCTTCAGTAGTTAATGCTCTTTCTTCCTGGCTAAAGGTTGAAGCCAGAAGGGATAAAAAAGTATGGAATCAGTCTTATATTAAGGGGAAGCCTGAAGGCCCATTAGAAAGTAGGCCCCAAACTGATGAAGACCTAAAGGGAACGGGAACATCCGTTACTTGGTTGCCAGATCAAGAAATTTTTCCTGAAATAGATTACTCTTATGAAGCAATTACAACTCGATTCAGAGAAATGGCTTATTTGAATCAAGGTTTGAATATCCAATTTATATCTGATTATCATGAAAGCTTGTGGCCACACAATCAAGTAGCCTTTAAGTTTGAAGGAGGAGTTCAAAGCTTTGTAAGAAATCTAAATAAAAAGAGATCATCTATTCATGAAAATATTATGTATGCAAATGAAGTTATTGACGACATTGTAGTAGAAACTGCTATTCAATATAACGAATCGTTTATTGATAACACTCTATCTTTTGCTAACTGTATAAGAACAGCAGATGGAGGAACTCATGTTACAGGATTTAGATCTGCGTTAACTAGAGTTATTAACGATTACGGGAAGAAACAAGGATTTTTCAAGGAAGAGATTCAGTCCTTGTCTGGAGAAGATGTAAGAGAAGGGTTAATGTGTGTAGTTTCTGTAAAAGTAAAAGATCCTCAGTTCGAAGGACAAACAAAAGGAAGGCTAGGAAACCCTGAGGTCAAAGGAGCTGTTGAACAAATAATCGGCAGGCGACTAAGTGAGTTCCTCCATCTGCTGTTCTTATACAGTTAGCAAAAGATAGAGTGTTATCAATAAACGATTCGTTATATTGAATAGCAGTTTCT
>NHDX01000045.1 GCA_002171675.1 Chloroflexi bacterium TMED70 | reverse complement strand
ATAATATTATTTTCTATAGCATTAACTAAATCGTCTAAACTTGTTGTTTTTCCTCTTCCGACATTTATAAAAATAGAAGAATTTTTCATTTTATTAAATAATTCTAAATTGAACATATGGTGTGTTTCAGGGGTATGCATTACCGTTGAAACTAAAACATCAACTTCTGAAATTTCTTCTTCAATTTCTTTTTGAGTTATAAGTTTGTCAAAATGCTTAAGTTTCTTAAATTTTGGATCAACTCCAATTACGTTCATATTAAATGCTTTACAAAGCCTTCCAACTTCTTGCCCAATTCCACCTGCTCCAACTATCATAACTGTCGCTTCATCAAGATGAATAGCTTTATGCCTGTTAGCATTTTTATTCCAACTTCTTTTTCTTTGAGCTTCTAAAAAATCAGGGAATCTCTTAGATAGTGATAACAAATAAGCCATTACATGATTACCTATGTAGTCGAAATATATGCCCCTAGGATTTGTAACTACTACTGGATGTTCAACAAGTTCTTTATAGAACCAGCCATCTTTTCCAGATTCATTTACAAAACTACCTGAATCAGGATTAGCTAACCATTTTAATTCTCGAGCATTTAAGATAGCTTCTGGTGAAATCCATCCATATCCTGCTTGGATTATATGGATGTTTTCAAGTACTTCACTTTCATCTTCAAAAACTAAGAATTCTATTTCAGGAAAATCATTTTTTAGTCTATTTAGTAATTCTTTTTTTATATCATCTAGCGGTGGTAAAAATGCAAAATTAGTAAGCTTCATATAAAATATCCTTTTCTATTTTCATTGTTAGCTCTTAAGGGTATACTCAAAAAATAGTATAACGACATACGTAAAAAAAATCATTAATATAGGAGAAAAAAATGTACCCAAGTGACATTAGGAAAAAACTAGCAACTGGAAAACCAGTTTTATCAACTAGCATGCCTAGTTTTGAACCACATATTGCAAATGCTACTTATAACTGTAAACCTGACTGGGTCTGGATTGATACCGAACACAATCCATGGGGAACTGAATCTATGGGAACATTATGTGTAGACGGAAGAAAAAAAGGAGTAGCTCCTGTAATAAGAATACCTTGGAATGACCCTGCTTATATAAAAAAAGCATATGATGTAGGTGCAGTGGGAGTTATGATTCCCCAAGTTGATACTCCGGATGAAGTGAAACAAGCAATACATGATGCTAAATACCCACCAGTTGGAGAAAGAGGCATAGCTCCATTTTTTGCAGGATATCTTGATGGCGTATCAGCAAGAGATGTTGTAGATAATGCTAATGATGAAACTCTCTTAATTCTACAAATGGAATCTGTAGAAGCTTGGGAGCAAATTGATGAAATTNTAGCAATACCTGATTTTGAAGTTATTCTAGCAGGACCAGCTGACCTNTCAGCTTCATTAGGATTTCCTGGAGATGATGCAACTAATTCTAAAACTGCTAATGTAATGGTAGATTTAGCTCATAAAGTAAAAGGTACTGGTAAAGCTTTGGCAACAACNATGAGTGATGTTGATCATGCAAAACAATGGATAAAAGAAGGATACACAATGATGAATATTGGGTCTTCTTTACAGTATGGAACTGTTGGNCTATCNAAGATTTTTAGTGATATAAGAGAAGAATATGGAGTTGATTGGCACTAATCTAACCAAATCTTTTTGGAGTGATTAAGTCGTAGATTGAAATATTTTCAGTTAGTTTATTAATTTCTGAAATATCATCCTGAGTTAGCTCAATGTCACCTGCTTTAGCATTTGATATTGCTTGCTCAGGATTTTTAGACCCACAAATAGCAGAAGTGACCCCTTTGGTATATAGTGTCCAAGCTATAGATAATTGCGTTGCGTTGAATCTATTATCTTTAATCCATTCACTTAAGAGATTAAAAATTTCTCCACCTTTTTCTAAATGTTCATTTTCAAAAGTATGATGATTATNCCTTGCGTCATCTTTACCAAAAATATGTCCAGGTTTATATTTCCCTGATAATAATCCTCTTGCTATTGGTGAATATACGATAGATCCTATACCTAATTTATTACTTTCTGGAATAATTTCTTTTTCTGAATGTCTGAACAATATAGAGAAATGAGGTTGGCTAGAAATAATTTGATTCCNTGAAAATTCATTCATAGCTTTAATTTGTTCTGAAGAAAAATTTGAAACNCCTAAATGCTTAAAATATCCTTTAGATTTTAAGTCTAGTAGTTTTGTAATTGTTTCTTCCATTGGAATTGAATCTTGCCAAGAATGAATTTGATACAAATCTATAAAATCAACTTGTAAATTTTTTAATGAATCTTTTAAGGCTTTTTCAATATCNNGAGTATTTCCCCATGAAGAAAGCTTTGAAGCTAATACTAAATTTTGCCTTTTNCCTTTTAATGCTTTACCTAAAATATTTTCACTATCAAGATACATTTGGGCGGTATCTAAAAAATTAACACCATTGTCAATTGATGCATGAATGGCATTTATAGCATCTTTTTGTTCTATTTTNCCCATTCCTCCGCCAATAGGCCATGTGCCTAAACAGATATTTGAAACTTTAGGTCCATTATTACCAAGAATATTATATTTCATAAAGATTCCTAANTATTTATTTAATAGAAAGATAACATNTAANTTTTTTTTTTCGTAACAAATTATTTCTGGGAAATAGTTAAATAAGATTAACCCCCAGAGGGGCCTGAGCATAATATCTTCAGAGAAATTCTACCTGAGCTAAAAACTTTTCCNAAAAATTGTTATACAAATATTTTCTAAATTATTTCTTTATTTTCAAAATCTTTAATTTCATCAATTGAATATCCTAAGTCTAATAGAATTTCATTATTGTGTTCAGCAAGCTTTGGTGCTATTCCAATTTTTGATGGTGTTTCCGAAAATTTCCAAGGAGTTCCGTGTGTCTTAAATTTTTCTCCTAGATCAGGATGAAATACTTCAGTTACATAATTGTTTTCTACTATGTCAGGGTCATTAGAGGCTTCAATCATGCTATTAACTGGTGCAGCTATTCTTCTTTCATCTCTAAGAATTTTTATCCAGTGTTCTCTTTTATTTGTAGCAAACATCTTATTTAGCTCTTCTAAAATCAGATTTTTATTTTCTTCAGACTCAAAAGCTAACCCTAAGTCGTCTAATCCTTTCTTTTCTAAATTGTCTAAAAAACCCAATAATTCTAAAGTAGGTCTCCAATGGTCAGGTTCTAATTGAATAGCTAAAGGTTTACCTTCAATATCATTAAAACATGCAGCTATTCCAGCTCTTTCACGTGAACCATTAATTCTAGCTCCAGTTATTGGAGGTATATTTCTCCACATAGATGTAGTCATAGTCCATCCCATAAGTCTAAATGCACTTCCTATTAGGGATGTTTCAACTTTTTGGCCTCTTCCTGTATTTTTTGCATGAATTAAGGCTGCTAAAACTCCACTTAGAGTTATCAATCCACAAGTTTCGTCTGCTACAGATGCGACTCCTGTTCTTCTTTGCTGGCCAGGTACTCCAAATGCTTCAGTAACTCCTCCTATTGCTTGACCTACAGCATCTGTACCCGGTAGATTTGCACTTGGTCCATCAGGACCGTATGCAGAAACAGATGCATAAACAATTGCAGGATTTATTTTTTTCAATTCTTCGTAACCAAAACCATTTCTTTCTGCTGCCCCAGGACTAAAATTTTGACCAAAAATATCTGCTCTCTTGATTAACTTATGTAAAATTTCTTTACCTTCCTTACTCTTAAGATTTAAGGTCAAGCTTTTTACTCCTCTATTATTAGTTTCAAAGAATGAGCTCACTCCATTTTTTACTTCACCTGCTCTTCTACTTCCATCACCTTTTTTGGGTAGCTCAATTTTGATTATTTCAGCTCCCATATCTGCCATTAGCATATAAGGAACAGTACCTGCCTGCGCTGTAGAACATGTTACTGCTTTAATTCCTGATAAAGGTCCCTTTGTATCTGTCATTACTATTCCTTATTTACTTGGTTTTAATTTTGGCATATTATAACGATCTTCAGGATTAATCCATCCCTTGAAGTTTGGCTTTCTTTTTTCTGCAAAAGCTCTTCTAGATTCCATTCGATCTTCTTGGTCTCCATGAGAGTGTAATTGATCAGCTAAATCTTCAAAATTACTTCCAACTTTTGGAGCCATTTCTCTCATCATATATATAGTATTTACCCTTGCAGCTGGAGGTAATGATAGAATATGCTCAGCCATTTCTATAGATGTAGATAATAGTTCTTCTTTTTCTACAAGTCTGTTTATAAATCCAACTTCATATAGCCTTTGGGCATTAAATCTAAATCCTAGTGCCATTTCTGTAGCAACAGGATGAGGTAAATTAGCATAGAAACCGTGATTATATCCCCCTAAAAGCCATCTTTTAGCCTCTGACATTTCAAATATTGCTTCCTTAACTGCTACTCTTAAGTCCGTTTTTTCTACTAACATAAAACCTCCGCCCATAGCATAGCCATTTATCGCACCTATAACAGGTTTATCTAAAGTACCATTCATAAATGGATTCTCAATTTCTTCACCTTTGCCTGGAGCAGATGCTAATGAGCCAACTTCTAAAGATTCCTTCATGTCTTCTCCTGCGCAAAAACCTCTACCTTCGCCAGTTAAAATAGCAACTTCTAAGTTTTTATCATCCCTATATTCTATAAATGCATTCGCCATACCTTCTCTTATAACCTTACTTAAGGCATTCAAACGTTCTGGACGATTGAGTTTTATTATCATTATTTGATCTTGTTTATCTATCTCTACAAATGCCATTTCTTTCTCCGATTTATTTTTATGCTTATTATATCTTAGAATGTAAATATATAAATTAGGAGGTAAATTTTGGAAACAGATTTTATAGTAAGCTATGCTCAAATTATTTCTGCTGTAGCAACATTTATAGTTGCGTTTGTACTGCTATATGAACTTAAACAACAACATAAAGATGCGGAAAGAGATCTGATTCTTTCAATTAATCAACAAAGATTAGATTTAATTTCACTACTTTCAGATGAGAAGATGTCAGAAATTCAATATAGAGGGAATCATGATTTTGATGCATTGGTAAATCAAAAAGAACGAACTAGATACTTTAGACAATTCTCCGCAGAAATGTATTTGCACAATATATCAAATCAATATTCTGATCTTATAAATATTGATGCTAAGCAGTTCTTAAAAAATCAGTTAAGTCTTTTCCCGGGTATGAGAAAAATGTACAGAGAAAGCATGATAAGGCATCAATTACCTAATGATTTTGTTAAAATGACAGATTTATTTATTAAAGAAATTGAAGATCAAGTAGGAGAAAAAGGTCAAGTTGAAAACTTAACAAGAAGTGATATTAAATAAAAAAACCCACCTCCAGAGTCCTACCTGAGCAATCAACTAGAGCTTCGTTAGAAGCGGGCTTTTTTTATCTCTAAACTTCATAGATCCATTCGAATCAGTTTTAGCTGATTAGGTGCTTTCCTGTTTCCATTCCAGCTTACCCTTAATAATTCCCTAAAGAACTATCTCCAACTTCTCTCCATTTAGGATTAAAATAAATATTACAACACTTTTTTTTAAATGCAACCCCTAATTTTCCCAGAGTTTAAAATATGAGACATTTTATACTAGAAATTTGATTAAAAATCATAAAATATAATTTTTTCCCCAGTGGATATTTTTTATAATAACGATAGAATGATTTAGAATATTAATTCACAATATATATATATAAGGGGATAAAAATGTTAGAAAGATTTCATGTACCTCATGATATTGCAGTAAAAGTTAACCANAAAGAAATTTTTGATGTTGTAAAAAATATTTTCCTTAAAATGGGCATGTCAGATGAAGATGCCACAATATCTGCTGATGTACTTATTTATGCTGATGTTAGGGGAATTGAATCTCATGGTGTTTCTAATATGCTTAGAAGATACGTTGATGCTTTTGCAGAAAAAGATATAAATCCTACTCCTAAGCCTAAGGTAATAAGAGGTAAGGGAGCAGTAGCAACTCTTGATTCTGATGCAGGTCATGGATTAGTTGTAGGGCCATATGCAATGAATATGGCAATAGAAAAAGCTAAAGACTATGGTATTGGATCTGTAACTGTCATTAATGGTAGGCATTTTGGAGCATGCGCTTATCATGCTGAAATGGCACTTAAACATAATATGATAGGTATAGCAATGACTACAGGAGGACTCATGGTTGCTCCTGTAAACGGAGCTGAGGCAAAAGTAGGATTGAATCCAATTGGAGTAGCTGTACCAACAAAAGATGAACCCCCTTTTATTTTTGATGCTTCTATGTCATCTGTAGCTGGGAATAAAATAGCTTTAGCCCAAAGGATAGGAGTTAAAGTTATGCCAGGTTGGATTGCAAAAGCTGATGGTACTCCGATTATGGAAGAAACAGAAGTGCCTGATGAATATCTTATGCTTCCTGCTGGAGGAACTAGAGAAATTGGATCTCATAAAGGTTTTTCTCTAGCAATGTTGGTAGAAATATTAGCAGGTGTTTTAGGTGGATCAGGAGCTGGAAACTTTAGGAGATCACAAGCNGCGCATCATTTTATAGCATATGATATTGATGCATTTACTGATGTAGATAAATTCAAATCTGATATGGATGAATATATGAAATCTATTAAAGAAACAAAGCCTGCTCCTGGAGTTGATAGAGTTGTTTACGCTGGATTACCAGAGTATGAAGAAAAGATTGAAAGAGAGGATGATGGTATTCCATATCATCCTGANGTACTTGATTGGTTCAAAAACATTTGCGCTGAATTGGGTATAGATTGGAACNTAAGTTAAAAAATATTTGAAAGAGGGAAATATGACTAAAAGAATTAATAAAGTAATTGAATTATGGGAAGAAGGTCAGCCTGTTTATCATGAACATCCTGAAGAACTAAGCTATGAGGCTGGTTTAGAAGGTGCTAAAACATTGGCAGATATGTTTTTGATAGATTTTGAGCATAATCCTTTTGANACAGTGGGACTAACTAAATTTATGGAAGGATTAAAAAATGGAGGTCCAACTAATAGTGGGCATCTAACTCCAACAGTTGTATGTACTTTACCTTCTAATGCTATTACNCCTGAGGAAGTTAGATATAATGCGTGGCAAGCTAGACATTTATTGACAGCTGGAGTTCATGGTATTTTGCATACTCATACCAGAAGCCCNGAATCGGTGAAGGCTTTTGTGCAAGTAACAAGATATCCCTATCAACAAATCGGCAGAGATTTTATAGGAGAAGGATTAAGAGGATCAGGAGGTCAAAAAAAGCCAGCTGAATTATGGGGTTTAGAGCAACATGATTATACAGATATNGCTGATCCATGGCCTATGAATCCTAANGGTGAATTAATTTTAGGTCTAAAAATAGAGGATAGGCATTGTGTTGCTAACGTAGATGATATCGCAAAAGTTCCAGGAATAGCTTTTGCTGAATGGGGTCCTGGAGATATGGGAATGAGTTATATGCAGCCAGATGCTCATGATCCTCCTTATCCAGATATTATGAACCATGCAAGAAATAAAATTAAGTCTGCTTTAGACAAAAATGGAATAGTCTTTTATTCAAGCTGGATGGATGAGAGTATGACGCAGGAAGAAAGACTAGATTATATAATAGACGAGCTTGGTTGTAAGATGGTTGGTATACCAGCAATGCTTACAAAGGCTGAACAAAAAAACCTGCTTGAATATGGAAGGAAGAAAACAGGAAGAAAAATGCCTGTTTAGAAAAATNCACTTTTTCATATTATTTGGAACTAAATTTTTTTAGTATTATTTTTTTAATTTAAGTAATATGTATATATANACTTGCAGAACAAAGAAGAAATAAATTAAGATTGAACAATTTTTCAAATATAAATAAATTATCAGGTTTTAAGGATAAGTTTTCTGATTCTTTGATTTATTCAAATAAATTAANGAAAGACTTTTCAGATTTTGTAGAGAAATGGGGCTACGAACAAGTCAGTACTCCTATTCTTGAAAGATCAGACCTTTTTACTAGTAAAACGGGAACTAGCTTAACTAATAATATTTATAGTTTTACAGATCCTTCTGGAGTTGATGTTTCTCTTAGGCCTGATTTTACATCTTCAATTATGAGAATGATTATAGAAAAAGAAATTGATTATTCTAAGCATTCGATAAGGTTTTCTTATTCCGGAGATATCTTTAGATATAGCCCTAACGAAAATAATTATATTTCTCAAAATGGTATTGAGTTAATAGGAACTAATAACATAACTTCAGATGTAGAAGTTTTATCTATAGCTATGATATTTTCAAGTAGAATTATGCCTGAGGAAGTGTTTGTAAGAGTTGGGCATGTTGGAATTTTAATGGACATATTTAAATTTTATAAAATGAGTGANAGGGAATCATTATTTATACTTCAGAATTTAGATTTCATTTCATCAGAGAGCTCCATTGAATCTGTTTTCTCAAAGGCTAAAGATTTTGGAATATTTATCAAAGATGATTCAAATACCCCTAAATCACAAGATTTGTCTGATGAAGAAATATCTAATATGTTAGATTTTGCATTTTCTAATGATAATANTTTTAAGCAAACTAGAGATAAAGATTCTATTATAAAAGGAATATTAAATAATTTTGAAAAACAATCTAATTCTAAAAAATTTTCTGAATGTGTATCTACTATTTCAAAGCTAATTAATATTGATGCAAATTTAGAAGAAGGTATTTCTTTAGCTAATGAAATACTAGCAGGTGTACCTGTTAAGAAGAATCTTTCAGATTTCTATCAAATAGTGAAAAATTTAGAAAATTATGAAATAGATACCTCAAATATAAAAATCGATTTTGGACTTGTTAGAGAGTGGGGATACTATAGTGGATTCGTGTTTGACTTATATTCTAAGGGTTTTGGTGAAAAAAATTCTTTTGGCGGAGGTGGAAGGTATGATTATTCATCAAAATCAGGAATTATACCTGCAACAGGATTTGCNATAGATTCTGAGAAAATATTAAATAATAACTCGTTAAGTTTTTCATCAAAAAATATTAAGAAAATTATTGTTTATGCAAAANATAATAAAGATCATGATCTAGCCCAAAAAACCTGTTTTGATGAAAGAAATATTGGCAACATAGTTCTTTTAGAGACTTCTGAAAAAAATATAGAAGAATTAAGAGTTTGGTCTAAGGAAAATAATTTTTCTGAAATTATTAGTGTGAGTCAAAATAAAATAGATAGGATTGAGGTATAAAATGGAAAATATATCATTTGCCTTACCAGTATCTGGTGCACTTTATGATGGGAGTATGGATTTACTAAACAAATGTGACCTATCAGTTTCTAGATCTAATAATCGTGTTTACACAGCAAAAATCCCTAGCCTTAAAGGATTAGACGTGATGTTTCAAAGGCAATCAGATATTCCTGCTCGCTTGGACTCTAAAGTTGCAGATATAGGGATTGTAGGTTTAGATAGTTTTTATGAATCTAAACTAGATGATGGAAGCTCAACTGTATTAATTGATAATTTAGGTTTTGGAGCATCTGATTTAGTTTTAGCAGTTCCAGATGCTTGGCTTGATGTTACCAATCTAGTTGATCTCGCGGATTTATCATTCAAAATGAGAGAAGAAGGAAGAGATTTAAGAATCGCAACGAAGTATCCTCGNTTAGTTTCAAGGTTTCTTAATAATAATTCTATATATTATTTTAATATAGTTGATGCTAGTGGAGGTATTGAAGTGGCTCCATTTATAGGATACGCAGATATGATTTGTGATATTACTGCTACTGGTAATACTCTAAGGCAGAATAGATTAAAAATAATAGAGAATGGAATTGTTTTTACTTCTCAAGCAGCTCTTGTTGGTAATATTGAATCTTTGTCTGAAAAGTCTAATTTGGAAAATATTAAGATAGTTATAGAAAAAATTGAAGCTTATATGAACTCAAAGAAATACCAAAGAGTTACAGTTAATCTATCACTTACAGATCTAGGTCTTACTAGTGCAGATGATTTAGAAGCAGTTATCAGCTCAAATACAATTTTGCATGGATTAAAAGGACCATCATTTAGCCATGTATTGACTGGGGAGCCAGGAGATTGGATATCATTAGAATTGATAATTTCCAATGATCAAATTATGCAGTGTGTAGAAGAATTAAGAAAATTAGGTGGAATTAGTATAACCACGTCTGATTTAGATATGATTTTTTATAAAGATTCATTAGGATTTGAAAAATTATCTGAAGCAATTGCTTTATTTGGAGAAAAGATTTGAAGATCATTAAAGATATAAAATTATCACTTGATTACATAAATAGTCTAAGAGAGAATACTTACTCAAATATCAAGACTAGTGGTAATGATTATTTTGAGAAACAATATTCAGTAGAAGAATATGTAAAAAAAATAATAGAACTAACTAAATCTAAAGGAGATGATTTTTTATTTGAATTGAGTTCAAAAGTTGATGGTAAAAAATTTGATAATCTACAGATATCAAGTAAAGAACTAAAAAAATCAATTGATAAAATTTCTAAAGAAGAAAGAATTTTGATTGAAAATACAATAGATAGGATAGAAGCCTTTCAAAAAAAAACATTAATAAAAAATTGGTTTGATGAAAAATCAGGTTATGGTGAATATGTAAAGCCTGTTGATTCAGTTGGATGTTATATTCCAGGAGGAACAGCCCCGCTAATTTCAACTGTACTAATGACTGTTATACCTGCAAAAGTTGCTGGTGTTAAAAATATTTCAATTTCATCTCCAACTATTGGATCTAATTTACCTAATAATATGCTTTTGGCTGCTGCTTATCTTTGTGGAGTAGAAAAATTTTATACATATGGTGGTCCTCAAGCTATAGCTAGTTTGGCATTTGGAACTAAAAAAGTTTCAAAAGTTGATATGATCTGTGGTCCAGGTAATATTTTTGTTATGACTGCTAAAAAACTCGTTTATGGAGAAGTTGGGGTGGATGGTATATTTGGTCCAACAGAAACTCTTATAATTGCTGATAGTTCATCTAATATAGATTATGTAGTTGGTGATTTGATGGCACAGGCTGAGCATGATGTATTAGCCTTACCTATGATGATTACAGATGATTTAGAATTTGCAAATAAAGTAATTTCTTTTTATAAAAATAAATTAGAAAAAATGGAAAGAAAAAATATTATTGAAAAATCTATGGATAGGGGATTTATATCTGTACTAAGAGATGAAAAAGAAATAATTGAATTAGCTAATCAATTAGCCTCTGAACATTTATCTATTGCTTCTGAAAAAAAGGTTCATATAGCGGAGAAAATAAATTCTGCTGGATCAATTTTTCTTGGTGAAATTTCTTCTGAGGTTTTGGCAGATTATGTTGCAGGACCTAGTCATGTAATGCCTACTAACGGCTCTGCTAGATATTCTTCTTCTTTATCATCAAGAACTTTTCAGAAAACTATTCCTGTTTTAGCAATTGATAAAGATAGNTTTAAAGAAATTTGTAATGATGCTGAAAAATTAGCTAAACTAGAATCATTACAAGCTCATAGTGAAGCTATTAGTGTAAGAAAAAAAAATTATTTCATGGAGTAAANTTTGAAACTTGAGGATAATATAAGAAAAATTATTATGCAAATNCCTTCATATGAAGGAGTGGATCCATCTTTAAAATTAGCAGCTGAATCAGGAATAAAACCTGAAAATATTATCAAANTAAACGCAAACGAAAATCCNTTTGGAGATTCTTTAGGATTAGGAAAAAATCTCTCCGAGATAAATATACATGANTATCCTGATCCTAATCAAAAACTAT
The DNA here is from genome assembly GCA_002171675.1 of Chloroflexi bacterium TMED70. Taxonomy (GTDB): domain Bacteria; phylum Chloroflexota; class Dehalococcoidia; order Lucifugimonadales; family Lucifugimonadaceae; genus TMED-70. The sequence continues at coordinate 4,519 of NHDX01000045.1, read as the reverse complement.
TAAGAGAATCACTAGCAAATTATACTGGTAATAAATTTGATCAGTTGGTTGCAGGATCTGGTAGTGATGAGTTAATTGATATTCTCATTAGAATATTCTTAAATGAAGGTGATAAATTAATAGACGCAAAACCAACATTTGGAATGTATGAATTTTTTGCAAAAATTCAAGGTGCAGAAGTAATTTCTGTGCCAAGGGATAAAGAATTTAATATAGACTTATCCATGATTTTGGATCAAATTGATGAAAAAACTAAGATGATTTTCTTAGCTTCTCCTAATAATCCAACTGGAAATCTTGCTTCTCTAAATGAAATAAAGACTTTGCTAGAAACAAATTTAATTGTTGTTGTAGATGAGACATATTTTGAATTTTCTAAATTTTCTTACTCAAACTTAATAGAAGATTATGAAAACTTAATAATACTGAGATCTTTTTCAAAATGGGCAGGATTGGCTGGATTAAGAATAGGATATGCAATTTCTAATTCAAAATTAATCGAAAAGATTTTGCTTGTAAAACAACCCTACAACATTAATTCTGCTGCTGAGCATGTTGCAATTAAAGCTATGAAAAATAAAGATGATCTTTTACTAAAAGTGAGAACACTTATAGAACAAAAGGATAAAATTTATAAATTCTTAACTAAATATGACAGTGTCACTCCATATCCATCATCTGCGAATTTTATTTTATGTGACTTCTTAAGTATTGATGTTAATGATGTATTTGAAAAATTAGCTAAGAATGGTATTTTTGTAAGAAAATTTTCTGATAAAAATATTAAAAATTCTTTAAGAATTTCTGCAGGTACTCCTGATCAAACTCGTAAATTATTACGAGTGCTTGAAACAATAATTTAGTGATATAAATAAATATTATGAAAAAACAAAGAATTTCAAAAAAATCTAGAAACACTGGAGAAACTAATATCTCTTTTGAAATAAATATTGATGGAAAAGGTGATTCATCAATATCTTCTCCTGTTGGAATGCTGAATCATATGTTAGATCAAATTGCTAGGCATGGTCTAATTGATATAAAGGCAGATATAAAGGGAGATCTAGAAACAGGCACCCATCATATTATTGAAGATACAGCTATTGTACTTGGTATGTGCATAGATGAAGCTCTTGGAGATAGATCTGGAATTACAAGAATGGGAGATAAAACCTGCTTGTTAGATGAGGCTTTATGTCACGTTGCGATTGACCTCTCAGGTAGAGGTTACTCAGTTATAAACATGGGTGAAAATGATAATGAAGGAGAATTTTCTTTAGATATGGGTAGGCATTTCTATGAGTCTTTATCAGCAAATGGTAGATTTGGTATTCACCTTAGAATGTTAGCTGGAAGCAACTATCATCATATATTAGAATCATCTTTTAAGACATTTTCTAGAGCTTTAAGAGAAGCTGCATCATATGATTCAAGAAGAATTGACTCTATTCCTTCAACAAAAGGAACTCTTTAGATTAGGTTATAAGAAAATTTTTCTATTATTGGATTAGATAATAATTTATCTGAAATATTTTCTGCAACTGAGTTAGCTTTTTCTTCACTTTCTGATTCAATTTCTAGTATAAATATTTTGCCTGATCTTATAGATTTTACATTTTCAAAGCCTATTCTATTTGCAGACTCTGAAATAGTTAAGCCTTGAGGGTCGTTTACATTGTCTTTATATAAAATTTTAACTTCAAATTTATATATCAATTTTTGCTCTCATCTAATCCTGCAGTCATTACTTGTCCGAATGCTTCTTCTGATAAAGAACCAGAATGTCTCATATTGATTGTTCCGTCGCTATTTAAGAAAACCCAGTAGGGAAATGCAGGTAATCCAAAATGTTCAGCTATCGAGTTGTTTTCATCATCAAAGATTACTGGGACATTCCAATCTTCTCTTATGAGCCAATCATTAGGAGGATAATTAGGCTTGTTTTTATCAATATGAGTCGCAACAGAAAAGAGGTTGATTGCATTAGGTGAACCATTTTTGTCTAACCATTTTTTTATCATTGGTACTTCTCTTTGGCAATGNGAGCACCAATGTGCCAAAAAGACTATAACTGTAGCTTTTTTTTCTTCAAGTCCCACTCTAGTTGTTACTGTTATATTTTCTCCAGTTAGATTTGTGCCGGTAGGAATTGGTGCAAATGCTCCTACAGCAGCATCTTGAGAACTTCTATTATATTCAGGGAGCTTGCCACCNTTTATTGAGACATCTGANAAAGTAAATGAACTGCTTGAACAAGAGATTATAAAAATTAAAGAAATTATAATGTAAATTTTTTTCATATTATTTTTTTGATAAGATTTTTTGGTTGATTATTATTAATAATAATCCAAAAAAATTGAAAAAGGCCATTAATGGAATAGATATAAAACCTAATTCCCAAATATATGGGCTTGAACAATTTACCAAATCACAAGAATCGTTACTTGGAAACCACTGAATAAAGTAGTGATAAATAGAAATAATCATTCCGAGAAATATAAAAGGCAAAGAAATGAATACTCCATTTTTATCTTTCTTTAGATAAGTTGTGAAATAAATTATTACTAAAGGAAATAACAAAATTCTTTCAAACCAACAATATTTACAAGGTTCTAAATTTTTTATTTCAGATAAATATAAACTTGCTATAGTTCCAAATGCAGCAAGAATGAAACAGTATAGTAATACATTCGTTTCATCAAGTTTGAATTTAGAGTGCAAAGAACTTGTAATAAAATTATTTGGATTGAGAAAATTTAATAGTGTTACTAAAGAGAAAAGTGAAATATAAATTAAGCTTAATATAGCTAAAACTTTTATCTCAATCATTTACTAATTACCTCTAAATGAAGAAAGAGGAGCTCGGTCTTGATAAGCATTGATAAATTCAGTAATTTTTTCATCATCAAATTCCATTAATTTTAAATGATGTCTCCATCCAGTAATCATTATTGGGTATTCATCAAAAGCACTGTAAGGAGTCATTAAGAATTGAAATTGATTCGTTGGNATTAAGTCNGAAAGTTGNTNTTTTAANTNNTCACANANTNNTCCTCCTNCNTTNANAGANNTNGCTTCNTNNTCAATTCTTGAACANTCNTANTGTAANCCNATTCCACCATGNANNAGATTNGCAACTAANATTTCATTNGGTANTTGNNNTTCATANTTNCCCCAAGGAGCAGGNGATGTNACTCCAACNCCNGGNACNGGNCTNTCAAGATCATACCAATATGCNCCTGANGTAGGNGGAGCAANAGAATANCCATCATGAGGTTCTCCNATACCAACTTCTTTTCTNTNATCTTCTTTATCNGTNTNAACNGGTCCTTCAAGATTNACNCCGCCNCCACTAATTTTTGAANTATTAGAGCTTGATCCNAGTGCAGGNCTTATNGTTAATCCTAAAATAAATACGAAAGCTAAAAGNCCACCAAAGAAATATATAAAAAATCTTTTTCTTCTTTTTTTCTCTTTATTTTTTTCACGCCTCTCATTAGTTATTTGAGATTTGCTCATTCCTTTTCTATGTTTAGGTCTTGAAGTTGTAATTTTTTTTTCCTTATTTTTTTTTTACTATTCTAGATTATCATTAGTAATAATTTCATAGATATCTAAATACCTTTTTAATGTGTTTTTTATAACTTCATCNGGTAANTNAGGTGGNGGAGGTGNCTTATCCCAAACTTGATCATTTAGCCAATTNCTCAAGAATTGTTTATCAAAAGGATCAGGAGAATTGCCAATTCTATAATCACTAGATTTCCAAAATCTACTTGAATCAGGAGTTAGAACTTCATCAATTAGAATTATTTGATCGTCAATAAAACCAAATTCAAATTTTGTATCAGCAAGTAAAATTCCTTTATTTTCACAAAACTTAGCTGCTTTGGAATATAAATCTATGGATAAATCTTCTAACTTTGAGTAAATTTCAGAGCCTACTAAATTTTTACCTTGCTTTTCAGATAATGCTTCATCATGACCTTCCTCAGCTTTTGTTGAGGGGGTAAATATAGGAGTTTTAAATTTTTCAGCTTCTAAAAGGTTATCCANAATTGGTTTGAAATTTACACTACTACTAGACTTATACTCATTCCAAGCACTTCCAGTAATATATCCTCTAACAACACATTCCATATCTATTCTTTTAGCCTTTTTNACTACAGTCGATCTTTTTAATATTTCTAGGTCAAAAATTTCATCATACTCTGTATTTGAGAAATCAAAATCTTGTGCTTTCGAAATNAAGTGTGTGTTGTAATTATTAAAAAAATCAAACCAAAACGAACTCAAGTTATTTAACACAATACCTTTGCCAGGAACTGTTTGTTCCATTATTACATCAAANGCAGAAATTCTATCAGTTGCTACAAAGAGTAGCTTATCTTCATCAATTTCATATATATCTCTAACTTTGCCTGAATGAATTTTGTTTTTTAAGTTAGTATGTTTTACAGATTTAGAATTCATTCTAATCGATTTTCCATCCTAATGAAATAAATTGCTCTTTGGTATA
>NHDX01000044.1 GCA_002171675.1 Chloroflexi bacterium TMED70 | reverse complement strand
CATTCCTATTTCACCTCATGTTGGAGGAGGAGGGATAGTATCTATTGCAGCTACATTACAGTATTCATTAGGTATTCCAAATTTTCTGATTATGGAACACTCGGAACAAGGAAATGCAGTAAAATCAATGTTTTTATCTGAACCATTCGATGCAAAAAGTGGTCAATATTCACTTCCAAACAAACCAGGCTTAGGAATTGATATTGATGAAAATAAATTAGAAAAATTTAAAATCAAACCTTCTTTATAAACTAGATAAAAATACTCGTTTCATATTTTGAGTTATATATAATTTAAAAATCATGATAACCAAAGATCAAATTCATAAAGCTCAAAAAAAATGGGGTGACGGGATAGTCAAAATTGGATCTTTAATGAATGATGAGCAAGCCTGTATTAAATTTACAAATTCATTTTTGAATAGTATCTATGATTTTAAAAACAGTGATGTTTTATTTAAGCCAACTAAGGCTAATAAAGAACAATTTAGGCCAAAAATTGAAATGGCTTTGTCATATTTTTTAGGAGGGAAAAATTCTTTTTGTAGTGAGGACGAAGGTTTTGCTCTAAAACCCTGGGTTGAAGTTATATTTGAAAATTTCGGTTTTATTATTGAAGAAAATAGAGCTCTTGTAATGGGTAATTATTTTTTTACTGATACTACNGGTAGCACTCTTAAGGTTGAATATACTTTTGGCTATAAGTTATCCAACGATAAATTAGTGATAGATCTACATCACTCGTCTTTGCCTTTTTCATAATTAAGACTTAAAGACTTAATTGTATCGATTATATAAACCTACTCAATTATCTAATGCATGATAAAGATTCATATGAATCTTTATATAATTTTATTTATTTATAAATTTTGTATATAAAAAATAAATATTATTTCCTTAACTCTGATGCCTAATTATTTCAAATAAACCTCTAGCATTAAATGCATCAATATTATCTGAAAAAATAGAAAGTTCATTAGCAATTTGTTGATCTCTTTTTGAAAAGTCTTGTGTTAAAAAATCCTCAGCAGATTTCATATCGGGGTAACTTGTTACATAAATAAGTCTATTCATTGGTTCCCCAATAATTTGTCTATGCTGCCACATTCCGATTCCTTTTGATGCATTATCTTTACCATATTTTTCGAAATGTAAGCTTCCAAGTGCCCTAACCTTATCAATATGACCCATCTTGACAGTCATCGAATTAATTACCGCATAATTACTGTTCTTTAGAATTTTTCCATCTTTATCATTAGTATTTTCTCTAACAAAAAAGCCTGTTCTTATCTGCTGGAAAGAACCAATTAAAGACATATCAGTTTTGATATTCTCGTTATATTGCTTTTGTTGTTCCTCAAAAGATTCATATCTTGTAAAAGCAATAAAAATTTTTGGATTAAGAATAGATCTTGATATAGCAGCATTAGTTCTTCCCAAAATATCTAATGTTTTATTTATACCAGAGATATATTTTTCTGGTTCATCTGATTTATGTATTCTAACTTGTATAAATGGCATTTCGAAATTCCTTTCATAAGATTATTTTTTACATCAATAATGAATAACATTCATTATGTATCTATTCATAGAGGATGCTAGATCTACAATTCTATTGTCATGAGAAAGAGTTTCCCAAGTTTGAATTTCAGATAATGACATAATAGGCATTCTAATATTTATTACATCCATATCTTGAGTTAGATTCCAAGCAACTGCTGGCTTAACATCCATTGATTCTCTTGTTTTTCTAAATTCTTCCATAATTTGAGCTCTTTTACCTCTATATGCCTTAAATACAATTGATACCATATATTTGGGTTTTACGGATTTTAGATCTATACCCTCCAANGGCAGAACAATTTCTTGAGTATTCCACATAGTTTGTTCTGATATTTCATCAAGTTCGTTAGTAAGATCAGTAAAATCTTTATTCTTTAGAAGAGAAGTAAATTCACTATCCATTTTTTCTAGTGATTCAAACCACCAAGGACTTATTACAGGCGTCATAGGCATCATCATATTATTAAAGATAACTCTATTTGGTATTTTAGCTATTTCTCTAAGTTGAATTGTCTTTTGTAATAACTCTGGCCTTTTACCAGGTTTTGGTTTTCTAAAGCTTCTAAACGTTATCATTTTATACTCCTTTATTTTTCTTAATAGTGAATTATGTTTGCAATATGTCTATTATGACTTAGCGCAATTTCTCCCATTTTCGATATGTTGGGTACATCCTTAAGGAAGAATGTAAATTCACTTAATGACCTAAGTGGTAAACGCATAAAAACTAAATCAAAATCTCCGGTAATATTTACTGATAAAGCCGGTTTCACACCTTCTTTTTTGGCCCTACCTTCTCTTAGCATATCGACAAGTTCCCATCTTTTGCCTCTAGCAGCTTTCCAAACATTGGTTAATAGAAATTGAGGTTTATCATCTACAGTTATTCCTTCAATAGGTTCAATGATCTCTTGCATCCAAAAAGTTATTGGTCTAACTAGATGGCTAAAAACTTTATCTGCTTGAGTCAAAAAATCTTTATTTTCATAAAGTTTACCTAATAAATGCTCGTGTTCTTCCATACTCTCATAAGGATGAATTGAGATTACAGGAGTCTCCGGCATTGAAGCTAGATCCATAACAATATTAGGATCATTTCTATCAGCTACATTATTAATGATTTGCCTAATTTTTATAATTTCATCAATAAGTTGATTCTTTTCATTTGCTTTAGGCATATGAACTACCCTATTTACAACTTTTGGCATTTTATTTCCTTTCTACTAATCAAATAGCAATCTAGTTATATGTCTCTTAGGAGGCTCGATCAAAAGATCTTGGACTGATTCCATCACTTTAATATTTGATCTAGATTCTTCAAATGTTGGTAAAAAGGAAAGATTTGGAAAAGGTGCTGTCATAACGATATCTCCTGGTTCCATAGATCCAATAGGTACAGATATTCCAGGCATATTACCATTTCTTCCTACAGAATTTTTTATTACTGCATCTGCAAGATCCCATCTTTTACCTATTTTAGCTTTCATCCAAAATTGAATGACATATTTATTTTTTTTCATGTTTTCAAAATTAGGCCCTGATGGTGATCTAAGTACTTCAAAAACAGTATTAGCATACATGTCACAATAAGAATTTAGTTCACTAATTTTGTTTCCAACTTCTTTATTTGAAGACATTTTTTCAAAATGTTGATCTATTTCTTCCATTGATTCAAATCTTTTGAAATGACTTATTAAGCTAACTGAATTTGTAAAGGGTGTAGTTATTCCCCCTTGACCTGACCAGCCCATCAATTTTCTCAATTCTATAGTTCCTTCTGTTACCTCTCTTATTTTAGAAACTTGAGGTTTTCTAAAACTTCTAAATGTATATGGCATTTTCTTTCCTTTCTTTTATTTTATTTATAATTTTTTTCATAAATTAATTTCTTTAATGAACAACTCTGAACATGTAAGAGTTTATTTGAGTAGTTAATTTTGACATGGCCTTTAAATTTTCAGATTGTCTTTCCTGGTTAGAAGAAAAATCTCCTATATCTTTTAGAGATTTCAGACCCATTCTTATATAAACAGTATCTTGATTTCCTGCTCTATTAACTGTTATGCCTGGCAATGTAGGTCCAGGTGCGTTGTCCCTCATTTTTTTTGCTATTTCTATTACATCACTTTTGTGGCCTCTTTTAGCAGTTAATATCCATCTATGAATATACTTAGGAGGATTATCTAATCCAAAGCCTTCTGCTCCAACTATAACTTCCGACAAGTTATTCATTGATCTAGTAGATGCTGCGGATGCACGTCTAAATGCATTTTGTAATTTAATATTTTCGAAAAAATCATCATGAGTTTTTTCTACTTCATCTAGTGAATCGAATCTGGTAGAAATTGTTATTACATTTGAAGGTCCAACTGGTGACCCTCCATAAAACATCATTGCAATAAGTGCTTTTTCATTCCACTCAGTTTTCATATCTCTCACTGCTGCCATAACATCATTTTGATGGCCCGGTTTACTCATAAATAAATTAGTTTGCATATATGTCATTTAGCACTCCTGGTTTTTAGGTTTTAGAAATTACTTATGANAAAAAATATATGTTTTACTGTTGGTTATCTTAAATTAAAGTTAATAATAAGTTAACTTATTGTGTATTTATAAACTACTAGCTAAATTACTAACTTTTTTGCTAACTTTTCAACTCAAGGTTCAATAAAAACTTTTTTTTCTCAATACCTCCGCCATAACCAGAAAGTTGGCCTGAATTAGAAATGATTCTATGACAAGGAATAATTATTGAAATAGGATTTTTATTGTTTGCATTTCCAACTGCCCGATAGGATNTAGGGTTTCCTATTGAATTGGCTATATCCAAATAGCTTCTTGTCTCTCCATATTTAACAGTACTTAATTCATTCCAAACTTTTTTTTGAAAATCAGTTCCGTAACAATAAGTTATTGGAATTTTAAATACTTTTCTTGATCCTGAAAAATATTCNTCAATTTGATTTATCGTTAAATCAATAATCTCATTTGATTTATTTTGGTTTTTATTCTCAAAAAAAATTTGATTTATGGGTCTATTGGGATCATAAAATTTTAACAAACATAAACTATTATNATCTGAAATTATCATGAGAGGGCCTANATCAGATTCATAAACCTTTGAAAAGAATGACATAAATCTAGTAAGTAGCTCTTCCACCACTTAAGTCGAAGACTGCACCTGTCGAATAAGAACATTCTTCACTTGCAAGCCATGCGACTAATGATGATACTTCTTCATGTTTTATAAATCTATTNCGAGGAATTTTAGAAAGCATATATTGAATATGTTCATCAGTCATTTGATCAAATATTCTTGTTCTTCCAGCTGAAGGAGTGACACAATTTACTGAAATATCATAATCAGAAAGTTCTTTACCTAAAGATTTTGTTAGGGCAATGACTGCTGCTTTTGCAGAACTATATGCTACAGCATTTGGATTNCCTTCTTTTCCTGCTATAGACGCTATATTAATTATTCTTCCATAGTTATGTTCAATCATATGTGGAACTATATATTTAGAGCAATAAAAAACTCCATTTAAGTCTATATCTAATACTTTTTTCCAATCTTCAATTTCATATTTCCAGGTAGTATCATTAGGNCCGGTTATACCTGCATTATTTATAAAAATATCTATTTTTTCTAAAGATTTTATAGCCTGATCTATACCAAGTTTTATTTCATCAGGATTCGTAACATCTATTTTATTGAAATCTATATTTTTATCTCCCATTTCNGAAGATATTTTAGAAATCATTTCATCATCTATATCCCAACAAATAACATTTGCTCCAGATTCTANTAATCTTTTAGATATTGCTAAACCAAATCCTTGAGCTCCTCCAGTAACAATGGCATTTCTANTNGATAAATCTATTTTATTCATCTAAAGTNTCTTTCATTNCTGAAGATATNTCTCTAGTCGAATCAACTAGNTAATCTATTTCTTTTTCAGTCATCAANATATTTAATGCACCTGCATTTTTAAGTTGAAGTAAAATTCCTTTATTTCTTAAGTATGAAAATAAAATCTTTGTCATATCTGAATTATTATTTAGAAATGATCTATAGTCTTTTATTTTATTTTCATTAAAGTTGATCCCAAAAAGAGATCCATAACCTGTGACTTGAACATCTAAGTTTATTTCATTAAATACTGAAGAAAGCTTACTTCTAAGGCTATCTCCCAAATTATTCATTTTTTCAAAATTATTACTTGTAAGGTTTTCCATTACTGTAACTCCAGCTTCCATAGTTAGTGGATTACCGTTAAATGTTCCAGCATGNGCAATATCATAATTAGAACTTGTAGGATCAAATAATTCCATTATTTCATCTTTCCCTCCAAAAGCTCCTACAGGCAGTCCCCCTCCTATTATTTTTCCAAGAGTTGTCATGTCAGGAGTTANACCNAATGATTCTTGAGCACCTCCNGAAGATACTCTAAAACTTTGAATTTCATCAAATATAAGAACAATTCCAAGTTCNTNNGTTATTTCTCTTATAAATTTAATAAATTCTAAATCTAANGGTAAATATCCAAAATTNGAAATAATTGGTTCCATTATTATGCAAGATAGATCATCCTTANACTTNNNTATNAGTTCTTTNGATTTTTCNATNTCGTTATANGGNANAACTATAACATCNTCTAAAATNCTTTTAGGTTGATAGCTATATTCTGGTACACCTGGATGAGTTTCAGTATTAAGATCTTCTTTTTTGGGATATACACTTACAGAAACATGATCATGGGTACCATGATAACCTCCCTCAAATTTAGCGATTTTTGTTTTTTTTGTGAAAGATCTAGCCGCCATAATTGCCATCATTGTTGCTTCAGTTCCAGAGTTAGTAAACCTAACTTTTTCAAATGAAGGAACTCTTTCCACTAAAATATCTGCAAGTTTAGATTGTCCGTCGGTAGGAACACTATAAACTGTCCCCTCTTGTATTTGCTGAGTTAGAGTTTTTACAATATCTGGGTGAGCATGTCCAAGAATTAAGGTTGTTGCATTAAGCATGAAATCTAGATAGTGATTACCATCAATATCATTTATATACATACCTTCTGCATTTTCAGCAAAAAAGGGATATGGTTCCATCCATTGAGTTGTTCTTGTATTACCACCTGGCATAACTTTAGTTGCTAAATTATGCTTACGATAAGAATTTTTTGTTCTATTTACGTATTGAATATTTTGATCATCCAATATTTGATTTAATTTTTTTGTCATATGAGAAATATTATATTTTCAAATATTATATATCTTTATTTTCTTAAAGAAACATTTTTTGTTTCAGGGTTCCAATAAGGACCAAACATATTTAAGAATAGTACTAATCCAACTAAAGACATTGCTATTCCAATCGTAAAAAATAAATACTTAATATTTAGGTCTAGGGTAATTATTAATATTCCAAAAATTGAAACTACTAACAATCTAGAAATTCCTCCAACTATTGGGAAGAACATATTTCCAGTTCCTTGACTTGCAAAATATAAAGTTTTACCAAAAGCAAAAAGCATATAAAATGGACCGACAATACTTAGATATAAAGCACCAATTGCATATGCATCAGGATCTTCTGTAAATAAATTTAACCAAATACTAGGAAATATAGATAAAGTAATACCTACTATTGCAATTATTGAAGCAATTATTCCTGCACCAAACCAGGCGGATGTTCTAGCTCTAGCAAACTGTTTAGCACCAAAATTTATACCCGTAGTAGATGTTAAAACTCCTCCTATACCGAATGCAAATGGAATCAATGTTTGTTCTAATCTTGCACAAACTCCATATCCTGCAACTGCTTCAGTACCAAAATTTGCTATAAAACTTGTTGTTATCAAAATAGTCAAAGCAATAGAAATACTATTTATTGCTCCTACTCCCCCAACCTTAAAAATATCTANAAAAATATCTTTTCTCAAAGAAGTAATTTTTATTGAAATATTATATCTACCTCTATAAATTGAAANGAGCATATAAATAGAAGTTATTGCTTGAGGTATAATCATTGCTAATGCTAATCCAACTAGGCCTAGTGAAGGAAAAAACCACCAACCTAATGAAAGAGAACCTGCTAGTAATAGCTGCGCGAGACCTGTAATAATATTGATTCTAGCAAGATATTGATAGTCTCCGAATGCCCTAAATATAGAAGTTAATAAAAAAAATAAAAAGATAAAAGGAGAGAACCCAAAAAATATTCTAGAGTATGTCAGGGCTTCATTAACAACTTCTTCTTCGACTCCTATTAAAGAAAATATATGTTTTGAAAAACCCACAAAAGNAANAAAAAAAAGTATTGAGATTATTGAGTAAATTATAATGGAATGCCACACAACAAAATTAGCTCTATTAATATCGTTTGATCCAATAGATCTTGATAATGCAGATACTACCCCCCCACCTATTGCACCTTGTCCAATCATTCCAGCTAATGAAACTAAAGGAAATACAACNGCTACAGCAGCAAGTGGAATAATTCCAAGTTGACCTGCAAAAAATATTTCAGAATAAGTTATTACCAACATAAAAATAACTGAAATCATATTTGGAGTAGCTAACTTAAATAACATTGATGGTATAGAACCATTAAGTATTAATCTTATTCTTTCTGAATCTTGTAAGCTCATATTGTCTCTTTTAGAGATTCCTTNGTACTGGTAGCAATCTATATCCCTCAGTATTATATGTTAAAAATATTTGCAAAACGGAGAATAATTATGCCTTATGGAGGAAATGATTGGTTAGATTTAAACAAAGAAGAGACTATTGAACCTGAACTACCTATTTGTGATCCGCATCATCACTTCTGGGACCTTAGAAGTGAAAGAACTCCATATGGTAGATATCTACTTCATGAATTAGTTGATGATTTTGCTGGGCATAATATTACATCAACNGTATTCATTGAGGCTAGAGCAATGTACAACATAGATATTGAAGAAAGTTATCAGTCTGTTGGTGAGGTTGAGTTTGTTCAAGGTTTATCAGCTGCAAGTGCTAGTGGAATATATGGAAAAAGCAGAGCTGCTGCTGCAATAATAGGTCATGCAAATCTTAACCTTGGACCTGATGTAGAATCAGTTCTTGAAGCTTTATTGACTGCCAGTCCTAATAGATTTAGAGGAATAAGACATATTGTAGCTAAAGATGATGACCCAGAAGTTGTAATGAGACAGATTTATGATCTCAAAGAACAAATGACAACAAAAAACTTTATCGAAGGTGCAAAAGTGCTGGCTAAAATGGGGCTTACTTTTGACTCTTGGATGTATTTCCACCAACTCCCAGAGCTTCTAAATCTTGCGAAGCAAGTACCTGATTTAAACATTGTATTAGATCATGTTGGAGGATTACTTCAAGTAGGCAAGTATTCAAATATAAAAGAAGAAGTTAAGGAAATTTGGNAAAAAAATATTTCAGATTTATCAGAATGTCCAAACGTAAAAATTAAATTAGGAGGTTTAGGCATGCCTATCTTTGGATATGATTGGCATACAAGAGATATTCCAGTTAGTTCAGACGAACTAGCTTCTGACATGGCNCCTATTTTAGATTTTTGTATAGAAAAATTTACACCTCAAAGAGGAATGTTTGAAAGTAATTTCCCTGTTGATAAGGTCTCTTTTAGTTATAATAATTTATATAACGCTTTCAAAAAGTACTCAAAGGAATTTACTAAATCTGAGAGAGCTGCAATGTTTCATGATAATGCAGTTNAATTTTACAATATAAATGAAAAGTAGAGTGAAAAAGTTATGGTTTATAATAAAATCTTAGAAAATATAAAGTCAAATAAAACTGCCGTTGGACTAAATTTAAATATAAATTCCACTCATATGATTGAGTTTTTTGGATCNATGGGTTTTGATTGGGTATTTATAGATTGTGAGCATGGGTCTATGTCGGATTCTGAAGCAGAAAATATGATCAGAGCCGCAGAACTCTATGATATGGCTCCAGTTGTTAGAGTTTCTGCTAATGAACCATTTTTGATCCTGAGAATGCTAGATGCAGGAGCTAAGGGTATAGTTGTACCTCATATAGATAATAAAGAAGAAGCTATAAAGGCTAGAAATGCAGCCAAGTACCCACCTTTGGGATTGAGAGGTTCTAACTATGGCACTGGAAGAAATAATAAATACGGATCATTAATAGAAAATACAGAAGATTATTATAAGTTTGCTAACTCAAATACAATTTTGTTCGCTCTAATTGAATCAAAAGAAGCTGTTGATAATATTGATGAAATACTATCAGTTGATGGGATTGATGCTACCTGGCTAGGACCCTCAGATATGGCTCTATCAATGGGATTACCAGGTAAAGACCATGTACAAGATCATCTAGATAAAGTNGTGAAAAAAACAATAGAAAAAGGCAAAATTTCAGCAGCTACTCATTCAGGGCCAGATCAACTTAATGAATATGAAAACTTTCATAAACTAGGATCAAAAGTTTTGTCTATAACATCATTATCTTTACTAAAAAATTCAGCTATTGATTGGCAGAATAAAATCCGAAATTTAGACTAAATAGGGCTAAAATTTGAATATTATAAATGTAGAAAACTTGGTAAAAAAATATGATAAATTTACTGCGGTAAATGGTGTAGATTTTCAAGTTAAACAAGGTGAAATATTCGGTCTTCTAGGACCAAATGGAGCTGGTAAAACTACAACTGTTGAGATTTTAGAAGGTTTGAGAAAAGCTACCTCTGGTATTGCAAGCATTGACGGAATAGATGTTTCTAAAAATTCAAATGGCGTAAAAAAAATAATAGGTGTTCANCTACAAGAATGTTCATTTTTTGACAAATTAACCTTATATGAAATAATCGAAATGTTTTCAGTTCTTTATTCCACAACTGCAGATATTGATTCTATTTTAGAAAAAGTAGGTTTAATAGAAAAGAAAAAATCCTATTATAAGCCTTTATCAGGTGGTCAAAAACAAAGATTATCTATAGCNGTAGCACTAGTTAATAATCCAAAAGTATTATTTTTAGACGAACCTACTACCGGACTTGATCCTCAAGCAAGAAGAAATATGTGGAATTTAATTAGTGAAATCAAAAAAGATGGTAAAACTATAATTTTGACGACACATTACATGGAAGAAGCTGAAATATTNTGTGACAGAGTTGCTATCATTGACTCAGGAGAAATAGTTAAAATAGACTCTCCAAAAAATCTTATTGCTGAGCTAATTAATTCGGGATTTGTCACTGAAAAGAAATATCAAGAAGCAACCTTAGAAGATGTATTTCTAGATCTTACAGGNAAANCTCTTAGGGAATATTAATGAAAATATACTTAATTATTGCCGCATCAACAATAAAGATGTATTTCAGAAGAACCCAAAGTCTTTTTTGGACATTATTTTTTCCAGTGGTTATGATGGTAGGGCTTGGATTTTTTGGTTTTGGAGAGTATGAAAAACCTAAACTAGGTCTAATAGATCAAGCNGAAAATAGTATATCTGCTGAATTTGTTAATAAATTAGAACAAAAATCATATATTGAAATAGATAAAAATTTAGGTGAAAATTATGAAGAAAAATTATTGGAACATAAAATAGATTCAGTTCTTATAATTCCTGAAAACTTTNGATCAAATAATAAAATAGAAATATATTATGAGAAATCAAATTCTGAATTAGCAGATTCATTTAAAGATACTTCAATGTTTTTATTAGGAGATTTTGAGGGAAATAATTTTACAGTTGAAGTATTAGAGAAAAAATTCATACATGAAAATCAAGGATATAAAGGGTTTTTAGTACCTGGCATAGTAGCTTTAGCAATAATGCAAAGCGGAATTCTTGGAGTAGTTTTTACCATCATAAATTATAAGAGCCAAGGAGTGTTAAAACGATTACAAGCAGCCCCAATAAATCCAGGGCATTTTCTTATAGGGCAATTAATAAGCAGGCTTTTGATAATAACCATACAAACTGTGGTTTTATTTATAATAGGAGTGTTAATTTTAGATATAAATATTGCGTTAGGTAATATCTACGCATGGATCAATATTGGAATTTTTTCTATTCTTGGTTCTATACTTTTCTTATTTATAGGGCTAGCAATTTCAGGAGCCTCTCCAAATGAAGATTATGCTGCTCCATTCGCAAATCTAGTTACTTTCCCTATGATGTTTTTATCTGGAGTTTTTTTTGATAATGACATTCTTCCAGGATCGATATCTACGTTTACAGATTTATTACCATTATCACCTCTAGTTGAATCCTTGAGAGAATCTGCTCTCTATGGCACAAATACTTTTGAACTTCTTCCTGAATTAGGGATTATATTAGCTTGGATAATAATTGCATTTGTTATAGGTGTTAAGACATTTAAGTGGGAATGATTTTATTTTTCAAAATCATCTTTAGTCAAATATGGAATTATCAAATTGGTAACCTTTTCTAATGTTTCTTCTGGAGAATCTGATGATGTATCTACATGGACAACAGGCCCAATAGTACTCTTTTCGACAAAATGTTTATAATCTTTCATTACNTCAATAATGTCTCCTTTATTTAAGGGACTATTAGTATGTTCATGATTATCACTTAATTTATCCATCCTAGACTCAATTACAGATTGACTTGCCTCCATATGAACAATAATTATTGGATCACTAGTAATTTGTTTAATTCTATTTTCAATTCTTTCAAATACAATTTTTTCTCTATCAAATGCTTCTCCATCTAATCCATATCCGTAATATCTTCTAGAAAGCACAGCTTCCTCTATGTGGAATCCAACAGTTAAATCATCTTTTTGAAAATAATGATGAAGATGATAGTACATATGGTATCTGTGATACATCTCCATAAGTTTCGGTGATAAATTTAAAATTTGCTGTTGTTCTTCTAAAGTTGTATCATCAGGGTGCCCTGAAGTATGAGGGATTTTCATATGGTCATGCATTAATCCATCATAGAAAGGTCTTCCTGTATACTCAACTTTCCAATCTTTCAGCAAATTTGCAATGGTTGTAGTACCAACATACTCTATTCCTGCTAATATAATTTTCATGAAGCTTCCTAACTTAAAATTTACTTAACTTATTTTTTCTAGCTTTCCTTCATCTAACTCAAAACCTAAGCCAGGTTTACCGTTCAAATGAATATGACCATCTTTTATTAAATAAGGCTCTTCAAGAAGGTTATTGTGTTCTGGAATGAAGGTATGGGAGTGTTCAAGTTTATAAAAATTAGGAACAGAACTCATAGTGTGAGCNGCTGCAATAAGTTCTATGGGGCCACCCGGAATAACGTGTGGAGCCACAGGAATATAATAAGCTTCAGCCATCGTTGCTATCTTTTTGATTTCTGAAATTCCACCTGTCCATATAGTATCTGGCATTATAAAATCTGCTAAATTATTTTCTAAAATAGGAATGAAGTCAGCTCTTGTATATAGTCTTTCTCCCACACAAATAGGGGCATTTGTATTTTGTTTGACTTGTTTAAGAGCATTGATTCCTTCAGGAGGAACAGGTTCTTCAAACCAAGCAATATTAAATCTTTCATAAAGATTATTAGAAATTCGAACAGCATTTGGTACATTATAGTGACCATGCGCATCTATTAATATTTCAATTTCTGGGCCAACAACTTCTCTTACTGCAGCTACAATATCATAGCCTAATTGCTCGCCTTCTTCTGATATAAATCCATCCTGATACATAGTATGGTACTGAGTCATTTCAAGAAATGGATCAAGCTTACAAGCAGTATGACCATTNTCCACAACATTAGATTTAGCAGCTTTTGCATATTCTTCAGGAGTAGAACATCCTGTAAACCAAGCATTACAATAAAGTCTTACTGGATCTCTATATCTTCCACCAAGTAAATCATAAACAGGGAGTCCAGATACCTTTCCTTTAATATCCCATAAAGCTATATCNAAACCTGCAGTTAGTGAGGTTGTAAATCCNCTAGACCCCATGTATGAAAACATTCTAAATAACTTATTCCATAATCTGTCTATATCCATAGGATTTTCACCTATTAATTGAGGAGAAACTTCTTTTATAGCCGTAGCCATAAAATTCTCTGAAACATTTACTGAAGATCCAACCTCACCCCATCCATGAATTCCTTCATCGGTTTCCATCTTAAGAAAAACCCATTTTTTATTTGTGAGACTTTTGGATGTTTGAGCATACTCAGCTGCATAAATTTTAATATCAGTTATCTTCATTTTTCCCTCAGATATATATATGATTTTTCCTTGAGTATATAAATGGAAGAGAAAAAGTCAAGAAAAGACTTAATTATTNTTTAACCAAGCAGAATATTCTTGCTCAGTTTTTTCNGACCAAGCATTTCTAGGATAAAACTCACTAAGCTCTCCTCCTTCTGAAAGTTTTTTTCTTGCAAAAACTTCCCATTCTGTGTGTCCGGTAGCGATCTCAGCAAGTTGTTCTGCAAGTGTTATTGGAACAACTACTGCGCCATCATCATCAGCAATAATAATGTCTCCTGGATTTACTAATACTCCCCCACATGAAATAGGGATATTTACAGCATTAGGGAAAATAGAAACTTGAGTATGATAATTAGGAGTGACACCTTTTAACCACATTCCTAAATCTAATTCTTTTGCATGAGTAAAATCTCTAATCACGCCATCAACTATTATTCCCTCTCCCCCTTTACCTTGAAAATAAGTCAACATCATTTCACCAAATACTCCACTTCTAAGGTCTCCCCTAGCGTCAACTACAACTATATCGCCTTTTTCAGCAATATATAGTGCGTGCCTATGAAGTTGAACTTCGGGATCCATCTCTTGATCATCTAGATAAACATCTTCTCTTTTTGGTAAAAATTGTAGAGTTATTGCAGGTCCTGCTATTATTTTTCCAGGTGAGTAAGTTACTGGACCTTGTATAAAAGGATCATTAATCCCTAATTTATTTAGTTCTCCAGATGCAGTAGCTGTTCCTATAGATTTCAATTTTTCTACTAATTCTTTTTTGGGTCTATTTATATTATTAATCTTCATTAAAGTTTCCTTTTATTATTTGAAAGAAATTCATATGAGGTTAACATTAACAATTAATATAATAAATACCACCATGAAAAACAAAAAAAATATACTAATATCCTCAAAAGATTCAGAATTGTCAGAATTGCTATATGAATGTCTTAGTGATTTTAATGTTAAGTACCTAGATTTGAGCAAAATTGACGTAAATTCTCATGAATCATATAACGAAATTTTTAAGGGTGTAAATATATATATCCATCTTTGTCATGGAGGTTTTAATCATAGCGATACTATGAAAATGATTGATTATCATACAAGAATTACTTACGATATTCTTTTTGCTGCTGGCAAAGAAAACGTGGATAAGGTTTTTGCGATATCAACCCTAGATTTATTCAAAAATCTTGAATCTAATTTAACTGTTACTGAAAATTGGGAGCTAAATTATCCAGCTAGTGAAATTGATTTGCTTTGTGCTAATCTAGCCGAAAATGTATGTAAAGAATTTGCTAGAGATAAAGTGTTTGAAGTAATTAATCTTAGATTAGGAAATATTCAGAAAAAAGATAAAAGCTATCTGTCAAAAACAGAACTAAAAAATAAATTTTTAAAACTAGTAAATTTTGATAATGACGAATTTGAAAAAGCAAAAGCAGCTCAAAATGAACAATTTGTTTCGGCTAGAAAAAAAGGCCCTAATTGGATAAATTTGCATCTACAAGATTCTTTTGAAGGTCAAAAATATCTAACTTCAAAAATTAAAAGCTTGCTAGATCCTGAGGTGAAAATATGAATGTTTTAATTCTTGGTGGAACAGGTATGTTAGGTCCATGGGTAGTAAAATCACTAAAGGATAAACATAAAATTTTACTGACTGATATTAAAGAACCCCCGAATTCATATGATGGAGATTTTTTGAAATTAAGTGTAGATAATCTTGATGGAGTAATTAAGGCTGCTGAAGGAATGGATTGTATTGTAAATTTATCAGTCCTAAGAACAGATAGAAAACTTGCTTTTGATGTATCTACTAAAGGTAATTATTCAATGATGGAAGCTGCAAGAATAAATAATATTAAAAGAGTAATTAACACAGGCCCACACTTTCAATTAGTTGGTCAGTCCTATGAAGAATGGGATTACAATCTTAATCCAGATATGCCTGCTCAACCAGGAACGAGGCTATATGCTATTAGTAAATTTCTGGGTCAAGAAATATGTAAAAGATATGCTGATCAATTTGGCATTCAGTTAATAACTCTACTTTATTATAATATGCGACATCATTTGGATTTAACTACTCCAGATTTTGAACCGGCAGAGTTACACAATGATATGACCCCTTTCACCACATCATGGATTGATTGTGGAGAAGCTGTCAGATGCGCTGTAGATGTTTCAAAAGAAAGATTAGCATCAAATAAAGAAACTTTTTTTATCTCTCCTAATATTCCGCACCAAAAATTTAATAGCGAAAAGACTTATAAAGTTCTTGGATGGCAACCTCGCTATACATTAGAAAATTTATGGAATAAAAAAATAGTTAGTTCAGACGGTCATAAAGAGGATTCATATTAAAGCTCCTTAATTATTTGTACTAGCCTTCCAATCATACGAACCTCATAACAATCAAGATTCATATAATTATTAAAAAAGCTAAGATGCTTTTCATCATTTTTTGCTCTAGCTATTGTGAATCCTTTTGAACATAAACAAGAATATTCTTCTTCAAATTTTGGTCTATTGAAATGATCTTGTTTACCACCACAATCATTGCAAATTAATGATTTTGAACTTGGAAGTATTTCTAACAACCACAAAGTGTTATTTTTTACTCTTCTAAGAAGGTCTTCATATCCGAAAGGTACGTTATTTTGCCATTCACTATTTATATAAACTCTATCACCCGNGTTTAACTCAGGAGCATTTGAGTCATCATCAATAAATAGCCCCAATGCTTCATCAGTAAAGATATTAGGATCCCAATAAGCGTACATTGTGGGGTTAACTGGTTCTTTAGTTATAAAAAGTTTTTCCAACTCCTGAGTTCTATAGACAGGAATTTCATTAGGCAAATTTGATAAAACATTTTGAAGAACAGTTTTATATCCTGAATTATTCTTATTTATACCTAGTAACTCTGATATATCAATTTGAAAAATCTTACATATTTTTACTAGATCATTAACCTTAATTTCTCTTTGATCAGTCTCAATTTTTGATAGCCAAACAGGAGATTTTTTCATCATTCGAGCAACATCAACTTGAGATAAGTTATTGTTTAATCTATATTTTTTTATCTTTTCACCAGTTGAAATTTGTGGTGTAAATTCATTGNTGTTNGTATAAATTGCCATTTAGCTTATTAAAATTCCTNTTTGCTATTTTTTTTATATAGTAATTTCCATATAGGACATATTGAATTTGATTATAAAATAAATTTAATAATAATGTGGTATATAAACCACTATTCTTGAATATAATTAAATAAAAATAAAACCTTATTAAAATGAAAAACTTTAAAGATGCCATAATTTCAGGTTTAGATGAATATCTAGAAGCACTCTTAAAAGCTTTAGATAACTTAAATTCCCATGAATTAAGATGGCAACCATCCCTAGAATCAAATAATATAATTTATCTTGTCTGGCATATGGCTAGAGTAGAAGATAACTGGATAAATAAAGTTATTGGAGGAAATGAAACAATTTGGGAAAAAAATAATTGGGGATCAAAGCTAAAGATATATTTAGATGATGGCGATTATGGGAAAGGTTATGGAAAAGAAGATATTTCTAACTTGCCTGAAATGAACATAGATAAACTTTTAGAATTTTATTTAGATCAAAGAAAAGCAAGTCTAAAAGTTATAAATAAATTAAGTGAAGAAGATTTAGATAAAGATTATAAAAGATTAACTGGTGAATTAAAAAAAGGATATTGGATTCTTGGACATGTTTTAGTTGAAGAATCACAACATCTTGGTCAAATAGCTTATATAAGAGGAATGATTAAGGGTTTAAATAAATAAATTATTCCGGTAATTTATAGGCTCTAAAACCATAATAAGTATCAAATATCAGGAGAAATAAAGCTTGAATTATAACTCCAAATCCATGACCTATTATAGACTCTCCCTCTGCTATAAACTCAAAAATTAGACCTAAGGCTACAATAATATAAATAATATCTAAAAAAGAGTTAATAAATAAAATTTTATAAAGTTTCTTTCTCTGAGATATCTTATTTCTAGCAATTGGTATTACTCCCAGAATGAAATCAATCAATCCCCATAATAAGAATTGGATTGAAATAGCTCTCAAGAATTGATTATCAAAAAAGAATAGAGTTGCTCCTAAAATCATAGAAGATACTCCCCATCCCATAAGAAATAATGAAATTTGTCTGTTTAATTGATATAAATTTAGGTTATTATTTATCATAAAAAAAATATAATATTTCTAATTATATATAGGATGAAAAATTGATATGGAAAAAAATTGGCCAAATGTTTATAAAGAACTAGGAATAAAACCAGTAATAAATGCAAAGAGTTGGGTAACAATTTATGGTGGAAGTATTATGCGACCAGAAGTTATCAAAGCAATAGAAGAAGCTAGTTCAGTATTTGTTGATTTGGAAGAACTNCACGAAACTGCAGGAGATTTTGTTTCTAATGTTTGTGGTTCTGAAATGTCTATAGTTACAAGTGGTTGCGCAGCTTCGATTGTTCTGATGGCTGCTGCAAGTATTACGGGAAAAGATAAAGATAAAATTTCAAAAATTCCACATACTGAAGGAATGAAAAATGAAATATTAATTCATAAAGGACAAAGAAATAATTATGATAAAGCATTTGAGATTCCAGGAGGAAAACTTGTTGAGTATGAAAATCATAATATAGAAGAAATGATTAATGATAAGACATGTGCGGTAGCTTACATAATTGCTCCATTTTTTGATGAAGGTATTGGATTAGAAAATACGATAGATATTGCACATAAAAATAACCTTCCGGTACTTCTTGATGCAGCAGCAGAATTACCTCCGCGAGAAAACTTAACAAAATTTATTTCTCTTGGAGTAGATGCAGTCGGTTTTAGTGGTGGTAAAGGTATTGGCGGTCCACAATCAACTGGAATACTTACCGGGAAAAGAGAANTCATGGAAGCTGCTAAAATTCATAGTTTTCAAAATTTACATACTACAAAATCTGCTATTGGCAGACCAATGAAGGTTACAAAAGAAAATATTGTAGGTTTTATAACCGCTTTAAAATTATTCATTGAAGATGATGAAATCATAGAGCAAAATATTTGGTACAAAAAAGCTCAAAAATTAAAAGATAAAATCAATCCAAAAGATGGAATTAATATTTATATTGACGATGAGTATCCAAATAGACAAGGGCCAACGGTTGTAATGACCTTTGAAGATGATTATAAGGGGCCAAAATCAGAAGAAATTATGGAAGAATTATCAAAAAATGATCCTAAAATATATGTTGGCGGAGGTTTAAATGATGGCCATGCATTTAAGGATGAAATTTACATAATTGTTCATAGTCTTGAAGAAATTGATATAGAGATAATTGCCGAAAAATTAAACGAAATTATTGAATAGTAAATTTTTTGTATAAATCTTCTGAACTTCTAAGTGTACCTTTATAACTTTCTACAACTATACCATCATTAAAATATATAAAAGTAGGAACTACTGATACATTATATTTTTTCACCATGTCACTATAATCATTATCTGCAATATTTATTTGTATNACCTTAAATTCTTCTGAATATGTTTTCTTAAAATTATTTATAGCTCTTTCACTAAGAACACATCCTAAGCAATTAGGAGAAAAAAATTGTACAACGATCTTTCCATTTTGTTCGATTGAACTTAATTCAATTTTTTCTTGTTGAGATGGTTCTTGAGGAGCAAAAATCAATCTAACTAAAATAAAAAATGCGGTTAATGAAATAAATATTAATAAGATAAATAATCTATTTTTTGAGATATAAAAATATGTAAAAGTTGAAATTACAAATGGAAAAATAAAAATCAATATGTAAAGAGAATTATGATTAATCCATGTAAACATAAGTTTATTTATTCCATTTTAGAACCAACAAATTTTGAAATGGCTCTTGCTGTTGGATCTGTATGAACATTGATTATAGAAGGCAAACCAGAATCAATAGCTCTCTCAATTGCTGGCTTAATTTCATCTGGTTTTTCAACCATTTCACCATAGCCACCTAATGATTCAGCAATCAAATCAAATCTAGTAAATCCAAGCTCTCTACCAGGTTTTCGAATACCTTCGACTCTAGCTGTCCATCCTTCATTATTTGATACCAAAATAATGATCGGTAAATTGTGTCTAACTGCTGTATCAAAGTCTTGTATGTTCATTCCTAAAGATCCATCACCATGAAGAGAAAAAACTTGGTTTTGAGGTTTAGCTATTTTTGCTCCAATAGCATAAGGAAGGCCAACTCCCATGCAACCAGTGGGACCAGAATTTATAGAATGACCTGGGAAAAAAGAAGGAATACTTTGTCTCCCATAATGAAGAATTTCATTACCATCAATAGTAACTATGGANGATTTATCCATAATATCTCTTAGTTCTTTACAAAGTCTTAATGGATGTATAGGTATTTGATTTGATTCTTCTAAAGGTTTTACTCTTTCAAGTCTTTCATTATTTAAGTTGGATAAATGTTCTCTCCATTTATCCCATTTAGAAGATTTTAGGTTTTTATTTTTAAATTCTTCACTTAACTGTGAAATTACTGTCTTGCAATCGCCAACNATNCCTAAGCTTACATCCCTATTATGGGCAATTTCTTCTTCTAATATATCTACTTGAATAATTTTAGCATCAGGATTAATTCTATTACCATAGGTCATTATCCAATTAAATCTTGTACCTAAAACTAACACAAAATCAGTTTCTCTGAAAGCACTTGATCTAGCTGCAGGAAATGAATATTGATGATCATCAGAAACAATTCCTCTTGACATGGGAGTTGTATAAAAAGGAATTCCAGAATTATCAATAAATTCTTTAAGTTCCTTCGATGAATCCGACCAAAAAGATCCTCCACCCGCAAAGATAATGGGAGCATTTGAATTTTTCAATAACTCTATAGTTTGCTTTATAATGCTTTCGTCTCCAGATGGACCAGAAGATAATTCAGATCGTGTAGCCTTAGAGGTGTCTTTTTCATTTATCTTTTCATATAGCACATCTTCATTACAATCTATATAAACAGGTCCAGGTCTTCCTGATTGACTTATTCTAAATGCATGAGATATTACTTGTGGATATTGATGTGCAAAAGTCGGTCTAAATGTAGCTTTTGAAACTTTTTCAAAAATTGATACCTGATCAATTTCTTGGAACCCTCCTCTGTAAAAATCTTTTACAGGACCTGCTCCTCCNAAAGTAATCATNGGAGCACAATCAATAAAAGCATTATATTGACCTGTTAATAAATTTAATGTTCCTGGCCCAGAGGCTGCAGTAGTCACTCCTGGTTTTCTAGTAACTCTTGAATATGCATGAGCTGCCATAGCAGCTACTTGCTCATGTCTAAAATCGTATGTTTTTATCCCTAAATCTTCAGAATTATTTATGATTTCATAGTTTGGACCACCCATAAGATAAAATAAGCATTCTGTATTTTCCTCTTTAAGTGTTCTNGCTACAAGATATGATCCATCAACTTCTGACATCTTTTCTCCTAATTGNCCTTNAATCTATCTGCTTCATCAGGTAAATCAATAAGACGTTTATAATATTTCTCTGGTTCTACAATATCCAATTTTCCTATATTTGTCATGATTTTTATAGCGTTCTCATAGTCTAAGATATTGATTCTTTCTGGTTCAACATTTCCATCTGGAGTGGAATTATGCCAATTTATAAGTGGTAATGTAATTCCAGTGACTCTATAACCAAATGGAAGAAAAGCAGATGCTTCACAACCACCAAGGTTCATTAATTGTCTTTGAAATTTAAACTCTTTATCTGTTTCTTGTATTTTTTGTATAGCAGATAATAGAATAATTTCTCCATCATTATTAAATGTAGAGATCCTATCTCCTGCTCTAATTATCGGACCTAATCCTGATACAGCTCCGGGTAATTCACTACTCGTTTCTATTGAAACAATAATAGAATCATTTTTAATTCTTTTACTATCTGCAATAACTCTAGCTCCCACTAAACCAACTTCTTCTGCCCTAGTAAAAATTGCCCGCATAGAATATTTTGTTCTAACATTTTTTAGATTTTTAAAAGTTTCAAGTATTATCGAGCATCCTGCTAAATCATCTGCTACAGGAGTTATAATTTGATTACCACTGATTTCTGGTTCGGGTAAATCAAAAACAGCTGGAGCCGGCAATTCAATAGATTCATTAACTTCTATAATAACTTCTTTTTTAGTTAGCCATCGATAATCCTCATCAATAGAACTTTCAGAAGATTTTAAGATTTTTCCTTTAACAACTTTTTTATTATCAAAAACTATTATTGGAGTAGACAAATTTTCACAATTTTTAGGAAGCCCTCCAAGTGGAATTGCTTTATATTTTAGATCAGAAATTTTTTCAGTGAGCTCAAACCCAGGGTGATCCATATGAGATATAAAAACTAATTCTTCCTCAGATGTTCCTTCAATAAAAATCTCTATATTCCCCCAATCATCAATAGTAAATTCTAAGCCCATTTGATTTAGTTCATTTTGTATAAAATTTGAGATTTTATACTCATAGAACGACGTT
>NHDX01000043.1 GCA_002171675.1 Chloroflexi bacterium TMED70 | reverse complement strand
AAAGGTTTAGATCCAGAGTATAATTTCATAACTTTTGGTTTAGAAAAAGTTTCTGAAATTGATGAAATTATTTCTTTTATTTCTCAAAAAACTAATAAAGGTATAAAGACTATAGTTTTTGATATTCCAAATGGATATATAGATAAATTTTCTAGAACTATAAGTGATACTAGAAAGCAATTTCCTAACTTAGGAATTATAGCTGGAAATGTTGTTACTCCAGAAGGAGTTAAAATATTAATGGATTCTGGTGCTGATGGAGTTAAAGTTGGGATTGGATCAGGTGGAGTTTGTGACACAACTGAAACGACTGGTATTGGTTATCCTCAATTATCTGCAGTTATTGAATGTAGTGAAGAAGTAAAAAAATATAATGGATTTGTTGTATCTGATGGTGGAGTAAAAATAACAGGCGACATCTCTAAGGCATTTGCAGCAGGAGCAGGTTTTGTGATGCTTGGATCTCTTCTAGCGGCTCATAAAGAAAGTATGGCTCCAATAATACGAAAAGATAATAAAAATTATAGAGAACTATATGGAATGAGTTCTACAAAAGCTATGACTAAACATTACGGTGAAGTTGCTGATTACAGAACATCTGAGGGTAAATCAATTCTTGTTGAGGACAGGGGACCAGTAAAAAATACAGTTAATGAAATTTTAGGCGCTTTAAGATCAACATGTACGTATATCAACTCTAAAAATATAGGAGAGATATATCAGAACTCAAGTTTTATAATTCTATAAACTGCTGTAAATAAAAGACATTTAACATTCCTGTAATTTTTTCGTAAAAAAATTACTGTACATTTATGTTATGAAAATAAATATAGGTGACATTTTAGAAGAAATAACCCTACCAAGCATAAATGGTTCAAATTTTTCACTCTCAAGCCTTAAGGGTAAAAAAGTACTTTTAACTTTTTATAGATTTGCAAGATGTCCAATGTGTAATCTTCGCATAAATGAAATTTTGAAAAGATATGATGAATTAGGAAAAAACTTCACAATGGTTGGTATTTTTGACTCAAAAATAAATAATTTAAGACAAGCTATGAATAGGCATGATATTCCTTTCACTATATTGGCAGATGAAAATTTTAAATATTTTGAAAAATATGACGTAAAAACTTCATGGTGGGGTGTAATTAGAGCTTCTTTTACTAGATTTACAAAATTTAATAAGGCCTTATTTCTTAAGGGATATATTCCTTTTCCCATCAAAGGTCACTTCAACACTCTTCCAGTAGACATACTTATTAATGAAAAAGGTGTAGTTGTTGATGTAAAGTACGCAAAAGATATTGGTGATCATTTTTCCTTTGAAAAACTTAAAAGTTTTTCATTTTAGATTATTGCTTTATAACTGGATTTGAAAGAATTCCAATTCCACTAATTTCTATATCAACTACATCTCCATTTTTAATATTACTAGGGACTTCATCCGTTCCCATCCAAATTATATCTCCAGGATAAAGTGTTATATATTTTGTGATATTTATAATATATTCACTAATTCCAAATATCATATCATTGGTTTTGAACTGATCTTTAATTTCATTATTAACCCTAATGGTTGTAATCATATTTTCAAGATCAACATTTGTTTCTATCCATGGTCCCATTGGCTTGAAAGTATCGCTATTTTTTGCTCTCCAAAGTGTTCTATCATTAGCTTGCCACGTTCTTTCACTAACATCATTTCCAATTGTGTATCCAAATATATGTTCAAATACATTTTCTTTATTTAAGTTTTTTGCTTTTTTACCAATTACTACAACCAGTTCTCCTTCATATTGAACTTTTTCAGTTGCATCTTCAGGAATAATAATTGATTTATTATGAGCAATTAATGCGTTGTTTGCTCTATATCCTACATCTGGAGCTGGAGGTGGAGTGCCAACTCTTCCAGTGAGTTCTGACATCTTTTTAACATGATTCATGTAGTTTACTCCTACCGCATAAAAAGTTTTTGGATAAACAGGAATTAATAATTCTATTTCTTCAAAAGTTAGAGGTTTTTCCTTTTTTTTATATTTACTAAAAGGGTTTCCAGAAATAGGAAAAATCATATTATTTTCAATGATTCCATGATTTATTTCATTTTGATATTTAAATCTGCACCATTTCATAAAAAAACTTTCTAATTATTGCAAAGCAACGCTACCATCATCTCTAATTGGAGGAGGAACTTTAGCTGGATCAAACGGATGTTTATTTGGAGCATCGTTATTAAAATTCAATCCTAATCCAGGCTTCTCTGATGGTGTATACCATCCATTTTCAAGCTTAATGATTTCATCTGTCATGTCTCTTCTAGGTGGTATATCTTCTTGTACAGATTCTTGAACATCCCAAGATGGTGATGAAATTCCTAATGCTATGCAAGCAGCTGTGGCAATAGGTCCTTGAAAATTATGAGGACATATTTTTATGTGGTGAGCTTCAGCAATTGTAGCTATCTTTTTTACTCCAGTTATACCTCCTGCGACAGCAATATCAGGCTTAAAAAATGCAGGTTTTACAATTTGTGCATACTCTCTAAATTCCCATATTCCCATGTTCCTTTCCCCAACGGCTAGAGGAAGTCTCATTTTTTTTGATACTTCACCCATAGCTATAACTGAATCAGGTACGATAGGATCCTCAATAAAATAAGGCCTTAATGGTGCAACTTCCTCACAAAAAGCGATAGCTTCATGTGGTTGCATATTTCTATGAATCTCTACTCCAATATCAAATTCCCATCCAACTGTTTCTCTTACTGCTCTAACACTTTCTACAGCAAAACCAATCATCTTAGTATAGTTCATTTGAGCCCATTCCTTTGCCATAGGCGTAAATTTCAATGCACTAAATCCTTCATCTAATACTTTTTTTGCACCTTTAGCAAATTCATCCGGAGAATTTCCTGATATTCCCTGCGCAATAGCTCTTACTTTATTTCTTACCTTGCCTCCAAGTAAATTCCAAATTGGTTCTTTTAGTCTCTTGCCCTTAATGTCCCATAAAGCCATATCAATAGCACTTATAGCTCCTCCAATACTATTACCTCTAAAAGCTGAATTGTACCTCCATAGATATGACCAAATATGTTCAATATTATCTGCATCCATACCAATTAATTCATCTCTAAAACCATGAATAGTTGCTTCAGCAGCTTTTGGATACGACCAATAGCATGATTCTCCAATTCCTTCTATTCCATCTTCTGTAGTTACTTTTACTACAAGAAAACGAGAAACAAAGAAGGTTTCAACTTTTTCAATTTTCAATTTTTTTGCTCACTTTCTTATATTTTCCAATGATCGTTAATACTAGATTCATAAACTGACGTTTTTTCATTTTCTATTTCTTCTATTGTTACTGATCTACCTAAAATTGAAGATTCTAAGGCTGCATTACAAACGGCAAGATCTTTTCTTCCTATATATGCATCAACTTCAGGTTTTGTACCATCAGCTATACATTGACCCAACTCAAAATATTCTAATGCAACCAAAAATCTATCTGCATCCTCAAAAGGTGTATTGTAAGACCCTAATCTTTCCGAGCCGAATAATCTTGCAGGAAGTTCATCAAGATGAAAATTTGGAACAAGTTCTAGAACATCATTTCCAGATATAGTTCCTGCTCCGTCTAAGGTTATAGTCAAAGGATCTCCTCTTCGCTGTTTAGCAGGCCTTATAGACCCTTTACTACCGTAAATCATGCCGTATTCAGTTACTTCACCATGGGCTGCAAAAAAAGAAGTCCATTGTCCGACAGCTCCATTCTTATATTTCATTGTTGAAATAACCATATCTTCAGCATTAGCATCTATTTCATCAGGCACCTCATTAACCCAATGGTCATAAAAATTAGCAACTCCAATTTTCTCACCTTTATATCTTTTAGGTTCCCAAATTTTAGATACAGCAAATACTTCTTCAATATCTCCCAAGTAATACATCATTTGATCTACAGTATGAACTCCTGCATCTACAAAAATACCTCCAATATTTTTATAATGCCTCCAAGGCCAAATAATAATATCATTTCCTCCTCTAGCTGAACCCTGAATAAAACTATATGGATTACCAATAATTCCTTCATCAATAATTGCTTTATTTAATCTACAAATAGGATCTCTTCTTTCTTGTTCTCCAACACTCAAAACTTTTCCACTTTTTTTCCAAGCTTCTATAACACGATTACAGCCTCTGATGGTCAGGGATAGAGGTTTTTCACAAAGAACGTTGTATCCAAGTTCAAATGCTAATTCTGCAATTAAGTGATGTGAACCAGAATCAGTTGTAATATCAACTGCTTGAATGTCAGGTCTATCTTTTTTCATTTGCTCCATAGATGTAAAAACAATTGGTCTTGAGCCAAGGATTTCTTCAGCTTTATCTGCCAAGTGAATAGCATTTTCTCTTCTAATATCACAGACAGCAATAAGTTCAACATTTGACATTCCACTTTTATAAAGTGCATCTAATGCTCTTAAGTGCCTACCTCCCATTCCACCTGCTCCTACTATAGCTATAGGAATTTTAATCATAGTTAACTCTTTTCTTTAAGGATTTTATATTTCAAGAATTTATAATTTTCTCCCATTCAGGATCAGGATTTGATGAAATAAAATCATGATTTAGTTCATAACCTAAGCCTGGTTTATCATTTAGGTGTATGTGTCCATCTCTTATATCTAAAGGTTCTGTAATTACAGAATTATAATTTTCTAATGCATGATCAGTCATTTCTAACCTGTATATATTTGGGACATTCATTAATACATGTGCCCCTGTTATAACATTGAAAGCACCAGAAGCATCATGTGGACTTATTGGTACATAATAGGTTTCAGCAAGAACCGCAATTCTTTTCATTTCTGAGATTCCTCCAGTCCAACATATATCAGGCATTATGTAGTTAACTAAACCTTCCTGTAAATAAGGAGCAAAATCCCATCTTGTAAATTTTCTCTCTCCAATGCATAGATTAATATCTGTATTATTTCTAAGCTGTCTATGTGCCTCAAGACTTTCTGGTTGTAAAGGTTCCTCAAACCATACTAAGTTATGCTTTTTCATTCGATTACATAATTCTGTGGCAGTAGAAACATCAAAATTTCCATGAGCATCTATCATTAGTTCTATTTCAGGTCCAACATTTTTTCTGAGCTCACCCATTAGATCATCAGCATATGTAGCTCCAGATTGTGATATTTTCCCATCAATATAACGTCTATGATGAAATTTCATTTCGGGCATAAATGGATCAAGTTTTAGTGCTTCATAACCCAAAGCAACTTGTCTTTTTGCATCTGCAACTGCAGTTTCAATATTTTCTAAATTTCCAACATGAGAATAAACTGGAACTGATTCTCTTACTTTTCCTCCGAGTAAGTCCCAAACGGGTCTATTTAAGGCTTTTCCTTTTATATCCCAAAGTGCCATATCTATCCCACTTAATAAAGTTGTTGCAAAACCTCTTGACCCTAGTGTTCCAAATCGTCTGTAAATTTTATGCCATATATAATCAATATTTGCAGGATCTTCACCAATTAATCCTTCAGAAAAATCTTGACCCTCTAGATCATTTTTGATCATATTGTAGGTTTGTGCCAAAACTAGAGCTCCTCCT
Source organism: Chloroflexi bacterium TMED70 (assembly GCA_002171675.1). Taxonomy (GTDB): domain Bacteria; phylum Chloroflexota; class Dehalococcoidia; order Lucifugimonadales; family Lucifugimonadaceae; genus TMED-70. Next base: position 63,429 of record NHDX01000043.1, on the reverse strand, counting down.
CCACCAGAATTTGTTGATTCTCCTGTCCCAGTAATGCCTTCGTCAGTTTCTATCTCAACAAACAACCATGATCTAGTACTACTTTTTGGTCTTGTGAGATAAACCTTTAAATCTGTAATTTTCATATTAATCCTTGTTTATAATTTTTTTAGTCATGAAATTTTTGAGAGGCAATCATTCCTCCGTCGACTAGTAAAGTTTCACCATTCACATATTGACCTAAATCTGAGGATAAATATAAAACAGCGTTTGCAATATCACTAGGTAATCCTCCTTTTCCTGATGGAACAAATCTCTTGAATTCGTCAGGATTATGCGGAGGGCCATCGACAGCCTCGTCATCAAGTTCAGGTAATCTATTTGAAATTGCACCAGGGGCTATGCAATTTGCAGTTATATTTTTACCAGCCAAATCTGCAGCCATGCCTTTTACCATTCTTCTAAGTCCCATTTTTGCAGTTCCATAAGCTGTCCATTTTGGCATAGCTATATATGAATGAACACTTGATAAACAAATTATTCTTCCTCCTTCACCACTTGATATCATTTCTTTTGCAGCTCTTTGAGAGGCAAAGAAGTAACCCTTAAGAGATAAATTCATCATCCTATCCCAATAAACCTCATCAGTCTCAAAAAAAGGTCTTTGTTGATCTGGAAATATGGCATTATTAACTAAAATATCTATTTGCCCGTGAGTATCCATAAAAGAATCAAAAACGGCATTGATACCATTTATTGTGCTAACATCACCCTTATGAAAACTACCATTAGGTTCTTTTTTAGAAATTATGCTCAATAATTTCTTGGTGTATTGATCTTCTAAAATATCGTTTATTCCAACAATGGCTCCTTCATTGGCTAGTGTAATTGCAATGCCTCTCCCAATTCCTTTTCTTGCTCCAGTAATTAGAACTTTTTTACCATCTAACAATCCCATAAAAAACTCCTCAAAATTTTGTTTTGTATTCCAATTTTCCTTGTATGTCTAATGTAACTTTAAATAAATCTCCACCTCGATAAGCATTATTATCATATCCTTTTGGTTCAGACCCAATTGGAGGATCGCCTGTTCCTGCATTCGCAGTTGTTACATATAGCTCATTAAGATCTTTTCCTCCAAACATTGGACAAGAAGTCTGAGTTGCGGGGAAATGAATTTCTCTTTCTAATTTACCATCTGGATCAAATCTCATAACTTTAGATCCAAACCATATAGCAGACCAAATAAAACCTTCTGAATCTACAGTCATACCATCAACAATTCCTACAGAATCATCATCTAAATTTACAAGAATATTTTTGTTACTTACTGATTTTTTTATCTTATTATAATCCCATTTATATATTATTTTTCTTAAAGAATCTGTGCTGTAAAAAGTTGATTCATCAGGAGAAAACCCCATACCGTTGCATAGTTTAACTCCTTCATCAATTACGTTTATTGATTTATCTGGATTTATTCTAAAAACAACGTCATTTTCCCAGTTTGTTGCATCAGTTCCACAATAAAACCCTCCATCTGGTCCAGCAGTGGCATCGTTAATTCTAATATTTATACCAGTATCATTTATTGCGCCATCTCTTAATAATTTATAATCATTTTCTAAATCCCATAAATAAATTCCTTCCCAAGATCCTAGTAATAATCCTCCGTTTTCGTTAAACCTAAAACCACCAACATTAATCCCATCATGAATCAAGTCATTAGTCTTACTAACTGGATCATAACTATATAATTTACCTCCATAAATATCAGTCCAATATAATCGTTTTTCTTCTGGGTTCCAAACTGGACCTTCTCCAACAACAGCATTAGGTGATGCTAATTTTTCTACATGATATTCCACTTTACACCTTTACTCCAATATGAAATTTATAATATCACCATAAATATAAATCGTGTATACTTTTTGGAGAAGAAACTTAGAAAGGATTAACATGCCTGATCATAAAGGAAAAGTAGCAATAGTGACTGGAGGAGCCCAGGGTATAGGAAGAGGAATTACTAATGTGCTTGCTCAAGATGGAGCTACTGTTTGTATTGCAGATATTTCAAAAGATTATGGAAATCAAGCTGTTAAAGATATTGAATCACAAGGTGGAAAGGCAATTTTTTTGGAAGCAAATTTTGAAAAGTCTGATTCTCCTAAAAAAGTAGTTGATGATTGTGTCAATATTTTGGGTAGGTTAGATATTTTAGTAAATAATGTAGGAATTCAACCCCCTGCATCCTATAAAAATATCGAAGATACTACTGAAGAAATGTGGGATGCAGTAATTAATGTTAATTTAAAAAGCTATTTTTTGATGAGTAAATATTCAATTCCACATATGAAAAAAATAGGTAAAGGATCAATAATAAATATTTCAAGTGTCCAAGGCCTCCAATCACAGAAATTAGTTCCACCTTATGCTGCAAGTAAAGGCGCAGTAATATCACTTACTAGGCAAATGTCATTAGATTACATAAAAAGTAATATTAGAGTCAACACTATAAATCCTGGAGCATTTGACACTCCATTGGTTAGAAAATCTATAACTGGAAATATAGAAGATAGCCTTGAGTCTTTAGGAGAAATTATACCTCTAGGTAGGGTAGGGCAAATTCATGAAATTGGGCATGTAGCTTCTTTTTTATGCACTGACAAAGCATCATATATTTCGGGAGAATTTATAAATGTTGATGGAGGAATAATGGCCAAAGGTGGTTGGGATGCTGACCTCCAGGGTGAGTAATTACACAAAAGGATTCTCTGAATTTTTTTGAGAATAATCTTGGATTATTCCTGCTTTAATTTTTGCTTTTATGATTTCTCCTGATTTTACATTGTGAGCTGATCCATTATTTTCAGCCTGTTCTACTCCTCCATTATGCCAACTTGTACATGGTTCTAATCCTGCATTGTAACATCTGCCATACCACGGATAACCATATCCTCCCCCAAAATTTCTCCAGTACCAAATATACCTAAATAAATCTTTTGGAAACTCTACTCCCCAAGTAATATTCAAATCATTATTTGTGACCGCATACCATCCATCAGATAGATTAGTAAAATAAGCCATATCTAAAGATCTATCATCTTTACCAGGTATTTTTCTAAAATCATTTTTTGACCCATCTTTATATTCAGCATATGGCCAATTACCTTTAAAATTTGGTTTTAATTTAGATGATTTATCTGCATCTTCTGGATGCGTTAGAATAGTACAATCTGGAACAGTTAATGTGCAATTTTGTGAAAGAAAAGAACCCCCAATTGCTATGTGCTCTAACCAAACAATATTCAAATCTTCTTCAGCAAAATTTTTTACCTCTTGATTAATTTCTATAAAGCTATCGTTTTCATTTAGTGATATTACTCTTTTTATTTCAAATGGGCTTCTTAGGCTTCTACCAATAAATTCGACAGTACATTTTTTTGATGTATCTTCAATTATTTTTGTGTCCCAAGGAATATTATTTACATCACCATGTATACCAAAATCTGCACCATAATATTTACTAGGGTATCCTCCATGTGGAACAACTGTTTGCCATCCACCCTCATAATAATCTAGCCAAACTGAAGCACCATCTCCTGAAGGAGGTACATTATTTTTTGGATTTCTCAATCCCCAAGGAGTTTTAAACATTAGTTCTGTATCAGTTGATTTATGAACAAAACTTGAAATATCTGCTCCTTTATCAGATATTATTTCTACCCGAATATGTTTGTTTTCTAATACTACTGTTTTTAAGCCTCTAAATTTCCACGCATCAGATACTCTAACTCCGTGAGATCTTTCATCCTGATAATTGGTACCCATAATGACTCCAAAAAAGTAAATTGTTTTAGATTATAATATAGGTTTTTTATATCCTTGGTTAAATTTATTTGACTTTTTTTATTCGAAAGAAAACTTAATGATAGTAAATCATTAGAATAATATNATGACANCAAAAAAANACATATCCATNTTTTGGTTTAGNCAAGACCTCAGACTTTCCGATAATCCAGGATTGACTAANTCTCTCGAATCNNAAAATGTTTTACCTGTNTATATTTTGGATGATATAAATTCTGGAGAGAACAAAATGGGTGGAGCAAGTCGCTGGTGGTTACATAGGTCTCTTGAAAATCTCAATAAACAATTAGATAATAAAATTTCTTTCTATAGCGGAAATCCTTTAGAAATATTTAAAAACTTAATAGCTAAATTTAATGTAAAGAGTATTTACTGGAATAGATGTTATGAGCCTTGGAGAATTAAGAGAGATACCAAAATCAAGAAATATTTGATTGATCAAGGCATTGGAGCCTATTCTTATAATTCCAATCTACTTTGGGAACCAAATCAAATTCTTAAAGCTGATCAAACTCCATATAAAGTTTTTACTCCTTATTATAAGAAAGGATGCCTAAACCATGATTCACCAAGATTCCCTATACCAAAACCTAATATAGAAAAAATTATTGATAATGAAGGAAATAGAAATTATTTAGAAAATTTAAATCTTTTAGACAAAAAAAAGTGGTATTCTGAGTTTGAAAACCTTTGGCAACCTGGCGAGAATAATGCTAGTGATAAGTTTAAAATTTTCTTAGAAAATGGTCTAAATGGATATAAATATGGTAGAAACTTTCCTTCTAAAGAAAATGTTTCACAATTATCTCCCCACCTTCATTTTGGGGAAATTTCTCCAAACCAAATCTGGTATGAATTAGAAGAAAAATCTGATGCCTACTCAGAAAAAGATTTATATCATTTTAAAAGTGAATTAGGCTGGAGAGAATTTTCTTATTATCTTAATTTTCACTTTCCTGAGCTTAATAAAAAAAACTTACAATCTAAATTTGACAATTTTCCTTGGGGAAACGATCCAGNTTTTTTTAATTCTTGGAAAAAAGGGTTAACTGGCTATCCTATAGTTGATGCAGGTATGAGAGAACTTTGGAAAACTGGCTATATGCATAACCGTGTGAGAATGATAGTTGGATCATTTTTAGTTAAAAATCTATTGATTCATTGGAAGGAAGGGGAAAGATGGTTTTGGGATTGCTTGATTGATGCAGATTTAGCCAGCAATTCTGCTAGTTGGCAGTGGGTAGCAGGAACTGGGGCTGATGCAGCTCCGTATTTTAGAATCTTTAATCCTGTATTACAAGGATCAAAATTTGATCCAGAAGGAAAGTACACAAAAAAATATATACCTGAATTAAGTAAATTACCTAATAAGTATTTATTTGATCCATGGAATGCTCCTGAAGATGAACTTATGAAGGCTAATGTTAATTTAGGCTCTAATTATCCTAAACCTATAATTGATTTAAAAGATTCTAGACACAAAGCTCTTGAATCTTTTTCGGGATTGTAATTAGATGTAATAAATATATGACATTTATCAAATACTTAACATAAGAAAAATTCACCCAAATACAATTTTTAAGTATTTTTAATAAATTTACATACACAATTCACCATCAATAAGGAAAATATAAAATGTCTTTAAAATCTTTAGTCAGTTTTTGTGCAAGAAGACCATTTGTAACTGTAGGAATTTGGATTTTACTTATGATTTCTGCAGGCTTATTATCACAAAATTACTTAGATAGTGCACTTAGTGGTGGACAAGGTGCTACTCAAGACCAAGAATTTAAGCTTGCTCAAAAGTTAAAAGATAAAAAAATGAATGAGCTAAATCCAAAGCAGGAATCCTCATCACCTAAAGAAGATACCTCTGACAATCTATTAGTTGTAACTTCTGACAAATTTCAATTTCCATCAGAAGAATATTTAATGTCATTGGATGGTTTTTTTAATAAAATTCAAAGTGAAATCAATAAGTCTGATGTCAATCAGAATGTAGGAAAAGTTGAAGATTATCAAATTAATCCTTCTCAAGATGGTACAACCGTAATGATTTCAGCTCCATTCGTTAGTGGGAAATTAGTAGGGCCATTAATTCATGTTACTGAAGATTATTCTGATGATTCTTTTCAGTACTATTTTATTGGCTTAGAATCAATTGAGTACTCTTTTGCTCACATAGCTGAAAAAGATCTTGTAACCGGAGAAACGATTGGTATTTCAGTTGCACTAATAATATTAGCTTTAGTTTTTGGTTCAGTAACTTCAGCTATAATTCCAGTCATTTTGGCTGTAGTAGCAATTTTTGTTTCCATTGGTGCAGTTTCAATAATTGGTCAATTAGTGGATCTAAATGATTTTGTACCAAATATTATGACTATGATGGGACTTGCAGTAGGAATTGATTACTGTTTATTCATACTTTCTAGATATAGAGAGGAAAGAGCTAATGGATTTGAAAAACACGATGCAATAATCAATTCAGGTAGTACAGCCGGTAGAGCTGTGATGTTTAGTGGATTAACTGTTGTTCTTGCTTTGGTAGGAATGTTTATAATTCCAGAAAAAACTTTTCAAGCTTTTGGGGTTGGAGCTATTGTAGTAGTTTTTGTTGCTGTTATGGCTGGAGTAACTATTCTTCCAGCTATTATCGGAATTCTTGGTGATAGAGTTAACAGCTTTGGTGTTCCAAAAGGCATAACAATTCTTCTTTATATAGCGGGATTTTTAGTAGTAGCTTTTACTCAAGAACTGGGACCAATATTACTAATAGTTTCAGGTCTAGTAATGCTATTTCTTATACTTTTATCTGTCCTCAGAAACAAAGGAATGAATATTAAATTTCTTAATCCGGATGAGTCATCAAAAGAATCAGAAGGTGGTTTTTGGAATATTATTACTCTTCAAGTTATGAGAAGACCTTATATAAGTATGACTTTAGCTGCTGGATTTCTATTAGTTCTGTCCTATTTTTATTTTGATTTAGAAAAAGGAACTAGTGGGATTTCTGTTTTACCTGATAATGAACCAGTAAAAATTGGCTTTACTCTTCTTGATGAAAAGTTTGGATTTGGTTCTAATGCTCCTGCTACAGTTATGATAGATGCAGATATGCAATCGGATGAAATTAAAAATGCTATTTCTAAAGTTGAAGAAAGTTTAGCAAATGATGAAGGCTTTTTAAATCCTGAAATAAATATTGAATCTTCCGTGAATTTTGCTGAATTGACTTCTATGATTCCTGGTGATCCACAAAATCAAGTTTCGCTTAATTCTATAAAACGTTTAAGAAATGAAATTATTCCATCAGCCTTCTCTGGAATACCTTCTTCAAGCTATACAGTTTACGTGGGAGGTCAATCTGCAGAGGTAGTAGATTCAGTTCAAATGACAGATGAATATTTCCCAATTGTTTTAGGCTTAGTGCTTTCTTTGAGTTTGATACTTTTGTTATTTGCTTTTAGATCAATAACTATTTCAATAGCTTCTATAATTATGAATTTACTTTCTGTAGGAGCGGCCTATGGATTATTAGTTTTAGTTTTTCAAAAGGGATTTATGATAGATATATTTGGATTTGAACAGGTTGATCAACTTGAATTTTGGTTGCCACTATTTATGTTTAGTATTCTTTTTGGATTATCAATGGACTACCACGTATTTATGTTAAGCCGTATAAAAGAACATTTTGATGAAACTGGTTCTTCAGATGAATCAGTTGCATTTGGGCTAAGAAAAACAGCAAGCATAATAACTGGTGCAGCTTTGATAATGGTAGCTGTTTTTGGAGGATTTGCTCTTGGTGAATTAGCCTTTTTCCAATCAATGGGATTTGGATTAGGAGCTGCTGTACTTATTGATGCTACAGTTGTACGATCAATTTTGGTGCCCAGTGTAATGAAAATTTTAGGTACTAAAGCTTGGTATTTACCAAAATTTTTGAATTGGTTACCGAATATTTCTATTGAAGGTAACTTAAATAAAAAATAAATCTATACTTTTTTTATTTTTTTAAAAAAAAGTAGGATTTAGAATGATAAGTGTCAACGAAAGAAATCAGGAGTTTTATGGTTGAATCAAAAAAAAATGGATACTTAATACTTAACACAGGTACTCCTGACGAACCTANCATACCTGCCTTGAGAAGATATCTAAAAGAATTTTTATCTGATCCTGATATGCTTGATTATCCTTCNACNAGACCTGAAGAATATTCTAAAGGATTCGATAAGATAAAAAATCGTTTTGCTTCTGTACTTCGTTGGATGATAGTTAATTTAATTGTCGTTCCATTTAGACCAGCAAAAATTCAGGATAAATATAAAGGAATTTGGACAGAAGAAGGTTCTCCACTATTAGTAAATACAGTCAAATTTACTGAGAAATTGAAAAAATTTACTAATGGAAATATTGAAATAGGTATGAGATATGGAAATCCTTCAATAGAAAGTGCAATAAAAAAATTAAGAGATAATGGAACAGAAAAATTATTTTTAGTTTCTATGTTTCCTCAATATGCTGAAGCAACTTCTGGATCTACATTTACTGAAATTGATCGAGTTCTNAAAGAAGAAAATTATAACCCAGAATTAGTTAAAGTAGAGCACTATTATAATGAAGATTTTTATCTTAAATCACTAGCTAAAAGTATTATAGATTCTGAAGAATATAAAAATAGTGAATATTTACTATTTAGTTTCCACGGACTTCCAGTTAGGCATCTTACAAAATCCGATATTTCTCAGTCTCATTGTCAAAAAATAGAAAATTGCTGTGAAAAAGTTAGTGAAAACAATGAATTTTGTTATAAATCTCATTGTGTAAAAACTATCATGAAACTTGCAGATATTATAGATCCTGATAAACCATTNAAGGTTTGTTATCAAAGTACTTTTGGTCCAGAACAATGGATTCAACCAAACATAGTNGATGTTCTNGAAGACTTAGCTGAAAAGGGTATAAAGAAAGTTTCTGTTGCTTGTCCATCTTTTACTGCAGATTGTCTTGAAACACTAGAAGAAATTGCTGTAGAAAATCATGAAGATTTTGAAAAAAATGGTGGAGAATCAGTTAAGTTGATTCCAAGCTTGAATGATAATGATGATTGGGTAAAAGGCTTTGCTAATTATCTTCATGATAAAGAATTTGAATCTACAAAATAGCAATTCCTTTGTAACCAAATATGCTCTAAAATAATATTCAATTGATAGTAAATTTTTAAATTGTAAGCTTGAGGTTGATTATGGAAATAGGAGTTGTAGGTTTAGGTAAAATGGGNAGTCAAATTGCCCAAAAGCTAAGTGATTCATCATTTACAGTTTTTGGATATGATCAAGATGAAGAATTGTCTAAAAACTTAAGTNGTTCTTATGAAATTGATAATAATTTATCTAGCTTAATGGGAAGATTTACTTCCAAAAAAATTATATGGTTGATGGTTCCCAGCGGAGATCCAACTAATGATTTAATTAAAGAATTATCAAAACNTATGAATACTGGAGACATAATAATTGATGGTGGAAATAGTTATTATAAAGATTCTATAAATAATTCTAAAATTTGTTCTCAAAAAGGAATAAGCTTTTTAGATTGTGGAACCAGCGGAGGAGTTTGGGGTTTAAAAAANGGTTTTTGCTTGACTATTGGGGGNTCAGAAAATACCTATAAAGAAGTTTTAGAAATTTTTATTACATTGTCTACTGCAGAAACTAAAGGTGGACTTTTTGTTGGTGAATCAGGTTCTGGGCATTTTGTAAAAATGATTCATAATGGAATTGAATATGGAATGATGCAATCAATTGCTGAAGGACTTGAAATCCTAAAAAATAAAANAGAATATAANTTAAAANTTGATGAAATAACCCAAAACTGGCGAACTGGTTCAGTTGTACAATCCTGGTTGATTGACCTTATTGCTGGAGAGNTAAAAAAAGATTCAGATCTTGGTAAATTTAGCTCTGAAGTAGGGGATTCTGGTGAAGGTCGATGGACAATTAAGGAATCTATCGATCTTGCAGTTCCAATTCCAAGTATATATGCTTCAATTTCTCAAAGATTTAATTCTAAGAATAAAAATTCTTATTCTGGTAAGATTCTTTCTGCCATGAGAAACGCTTTTGGAGGACATACGGATTAATGAAAATTGCCAGTGAAAATATAATTATTGGTTCTGGAATATTTGGTCTTTCTATCGCAGCTCATTTATCTAATTTAGGGCAAAAAGTTACAGTTGTTGATAAATCAGAGAATCCAAATGAAGCTTCATCTAATGCATTAGGAAGAATTGATCCTATTTTGGGAGGTTCTGGCCATGGGCATGAAACTAAACCTTTACCAGTTGCTAAAATAAGCCTTGATGCATATAAAAAATTTCTAAATTTGGATGATGAAACAAAAAAAGAAATTGAATTTGAAATTAGACCTACTATTCATTTTCTTGAAGATGATTCTCAATTTAAAATGATTGAAGACTTAATTCATCAAATAGATTCTGAAAGAAACTTTTTTTCTATTCAGAATAAGGCATCTATTGAAATAGAAAAATTTATAAATCTATCTTATTTCCCTTCATTATCATTATTTAATGGCACTATATTTATTAATTCTAAAAAATATAAAACTTATCTTGAAAATGAATGTAAAAAAAATGGAGTTAACTTTATAAAAGATGAAATTATGGATATTCATGAAATAGATAATTCTCCTAAATTATCAGGGAAATATTATTCATACGCATTTGAAAAGCTCATAGTAGCATCAGGACCTTGGACTAAAAAACTCTTAGGAAATTCAATAAAAATAGATGTTTATCCTTCAAAAGGGCAGATAGTAAAATTACGAGATCCAGACAATAAATTTACAGATTTACATCTTCACGGTTCATGTTCAGTGATAAAAAAAAAGGATGACCTAATATGGATAGCAGCGACATCTGAAGAAAAAGGTTTTGATAAAACTATAACTAACCAAGCTAAAGATTTCTTAATTGATAGTGCAAAAAAAATGCATAATGATATTGATCAATTCCCTTTTCATAGTCAAACTGCTTGTCTTAGGCCTCAAGTTGAAAATGATCTTCCTGTAATTGAAAAAATTAGTAATAGTGTTTATATAGCTTCAGGAGGAGGAGGTTGGGGGATAATGATGTCAATAATGGTAGGTGAGCTAATAGAAAATGAAATTAATTCTTAGATTAAATTAATTTATTAATCATATTCATATCTAAATCTACTCCCAATCCAGGTTTATCTCCAAGAGATAGCATCCCATTATCTATATTCAAAGGTTCTGTAAGAATTGGATGTTCATCTCTTATAGATATGTTTTCTATATTGTACTCCTGAAGGTAAGGAGTATTTTTATTGCTGCATACAAAGTGAGCGTGTGCAACTGTACTAATTATAGGTTGTGTATTATGACAAGTGATTGGTATTCCAGTTAGTGATGAAAGTTCTGATATTTTTTTAAAAGTAGTAAATCCAGGTGTCTTTACTATATCCGGTTGGATAATATCTACTCTTCCTTTATCTACTAAAGCTTTATATTCAAATTCAGTATAAATATTTTCACCAGAAGCAATAGGTATGTCTAATGCATCTGCTACCTTTGATAGCCCTTCTAGATCATAATGTGGCCTAGGTTCTTCAAAGTGAAAAACACCTAAGTCTTGTAATTTTTTACCAATCTCAATAGCATGATGAACTGAATAAGCTCCATTAACGTCTACTAAAATATCTATTTTGTCTCCAACAGCTTTTCTTACCTCAGTTACAGTATCAATTGTTTGATCAGATGGATCATCAATTTTTCCTGGTACGGCACTATGCATTTTATATCCCTTGAATCCTTGTTCTACAAATTTTACAGCTCTTTTTGCTTCATCTAATGGAGTTAGATCTCTCTTCATTGAACTTGCATAAATAGGCATTTTATCTCTTATTTTTCCGCCTAATAATTCATATATTGGTTTGTTTAGTGATTTACCTTTTATATCCCATAATGCTATATCTAATCCAGCTATACCAATCCACATAGCTCCACCTATCTCTAAAGCATTTCCAGCTTTAGTCATATCACTAAATCTTGCATCAGTATTTGTAGGGTCTTTACCTATTATTGAAGGAGCAAGCAAATCATCAATTACTATTTTAGTAATGCTCGGTTGCCTTCTAAAACATTCTCCTATACCAGTAATACCTTCATCAGTTTCAACAAATACAAAGGGGAATTGTTTATCTAAAACTAAGCATTTTATCGAAGTTATTTTCATTAGATTGCCTTATCGTAATTAGATAAATTAGATCCCTTGGACTACAAATGATTCACTGTCTGACGCTTTAATTCTTATAGCTGCAACAGGTTTGTAATCTTCAGAATTTCTGAAATTATTCATATCTTCAATTGTAGGAAATTCTAAAATAACTATTCTTTGTGGATTCCACGTTGTATTATCCGATATGATTTCACCACCTCTAACAAGATATTTACCACCATATTTTTTTATAACAGCAGGTACCAATTTCATATACTCTGCATAAGCATCCCAATCTTTAACATTGATGCTACTAATTGAATAAACTGACATTTTTTCCTCTTTCTATTTTTTCAAGTATCCAGAAATTTCTTCAAAGCTTTCTACAACTAAATCAAATCTAGATAAATCTCCATAATTTTCACTTATGCCTGTACCAAATTCATTTGGCCTATGAACATAGCAAGTTTTCATCCCTGCATTAATTGCACCGTCTAAATCATAAGCATGTGATGCTACCATCATAGATTCTTCTGCTTTAGATTCAAGTAATTTCACAGCACCTAAATAGACTTTTGGGTCAGGTTTATAAGTACCAAAAAATTCTGTAGACAAAATTGAGTCCCAATGAATATTAGAATTTTTTGACAACTTAACTAACATTGATAAATTCCCATTTGACAATGTTGAAATTAAGTAATGATTTTTTAGATCTGATAAACCTGCTATTGAATCACCCCAAGGTTTCAATCTATGCCATGATTCGTTGAAATTAACCAGATTTTCTTTACTAATATCATTTATATTTAGTTCATCTAGTAATTGATTTAGTACTTCCATATGAATCTCATCCATCGATAAATAATCTCTTTGACCATTTGCTACCTTTGACTGCAGTAATCTAAAGCCTGCTCGCCATTTATCGGTAAAAACAAACTCATCAAAAGAAAGTTTGTATTTTGATGAAAAGTTCTTACTTTCTTCTCTAATTGATTTATGCCAATCAAAAACAGTACCAAAAACATCAAAAAATATTGTATTTATTTTTAATTTCTTCATAAGAGTTAAGACTTATATTTTAGCCGCAACTCCTCCATCAATATTTATAATTTCAGAAGTTATAAACCTTGAATTCTCACTAACGAGGAAAAGAACTAAGTTTGCAACATCTTTGGGATAACCAGGCCCAGGAATTATTTGAGCTAAATCAAACATTGATTCAAAAACATGATGACCTCCGTCTGGATCGCTTAGAGTTCCTCTAGTCGCTCCTGGAGTCATTATCTGTCCAGGTCTTATACAATTNACTCTTATATTTTTATCTCCTCCAACTCCGGCCATGTATCTAGTGAGAGCATCAATTCCTGCTTTTGCGACATAATATGATGGAGCAGTAGTACCAAACTCCTCCTTCATTTTAGGGGAAAATCCTCGTTGAGCTGCTAAAGAAGACATATTTACTATAGCTCCTCCTCCAGAATTAACCATATAAGGCCAAACTGCTCTTGATACAAAAAATGTTCCATTTAAATTATCATTTATTACAGTATTCCAATCTTCAGTTGTTGACTCTGGAAAATCTCCAGCTGCTCCATGTCCAGCATTATTAAATAAAATATGAATTTCACCATAAACTTCAGCNGCTTTTGAAATTGCTGAATTTACAATATTTTCATCTCCCACATCACATTTTATAAATGTAGCTTCTCCNCCATTCTTAATAATTTCAGACTCTACTCTTTTTCCTTCTTCATCTCTACGTGCCATAATTATAACTTTGGCGCCTTGTTCAGAAAATAAATGTGCTGTAGCTTCTCCAATCCCACTATTTCCACCAGTTACTATTGCAACTTTATTTTCTAGTATTTTATTCATAAAATCTCCTTAATTATTGTGGTATTCCTATTGGTCTTTTTTCAGGATCAGTTTCAAAAGATTCTTCNCTCCATAAGATAATTAATATTATCCATCCGATAATTGGTGGTATTAATAAAAGTTGCCACCAACCACTTCTATTNGTGTCGTGTAATCTTCTTGATCCCACTGCTAAGACAGGTGTTATTGTGAACAAGATCCACAATAACAGTATAAATCTATAGGGAGTTCCAAATACTAAATAATCAATTATTGTTGCAATTATTACTCCTAGAAAGAAGAAAAGTTGAAACCACCAAAATTTAGATCTATCAGCATTTCCAGTAAACATGCCATAATTATTTATTCCATCCTTAACTGATGGTATAAATTCCATATTTAACTCCTAAGATTTTATATTGATAATATAGCAAAAATTAGTGTCTTTTTACTTCTAAATCTTCTAATTTATGTGTTTTGGATAGGTATTCTTTAGTATTAAATTCCTCAAACCTTCTTGGTAAATAAGATTCTGAATCAATACTTGTTTCTCCATTTATTACGTGTTCAGATATTAGCATTCCAGCCACTGGATTATAAGCAAATCCACCTGAATGAAAATTTGAGCATAAANATAATCCTTCGATATTTGGTACTGGTCCAATAACAGGCGTTGCATCAGCGGTTACGCTTATTAATCCAACAGTATGGTAGTCCCATTCTTTATTCTCAATAATTGGAACTCTATTTTTGAAAGAGTCTTTGAGAAAATCTAAAGCATTTGGATAAGGGTGTAATTCATTTATATTAAAATCTTTATCTTCTATAACGAAGTTTTCTGGATTATGCTGGGAAGTTCCTACTAAAATTCTATTATCTTCTGTACCTCTAATGTAGCTTTGGTAAACTCTATCATTTATTGCAGGTAAAAATAGTTCTCTATCAAATGGTTTAGTTACAAATCTTTCATGTACAAAATTTTTCATAGGTATTTTAAAATCAATAGGGGATAGTATTAAATTTGTCCAAGCATTGACGGCACATATAATAGCATCAGAATTGTATGATTTTTCTTTNTTTTCAGTTTTTGAAAAAGTAATTAATCCATTTGTTTTATTACCTGAAAATGTAAAATTTCTTACTTCTTCATTTTCAAATATTTTTACACCCATATTTTCAATTTTTTTTCTTAANGCAGGTATATATGTATGAGCTTCACTGTAGCCGCCTCTTGGATCTAGTATTCCGTATTCATCATCTTCTGCCTTAAGATCACTAAATTTTTTAGTAAGTTCATNTCCTATATATATTTCATATTTTGCGCCTAGTTCGTCATGNAAATCTCTTAAGTCAGATCCTAAATCATAATCTTTTTTATCTGATAAATTTAAACATCCTACTTGTTGAAAAGTATAGCCATCTAGAATTTGACTAAATTTCTCGAATAAATCTAATGATTTCATNCTTGCTTTTACAGATGTTTCATTCCACTGCAAGCATGTAACNATACCAGCAGCTTGTGAACTAGAACCGCTTCCAATATTATCTTTTTCAATTATAGTAATATCTTTTACACCTTTTTCAGCAAGTTGAAAAGCTGTACTCATACCTATAACTCCGCCACCAATAATTATTACTTTTTTTGTCATTATTACTATCTAAGTCCCATTTGAGTATTAAGTCTTTGAGCTTCACTTGGAGCTCCATAATCTTTTATCCATTTATCCTCTATTTTACTTCTCCAATTTTCTGCTAATTTAGTTAACTCAGCGGTAATTTCAGGCTCTTTGTCAGCAAGATTATTTGACTCACTAATATCCTCTTCTAAATTAGCTAGATGAACATCTGGAACTGGTCCATAAGCATCAATCAATTTTCCTTTTAAAACTAATTTCCATTTTCCTTTTCTTACTGCTGTTTGATCAAGATACTCCCAAAAAATAACTCTATCATCGTGATTATCATTTCCTTTAGCAAGTTCAANAAGGCTTTTACCATCTAAATAATGATCATCTAAATTTANACCTGCAGCTTCNAGAATAGTTGGGGCGATGTCCATAGAAGCGCATGGTTCACTGGAAACAACTCCCGTTTGAATATTTCCAGGCCAATGCATTATTCCAGGTTCTCTAATACCACCTTCAAACANACTACCTTTGTGACCNTTAAATTTACCCGCAGTACCTCCGTANTAAGGATCTAGAGTACTNTCTAACCAATTTCTTGTTTCTCTGGATGGCCCATTATCTGATGTAAANAATGTAAGAGTATTATCATCTACTCCTAATCTTTTTAATTCATCCATAATATTACCNACTGAATCATCCATTGCNCTAAGCATTGCTGCCATTACTTGTCTATCCCAAGGTAGATTAGAAAATCTATCCATATACTTNTTNGGAGCATGCATAGGATAGTGAGGTGCATTGTAAGGAACATATAAAAAGAAAGGCTTACCCTCAGAATTCATTTTTCTTAGATATTCANTACATTTTTCAGTAATAATTTCAGTAAAATACTCCCCATCCATCCAAACTTCTTTTTCGTTTTCCCAAAGATCATGAGTTGGATTTACTTGAGGCAATATTGAATCTTTTGTATTTGCACCGTAATAGTATATATGTGAGTAATAATCTACGTTTCCAGCCAAAAATCCAAACCAATTATCAAACCCATGACTATTAGGTCTAGATTTTTTTTCTAAACCTAAGTGCCATTTTCCCACCATAGAAGTTGAGTATCCTTCGGATTGTAATATTTTTGCCAATGTTGGAGTAGATTCTGGTAACCCAGCAGCTTTCCTATGGCCAGGTAGAATTCCTCTTATACCTGTATTACCTGGGTACCTACCAGTTAGTAATGCTGCTCTAGCAGGGCTACATACTGGNCAATTNGTGTACCAATCTGTAAACCTNATTCCTTCGCTTGCTAATTTATCTAGAGACGGAGTCTTAAAGTCTGTAGCTCCCATGCAGGATAAATCTCCATATCCTTGATCATCTGTCATAAATACAATAAAGTTCGGTTTATCATTAGCCATAGTTTTCTCCNTAATATTTAGTTTTTTTAAGAATATTATTTAAGATAGAAAAATTATTCCANTAACATATGATAATTTATCAATATAATTATTAGATATATGAATATTAGTAACTACATTAGATCTATAGACAATTTTCCTTCANAAGGGATTACATTCAGAGATATTACTCCAATATTTCAAGATCCTAATATTTTCAATTTTGTTATAGAGGAAATGAGAAAATATATAGATAAATTGAAACCTGATTATCTTNCAGCTATTGATTCAAGAGGATTTCTTTTAGGATCAGCTCTTGCATTATCATCTAAAATTCCACTTATACTAATCAGAAAGAAAGGAAAGTTACCTCCACCTGTCATATTTCAAAAATATTCTTTGGAATATGGAGAAGATTNTTTAGAATTATCATCTCAAATAAATTTATATGGAAAAAAAATAATAATAATTGACGATGTNCTTGCTACAGGAGGTACTATTAAAGCTGCAATAAAATTAATTGAAAGACTTGAAGGTAAGGTTATTGGATTGAATTTCTTAATCAATTTAATAAATATTGAAAAGCCTTCTGAAATAAAGAATTATCCAATTAATTTCCTCCAGTCATATTAGCCAAAAATTAACTTTTTGTTACATTTTTAAAAAATTGATTTAATTGATTATTTAATTCTTATATTTTATTTATTCAAGTGTTATTGTTTTCTTATCAAAAAAATAAATAGTTTTGCAAGGAACTCGATATGAAAATTTTTTTTAAGTTATTTTTAGTTTCAATTCTTACGTTCTCTATTTTTGCATGTAGTGAGGAAGCAGAAGAAGTTGTGGAATCTACAGACGCAGTGATTGAGAAAGAACATGATGAAGGTGATGATCACGATCGAATGATATGGAATTTAAGTTTGGAATGATTTTAGTTGGGCCTAAGGATGATAAAGGATGGTCACAAGCACATTTTGAAGGTGGTGAATATATAGAAGAAATTTCTGGTGGAGAAATGATTGTTGCAGATATGATTAATCCTGCAGACAGTCCCAATCTTACAGTTGATCAAGTCGCTTCAGATATGATTGACGAAGGAGCTCAGCTAATTTTTGCTACTTCTGATGATATGAAAGATGGTATTCTTGCCGCAGCTGAAAAATTTCCAGATGTTCCAATGATTTGGGCTTCTGGTGATAGTGCTAAAGTTGATGGAAAAGGTTATCGAGGAGACCTTAATAATTTGGGAAATATAATGGGAAAAATGGAGTACGGTAAAATGATTGCAGGATGTGCTGCAGCTCTAAAAACAAAAACTGGTCATATCGGTTTTCTTGGCCCATTGATAAATGATGAAACAAGAAGGTTAGCTAATGCTGCTTATTTAGGTGCTAAACACTGTTATGAGGGTAGTAATGAATTAAAATTTGATGTTGTTTGGATAGGATTTTGGTTTCATATTCCAGGTGTAACTTCNGATCCNACACAAGTAGCTAATGAATTTTTTGATGCAGGTGCTGACGTAATAGTTTCTCATATTGATACTCCAGAAGGATTGGTGGTAACTGGACAAAGAGCGGCTGAAGGTGAAGATGTTTTCGTAGTAGGATATGATTATGAAGATTCTTGTGCCACAGCTCCTGAAGTTTGTTTAGGTGTTCCATACTTTAATTGGGGACCTGAGTATCTTAAAGCAGCTATGAATGTTGCTCATGGAGAATTTAAGCCTGAATGGATTTGGGCTGGTCCTAATTGGGAAGATATGAATGATAAAGACTCTTCAATGATTGGATGGAAAATGGGAGATGGTCTATCAGAAGCAGAACAGGGTGAACTTGGAAGNTTTATGAGCCTTTTGGCATCTGACCAATTAAACCTATTTACAGGTCCTCTTAATTTTCAAGATGGATCAGTTTATCTTGCTGATGGAGTAGAAGCTACAGATAGTGAAATATGGTACACTCCTCAATTATTAGAAGGAATGTCTGGGGATAGTCAATAGAAAATTTTTTTGGGCTTCTTATAATAAATTAGAAGCCCAAATTATTTAATGAATATAGAAATAAAAAACATTTCCAAATCATTTGGTTCTGTTGAAGCCAATAAAAATATAAACCTAGAATTAAAATCNGGTATACATGCTCTACTTGGAGANAATGGAGCAGGTAAATCTACTTTAGTAAAAATAATTTCTGGNCAAATATTGCCTGATCAAGGNAATATTTTNATAGACAATAATGANGTTATTTTNGGCTCTCCAAAAAATTCTATTGAAAANGGNATTGGTCTNTTAAATCAAGATCCTTTGGATTTTTCTAATCTNAGTATTTTTGAAAGTTTCTTGATNGGAATTAATGAAAAGAATCCTTACAGAAATATAAATAAAATAAGAAGTAAGATTGAAAAATTATTTAATAATTATAGAGTTACAGTAGATTTAAATGGTAAGACAAATAATTTGTCTATNGGNGAAAGGCAACAAGTAGAACTTCTTCGNCTTTTATATAATGGGGCAAAGCTTATTATTTTAGANGAACCCACTAGTGCATTTTCTTTAGAACAAAAAAAAAGAATGTTCGACACATTAAGGCAGCTATCNAAAGATGGGATAATAATAATTTTTGTTTCTCATAAACTCGANGAAGTTTTTGAAATTTGTGATTCAGCAAGTATNTTAAGATCNGGTAAATTAGTTGAAAATATTATTCAACCTTTTGATTCAAATAAAATCCTTTCTGTAATGTTTGAAAAAAATGAAATCAATTCTATTTCAAGGAAAGATTTTGATAGAGAAGAAAATTTTATAATAAATTTTTCTAAAAATGATTTAAATAATCAAGTTGAAATTTCAAAAACTCACAACATCAAACAAGGAAGTGTTATAGGAATTGCAGGACTACAGGGATCATCTAATGATAAATATATTAAAAATTTTTTTACTAAAGAATTTTCTAATACAAAAATAGAATTAGAAAATAATAAAAAAATCTTTAAGAATTTTTTTTATTACATGCCTGCTGATAGATTAGAAAAAGGCTTATTTAGCGATATGAATCTTCTTGAGCATTTTGGTTTATCTGAAACATCTAGAAACAATATAATTAACTGGAATGATGTAAAAGAAAAAGCAAATTCAAAGATTAAAGAATTTGATATAAAAGCAGATATTACTAGTCAAATAAATGAGCTATCAGGTGGTAATCAACAGAGAGTAATGCTTTCACTAATGCCTGAAAATAAATCCTTTCTTTTATTGGAGCAGCCAACAAGAGGTCTAGATATAAATTCTGCTAATAAGATTTGGGAAATGATTTTACAAAGAAAAGAGAAAGATTATGCTATTTTCTTTTCTTCAACTGATATTGATGAAATATGGGAATATTCAGATGTGATAATTTCTGTATCTGGAGATGAAATAATGAATATTGAATATAAAGAGAATTTAGAAAAAGACTCTATAGCAAAATATATCTCAGGAATAATTTAGTATGTTTGATATTGAAAATCTTAAAATAAACTTAATAAGACTTTTTCTAACACTTACTATTATATTTTTCACTTTAATTCTTTTTGGAATATCACCATTTGAAGTTTTTGAATCAATTATTTATGGTTCATTAGGTAGTTACTCTAAATTTATAAGAACTATAATAGTTTGGACTCCAATATCATTAGCTTCTTTAGCTCTTATTTATACCTTTTCAGCTGGTATGTGGAACATAGGAATCGAAGGACAGATTATTATGGGAGCAGTTGGAGCAACGTTAGTTGCTAGATCAATTTTTGGAGATGATTTTATTTCTCCTTACTTACAAATTTTCATGGCTATTATTTTTGGTGCATTCTGGGGTTTGATTTCTGCAATACTAAAAGTCAAAGCAAATGTTCACGAAATTTTCAGTGGTTTGGGATTAGATTTTGTAGCATCTGGTATAGTAATTTTTCTTATAATTGGGCCATGGAAAAGAGAAGGTATTGCTTCAACTGGGGGCACAGATATCTTTGATAAAGCATCATGGGTACCAACTATTGGTAATTCAAATTTTCCTCTGTTTTTGTTGGTAGTTATATTACTTCTTTATTTAATAAGTGCACTTGTAATAAAATATAGTTCTCTTGGAATAAGGCTAAAAGCTACAGGAATTAATATTTTTGCAACAGAAAGATTTTATTTCACTTCAGATAAATATATTATTTTTTCTTATTTGATAGCTGGAGGAATAGCTGGTATTGCTGGTTTTTCTCAATCATCTGCAGCATATCATAAACTAGTTCCTTCCATTTCGGGAGGATTTGGATTTTTATCTATTCTTATAGTTCTAATATGTTCCAGAAATATTTATTTTTCTTTTATAGTTAGCTTTTTATTTGCAGCGTTAATTGTAGGCGGGAGTCAGCTTCAGATCAGAATGGGATTAGATCATAGTATTATAGGTATAATTCAAGCAACCTTTGTCCTTAGTTGGCTGGTCTTACAAAAATTAGAATTAGAAAAATTAATAAGTCAAAAAATAACTAAGGTTTTTGTGAAATGATTTTTTTTGAGAATACTTTAGTAACCGTTATTTCTTTAAGTACCCCTTTAATAATTGCAGTTATTGGGGAAACTATTTCAGAGAAAGGAGGAGTAATAAATTTATCCGCAGAAGGTACTATTATGATATGTGCATTATTTGGGTTTATGATGGGTTACATAACTGATGTTGCTTTAGTTGGATTTATATTTGCTATATTTTTAGGAGCATTTATTTCTTTTTTTATTTCATATTGCGATATTAAGCTTAGAATGGATCAAATTGCTGTTGGATTTGTTCTTACGATTTTATTTACACACTTAAGTAATTATTTGGGTCAGGATTATGTCAGAATTAGTGGACCAATGATAACNAAAATGCAAATTCCATTGCTTTCTAAAATCCCTTTTTTTGGTGAGGTATTATTTAATCACTCTCTAATAACTTATTTTTCAATANTATTGATTCCTTTTTCATGGTTTTTCTTAAATAAAACTACCTTTGGTTTGTCCATCAGAGCATCTGGAGAAAATCCTACTGCTGCTAGTTCTAGAGGAATAGATGTAAAAAAAATGAGACTTTATGGAACTCTTATAGGAGGGGGACTGCTTGGACTTGCTGGTGCAACTTTTTCTCTTTATACAAAATATGGATGGTCTGAGGGCCATACAACAAATTATGGATGGATAGTACTAGCAATAGTTATTTTTGGTGGTTGGAATCCTTATAGAGCTGCAGCAGGAGCATATTCATTTGGACTTCTACAAGTCCTAGCAATTAAGGCGCAATCAGTCACTTTGGCTTTGTCTCAAATTCTGCCATTATTACCATTTCCATTAATGATTTTTATATTAATTTTCATACAATATATAAACAGAAAAGAAAGAAGTTCAATACCCAAAATAATTATCTCCCTAGTAGGAGGAAATCAGCCTGAAGCTCTAGGGAAAAAATTACCAGAAGAAATCAAATGAAAGAAATAAATATAAACGACATAGAAGTTTTATGGGACAAAGATTCAATTAATAAGCAAGTTAAGAGAGTCGCCCAAGAAATTAATTCAAAATTTATCTCGGAAAAATCTGTAAATCTTATTCCTATTATGACTGGTGGCCTTATGTTTGTTTCTAATTTAATAGCTGAGCTTGAAATACTTAGATCGGGTTGCTACCATATGTTTCCCCTAATTGCTAAGACATATGGTAATTCAACTGAATCCCAAGGAACTACTATTTATGGTTATGATTTTCTTGCTGAGAATATAGATATAGATTCTCCGAGCGTCATAGTAGATGACTTAATGGATTCTGGAGAAACATTATATAACTTGACTGAAAAGTTAGAAGTAACTTCAAACAAAGAAGTCTACTCAGCTGTTTTGTTGGATAAATTAGGCAAAAGGCACATGCAAATTGAACCTGATTTTAATTGCTTTATTCTTGATGACAAAAGATGGGTTGTTGGATATGGAATGGATTACATGGGCATGTATAGAGGACTTGATTATGTTGGAACAATTAATATAGATTTATAAAATGAAAATTTCAAAAGTACTTATAGATGTAATTGAGAGAGATACAGGATCATTAAAAGTAATAGATGAAAGATCAGATATTGGTGGAAAAACTACTCAAGGAGTTCTAAGACTTTTAACTGATGATGGCTTTGAAGGAAATGCTTTTATTGGGGATCAAGCAGCTGACTCCTCCGATAGAATTAAAATTATTGAAAAAATTATTGCTCCAAAAATAATAGGAATGGAAGTAAATAATAGAGAGAAATTATGGGCTCAAGTTGAAGATTTAAGTGGTCATGGACTTCCTATATATTCTTCATGGGCACCAGTTGATGTTGCATTATGGGATTTAGCAGGAAAATTACTAAATCAACCTATCTATAAGTTATTGGGAGGAGATAATCTCGAAATTCCTCTTTATGCAACCTTTCCACCTAGGCATGCAGATTCAGATGGTTTTCTTACTGAAGCAGAAGAGCTTTTATCTGAAGGTTTTTCAGCGTATAAAATCCATCCAGGTGCATTAGATATAAAAGAAACTATAATTTCTATAGATAAAATAAGGGAATTAGTAGGAGATAAAATGACCTTAATGCTAGATAGAAATCATGGATATACTTTAGAAGAAGCATTAAGAGTCGGTAAGGCATTAGATGCAAATGATTTTTACTGGTTCGAAGATCCTGTGGAAACATCAAATATTAGAGCTATTGAGAGATTGAAAGAAAATCTTATTACTCCAATTAATATGAGTGACTCGGCAAGTTTTTTAATTAAAGAAGCCGCTAATTATTTAAGTCAAAATTTGCTTGGAATGATCAGAGGAACTACTAGAAAACTCGGAATAACTGGTTTAGTAAAACAATCAGCTATGGCAGATGCTTTTGGAATTAATTGTGAGATAGGATTAGCAGGAAACTCTCTTATGAATGTTGCTAATTTACATGTTATAGCTTCTGTAAGTAATAACACATATTATGAATATTGGAGACCTGAACATATTCATCAATGGGGTGTAGAAAATGAAATTAAAATAAATTCTAATGGTAAGTTAAGTATTCCTCAAAACCCTGGACTTGGTATGGATTTAGATGAAGAATGGATTGGTTTTCATAAATTAGAGAGTTTAGAAATTTGAAAAAGAACATTTATGACGTTATTATTATAGGTCTTGGGGCTATGGGAAGCGCAGCATCCTACTACCTATCTAAAAATGGTGTAAAAGTATTGGGTTTAGATACGTATGAACCACCTCATAAATTAGGATCTTCACACGGACATACAAGAGTTATTCGCGAAGCATATCATGAAGGAACCTCATATGTTCCAATTGTAAAAAGGGCATATGAACTTTGGAATGAATTAGATCATGAAATAGAAGATAAATTAATTCTTGAGTATGGAGGAATGTATCTAGGTGATGATGGTAAATACTTAAGTGATGCAAAAAAATCTGCAAAAAAATATGATATTCCTATTAAGGAATTTTCTTCTAAAGAAATAAAAGAAAAATATAATATCTTAAATCCTCCTAATAATTTTAAGGGATTACTTGAAAATAGAAGTGGGGCAGTATTTCCTGAGAAAGCTATATCTAATTTTTTATCTAAATCAATAAATAATGGATCTTCACATAATTATAATGAAAAAGTTATAGGATGGGGAAAACAGTCAAAATTTTATAAAGTTGAGACTGATAAAAACAATTATTTTGCTGAGAAATTGATATTTAGTTCAGGAGCCTGGATTAAGAATCTTGTCCCTTCTTTAAAGCTTCCAGTTAAAATTGAACGACAAGTTCTGTTCTGGTTTGACCCCATTAAGGATAAAGATAGGTTTCATTATTCCAACATGCCCAATACCGGTTGGGATCTTGATAATGGTATGGAATTCTACACTCAACCCAATATAGAAAATAAAGGATTTAAGGTTGCAATGCATCATAATGGTAAATTTATTAGTGAAAATGACTTAAATCGAGAATCAAATGCCGATGATTTAAGTATTGTTAAAAATTTTCTTGAAGAATATATTCCATTAGCAAATGGTAAGTTAATTGATTCTAGAGTATGTGTATATACCAATACTCCAGACTTTGATTTTATAATAGATTTTTATCCAAATGATGAAAATATAATAATATGCTCACCTTGCTCTGGTCATGGTTTTAAATTTACCCCAGCAATAGGAGAAATATGCTCTGAATTAGTTATTAATAATGGAACAAACTACGATTTGAGTGAATTTTCAATAAAAAGATTGATGAAACAATAACTATAATTTTGAACAATATATAAAACAAGTCCTATATAAGCCTTTCCTATGTATTATATATAGTTCAAACAGAAGATTTTTGTTTTTATTTGATATAAAGTTTAAGAAAATGCGTACTCGGTGAATCCCGAACAATTGTTGCTGGTGTCACTCCTGAAGTAATTTTAACGAAAGGAGACATTATGTTAAATTATCGCAAAAGATTTTTAATAGTAATATCTTTGCTATTTTCAATGCTTATTCTTTTTGCTTGTTCAGAAGAAGAGTCATCAACAGAATCATCAAGTTCTGGTTCAAATACACTTACGACTATCATCGATAGAGGTGAATTAGTTTGTGGAGTAAATGACAACCTAACTGGATTTGGAGTTATAAATTCAGCAGGTGAATTTGAAGGTTTTGACATTGATTACTGTAAGGCTGTAGCTGCAGCAATTCTTGGTGATTCAAGTAAAGTGGAATATGTTCCATTAACAGCATCTGCTAGATTTGAAGCCTTAGCTGCTGAAGAGATTGATATTCTTATAAGGAATACAACTTGGACAGCTAGTAGGGATAGAGATCTAGGAAATGACTTCACTGCGCCAACATTCTATGATGGTCAAGGTATGATGGTTAAAGCAAGTAGTGGTTATGATTCAATTGAATCTATGGCTGGTGCGACTGTGTGTGTTCTACAAGGAACAACTACTGAACTAAATTTAGATGATAGATTTACAGGTTCAGGCATAGCTTATACGCCTCTAACTTTTGAAACCAATGATCCTCTACAGGCAGCATATGAAGAAGGTAGATGTGATGGATGGACAACAGATAAGTCAGGTTTAGCTTCTAAAAGAGCAGGGTTTTCTAACCCTTCTGACCACGTAGTTTTAGCTGAAACATTATCCAAAGAGCCACTTGGCCCTTTGACTAGAGATAATGATAGTGAGCTTTACGATGTCGTGCAATGGGTTGTATTTGGAATGATGCAAGCAGAAGAAAGTGGAATATCAAGTTCTAATGTTTCTTCAATGGCTGCAAATCCAACTGATCCAGGTATGGCTAGATTGCTAGGTGTAGGTTTTGACGGTGGAGAACCAACTGATTTTGGTTTTGGAATTCCTGTCGACTTCATGCAAAATGTAATTTCTCAAGTTGGAAATTACGGAGAAGTTTATGACAAGCATTTAGTTCCATTAGGTCTTACTAGAGAAGGAAGCTTGAACGCTCAATGGACTGAAGGTGGGTTAATTTACGCGCCTCCATTCAGATAGAATAGGCTAATAAATATTACAGGGTCAAAATTTTGACCCTGTAATTTTAAGCTATGCTATTTGCGTTATACAAACAAATTAAATCTCAAGATTCAATTACTGAAAAAATTGAAGTATTGAGAAATGACAAAAGTTTCAGAAAATTTTTTGTTCAATTTATTTTTGCCATTTTTATGGCATTCTTTTTGTTCTACATTATTTCTAGAGCATTCTCATTAGAATTAGGATTTGGTCACTTAACTAGTAGAGCTGGTTTTGGAATCAGCCATTCATTTTTAGTAGATTACACAAGTAATGATTCAAGATGGGATGCATATTTTACAGGAGTTATAAACACCATAAGAGTTAGTTTGGTTGGGATTATTCTTGCAACGATTTTAGGAGTATTAATGGGTTTGGCAAGATTATCAAAAAACTTTTTGGTAAATAGAATTGCTGCTGGATATGTAGAATTTATTCGTAACACTCCATTGCTAGTTCAGATAATCTTCTGGCAATTAGTTTTATTACAACTTCCTCAGATATCAAATGCACTTACATTTGGAGGCATTTCAGTTTGGTCAAATAGGGGTATTTTACTTCCGTTTATTAATACTATAGAAAATGGAAGTTTATGGGTGCTAGTGTTGCTAATTGGTTTAGTAATAAGTTTAGTACTGAGGTCTTACTCATCAAAATATAAAGAAGAGAATGTAAATTTTATATCTCCAAATTTGTTGGGGTTACTAACATTTTTGACAATAGCTATAGCAGGATATTTCATTTTAGGAATAGATTTATATACTGATGTTCCAGTTTTAGAAGTAAATCAATATGGAACATATATTCAGTCCGGAGGGTTTGCTCTTACACCTGAGTTTGCTGCAATATTATTCGCATTAGTTTTATACACCGGAACTTTTATAACTGAAATTGTTAGAGGGAGTATTCAGAGCCTTCCTAAAGGTCAAACTGAAGCAGCTCAAGCTTTAGGTTTAAGCAATTATCAACGAATAACTTTAATTATTCTTCCTCAAGCATTGAGATCTATAATACCTCCTTTGACTAATCAATACTTAAATCTAACAAAGAATTCTAGTCTATCAGTTGCGATTGCATATCCTGATGTATTTATGGTGTCTAGAACAATCATGAATAATGCTGGGCATGCATTGCCTATGCTTTCTTTAATATTGATCACTTTTCTTTGCCTTAGTTTAGTAATTTCATTATTTATGAATTTATTAAATAAGCGAGTTACAAGGATAGGTGCTTAATGCAAATTATTTTTTGGATAAAAGAAAATTTATTTGGTTCAAAAAAAGATATTATTTTAACACTTTTAGGTGCATTTTTTATCTATTTTATAGCTTCTATTTTTTTTGAATTTATATTTACATCTGATTGGACATTAATTGAGGTTAATAGAAAAATTTTACTAGTAGGTATATTTCCAGAAGATCAAATGTGGAGAATTTGGTCAGTCTTCTCAATTTTTTCTATTTTAGTTTCAGCAACTTTAGCTTATTCATACAAATTAAATATCCGTAATTCAATATTTTATGTAGCTTTTCTTGCTATACCTTTTTTAATATTTACTACCATAAATTTATTACCTCACGTTTTAGCAATATTGATCTCTAGTGCAATAGCATATTCCTTGATTTACTATATGAAACATAGATTACATAGAAAAAATTTATCTAGAATTTTAATTCTTTCATGGGGGATTTTTTTACCATCTTTATTCTTAATACTAATTTTGTTTGGAGGTCCAAAAGTTACTTTATGGGGAGGATTTTTTGTAAATCTCATTTTGGCAATTATAGCTATATTAGCTGGCTTTCCTTTAGGAGTATTTCTAGCTATAGGAAGAGCAAGTTCTTACAAGCTGATAAAATTAGTTTCGGTAATTTTTATAGAAACCTTTAGAGGGGCTCCTTTAATTGCATGGTTATTTTTTGCTTGGTTCGTATTACCTAATTTCCTTCCAAATATATTTTCTTTAAACGATATTAATTTAGTAATTAGAGCTATGATAGTTCTTTCTCTTTTTTCTAGTGCATATATTGCAGAAGTAATTAGAGGAGGCTTGCAGTCAATTCCAAAGGGTCAAATTGAAGCATCTACTGCCTTAGGACTAGGTCCAATAATGGAATTGCTATTTATAGTTTTACCTCAAGCTATAAGAGTTGTAATTCCTGCAATTGTAAGTACTTTTATAGCAATATTTAAGGACACATCTTTAGTTTTTATATTAGGAATAACCGATTTACTAAGGATAGGTAGACTGATACCTGAACAGCAGCAAGAATTTTATGGTAAATCAATAGAAACACTATTAGTAGTAGCATTAATGTTCTGGGTAGTATCTATAATACTTTCTCAGATAAGTAGATCAATTGAAAATAGATTAAACTTGAGTAACTAAGGAGATAAAATGAGTAAAAAAATATCCGTTGAAACAAAAGATGTGACTAAATTCTTTGGTTCTTTTCAGGCCTTGAAGGGGATAACTGCAGATATTTATGAAGGTGAAGTAGTTGTAGTTCTAGGCCCATCCGGATCAGGTAAATCTACTTATATCAGAACATTAAACGGTCTTGAAGAACATGATTCAGGTCTAATTAAAGTGAATGGAACTGAGTTAAATAATAATGTAAAAAATATTGAGAAAATAAGATCTCAAGTTGGAATGGTCTTTCAACAGTTTAATCTTTTTCCTCATCTATCAGTTTTAAGAAATATTACATTAGCTCCGCAGAAGGTAAAGAAGTTACCAAAATCTGAAGTTGATGATTTAGCTATGAGCTTGTTAGAAAGAGTAGGAATACCTGAACAGGCACAAAAATTTCCAGCACAATTATCAGGTGGTCAGCAACAAAGAGTAGCTATAGCTAGAGCTCTTGCTATGCAACCTAAAATAATGCTATTTGATGAACCAACATCAGCTCTTGACCCAGAAATGATAAAGGAAGTTTTAGATGTAATGATTGAATTAGCTCAATCAGGCATGACGATGATTTGTGTGACTCATGAAATGGGATTTGCTAAAGAGGTTGCAGACAGATTTCTTTTTTTTGATGAAGGTCTTATTGTAGAGTCAGGTACACCTGAACATTTTTTTGAAAATCCTCAAGAAGATAGAACAAAATTATTCTTAAGCCAAATACTATAAAAATTTCTATTGTCATTTATTAAATAGTTATATTATTATCAAAGAAATTTTAATAATTTAACTAAGGATATAAAAATGCACGAAAAGAAAAGAATAGCTGTATTTGGAGCAGGAGGTATAGGTGGTGTTGTTGGAGGAATGCTTTCAAAAGATGAACACGATGTAACTTTTATAGACACATGGCATGAACATATAAATGAAATTCAAAATAACGGATTAGAAGTAACTAATCAAGATCAAGTTCATAACTGTAAACCTAACGCAATACATTTAAATCAGCTTCAAGAAGTAAAAGAAAAATTTGATATTGGAATAATAGCTGTAAAATCTTATGACACTGAATGGGTAACTTACGCTCTTAAAAATTATGTAAAAGAAGATGGCTATTTTGTAGATTTTCAGAATGGAATAAATGATTTAAAAGTAGGTGAAATTGTAGGCAATGAAAAAACTCTTGGATGTGTCATTTTGATTAGTGCAATGGCCACAGAACCTGGTAAAGCTTGGAGAACTGATAGTAGACCAGATGTTGCTTATAAAATAGGAGAGTTGACAGGTGGTGTAACTGACAGACTAAAGGAATTTGTCGATATTATGCAAGCAGTTGGAGTATCTGAATATACTGAAGAATTAATTAATGAGAGATGGTCTAAATTGATGATAAATTGTATGGTCAATCCTCTTGCAGGCTTAACTGGATGGGGAACTGCAGAAGTAAGGTCAAAGCCATTAACTCAAGATATTGCTATACAAGTTGCAGCTGAGGTTGTTAAGGTAGCTAACTCTGAAGGATATCCAATGGGTAAAATAGTAGGATTGGAACCAAAAGATTTTATAGACGCTGCAGATAGTAAAAAAAATGTGGAAGATATAAAAAATCAAATGCTTGAACAAGCTAGGCAAGCAGGCTCTGCTAGTCGACCTTCTTTTGGGCAAGATGTACTTAAGAGAAGAAGAACTGAGATTGATTATCTTACAGGTTATGTAAGTCAGGTCGGAAAGAAAAATAATATACCTACTCCTTTTTGCGATAAAGTTACAGAGGTAGTAAACTCCCTTGGTGTAGGATTTGAAACATCGGATAAACACCTAGATGATATAGAAAGAATGTTAAATTAAATTTAATGCAAATGTTTTCAGATAGAGAATCTAAAGTACCAAAATTTAATTATCCTGATTCATTTTCCGATCAAATTAGCTCTCTTGAAAAAGATCATTTAATACATAGATTGGGCCAAAGTAGATCAACCTACAAAGATGATCCACATAGACCTATTTTTCATTATGTTAATCCAGAAAATACGCTTAATGATCCTAATGGAATATGTTTTTGGAAAGGATATTGGCATCTTTTTTATCAGGCTTATCCACCGGAAGATCCTAGACAGCATTGGGGACATGCATATAGTTCAGATTTGGTTCACTGGAAAGATTTGCCATATGCAATTTATCCTAATCCTGAAGAAGCATGTTTTTCTGGAGCAACATTTGTGGAAAATAATAAAGTTATAGCAATGTATCATGGTACAAAAGTAGGCAATATGATCGCTATTTCTGATGATGATTTACTACTTAATTGGGAAAAAATTAATGATAAAAAACCTGTTATAAAAATTCAAACTGAAGATGGGCCAAATCTACCTTACAGAGTTTTTGATCCATGCATATGGAAAAAAGATAAGTATTATTATTCTTTATCAGGAGGAACATTACCTCATAATCCATCTGGAAGAAGGACAAGGGCAAATTTTTTATTCAGATCTAAAAATCTTATAAATTGGGAATATATGCATCCATTTATTGAAGGAGATAATTTTACTAAAATTGGAGATGATGGAGCTTGTCCATATTTTTGGCCTATTGGAGACAGGTATATACTTTACTTCTTTAGTCATATGAGTGGAGGTCAAGCATTACTAGGTGATTATGATATTGATAATGATAAATTTATAGTAACTTCACATCATGAATTTAATTTTGGAGCAGCGCACCCTGGAGGAGTTCATGCACCTTCTGCAACTACATATGATAATGGAAAAAACGTAGTTATTTTTAATATGAATCATTCAAAAGACACAATGGGATGGAACCAATTAATGACTCTACCTAGAGAAATAGGAATAGCTGGTAAAGATAAAATCAACAAAGATGTATTGACTATAAAACCAGCAGGAAATATTGAATCATTGAGAAAAAATCATAAATCCATAAAAAATATTTTAATCTCACCTAATGAAGAAAAAATTCTTGAAAATATTTCAGGAAATTCTATAGAAATTTTACTAACCGCAGAAGTTAAAGATGCATCAATGTTTGAATTAAGAGTACTAAGATCAAATAAAAATGAGGAGTTTACCAGAATAACATTTTATAAAAATAGAGGATTTAGAGATTGGGAAAAGTATGAAGGTTGGGATCTCAAAAAACGACTAAATGCATCTGATAGTATGATTTCTTTAGATACTTCATATTCAAGTCTAGACCAAGGAGTCTTATCTCGCCCTCCTGAAGTAGCACCTGTATATTTGTCTGAGGATGAGACTCTTGACCTAAGAATATTTATTGATAGAAGTGTAATAGAAATATTTGTTAATGAAAGACAATGTGTCGCTTCAAGATTATATCCTTCAAGAAACGATAGCATTGGTGTATCAGCTATATCTCAAGGATCAAGCTCAAAAATATTGTCTCTAGATGCATATGATATGGAAAATATTTACCAAAATTAGTTTAAGGTTTATATCCTATATCATTTAAGTTGCCAGCATCATATATACCGTTCCAATGATCTAAAAAAGTTTTATTCCATTCATCTGTAAATTTATTTTGAATCATTTCTTTAAAAATTGGCCAAAAAATAATTATTCCGTCTGCTCCATCTTTTAATGCTTTATGAGCTGTAGCTACAGATCTAACTAGTGCTGCTGTTACGAAAGGTCTATTTTGCCAACCCTCAAAAGTTGAACTTATTTCACGTATCAATTCAGTTGAATCTTTGTTTACATCTAAAAAAGGTTCGCAAAACGGTAGGACATGAGTAACCCCAGCATTAGCTGCGATAACAGCCTGATTTAATGAAAATATGGTTGTACAAAAAGTTTCAACATTAGATTTCTTCAATTCTGAAAATGCTTCTAATGCATACTCAGTCATAGGAATCTTTAAGATTATACGATCAGATAGTTTTGTAAATTTTTCTCCAACATCTAAAAGTTCACTTGTAGAGTGTCCATCGATTTCAATAGCAACTTTTTTGTCAGTAATATCAAGATATCTTTTAGTTAGATCAATAATTGAACCATATTTATCCGTCATATCTTTTAGAACTACTGTGTTCGTTACAATTCCTTTTACACCCTTATCCATCCAATCTTTTAGGTCTTCAGGATCACCTGCTAGCCAAATATCAGGTCCGATACCGTTTTTTTTATTATCCTCTGCATTAGGTATAGTCATAATTACTCCTATTTTATTTCTAATTTTTCTTCTTTTTCTATTTTGTCTGAATCAATTTCCATTCCTAATCCATTTAATTCAGTTATTGAAAAAACTCCTTTTTTAGGAATCTCTGGAGTTTTCAAAAAATGTTGATGAACTTTATTCCACTTTATCAAGAATTCTTGGTAGGGGGTGTGTATTGGAACTTGAGACAAAGAAAAGTGTAAAGATGCATTTGATGAATGTCCATGTGGTATTGTTATGAGGTCATAAGTCGTTGCTAAATTAGATATTTTTAATACTTCTGAAAGTCCTCCTGCCCAGTATATGTCTGGTTGAAGAAAATCTAGAGCCTTTTTTTCTATAAATCTTAGCATTCCCCATCTCGTATAATCATGCTCAGCTCCAGATAAAGGAATTGAAATTTTATCTTTTATTTTTTTATATATTTCAACCCTGTCATTCATAACTGTTTCTTCTAACCAGTATGGTCTATATTCTTCAATGTTTTTTGCTAGACGAATAATGTATTTATAATCCATAGATTGCCAACAATCTAACATTATTTCATAATCTTCTCCTAGACTTTCTCTTAGTGTTTTTACCATCTCAATATTTTTCTTAAGACCTTCATGACCTGACATTGGTCCATATCTAAAAAACCATTTTTGTGCTGTAAACCCTTGTTCTTTGAATTGCTGTGATCGTTCTCTTACTAATCCCATATCTGTAACATTAAACCCTAGCATTGAGGCATAAGCAGGTACTTCCTTTCTAGTAGGACCCCCTAAAATTTTATAAACAGGTGTTTTATAAAATTTACCTTTTAGGTCCCAAAGGGCACAATCTATTGCACTGATAGCCATCATTGTTATACCTTGCCTACCATGAACACTAATTCTATGCATTTGATCCCATAAAAGTTCTATAGCTAAAGGATCTTTATCTATAAGAATTTTCGAGAGTGATTTTTCTATTACATCTGCTTGAAGTGAATCTATTGGGCCAGCCGTTCCATAAATATTTTCGTCTGTATGAATTTCTACAAATATAGAGCTGGTAGAAACTTTATTATTTTTTTGTAATGACCAATTTTCATGTTTTTCATTTGCATATTCAGGATATATATCAATTGGTCTGACAAGTCTTTCTTCCCAAAACTCCCCATCTGATTCAAAATGACCAGATAAGTTTCTAATTACTAATTTTGTTATTTTCATAATTTGATATCATTTCCTTTCCTTTTGTTGGCCAATCTACCGTAGTTCCTTTACTTCCTGAATTATAAGCATTAATTAAATCTTTTTCACTAGAAACGCCCCAATTCCTAACTAAAATATTCTTTTCCAAAGCTTCAGAAACCATTTTGTGATTAGCATGTAAAGCTCTCGGACAAATTAAATCTATTTCATTGGACTTACAAATATCTAAGTCGTTATGTGTAATTTTCTCTAATAACCATGCAGAATTTTCATCTTTAGTAAAATGATTAAATCTCATAAGTTGTTCAATATAAAAACTACTTATAGTTAATCCTCCAGGTTCAAATATTTTTTTCTTAGAACTTAACCATTTAAATTCTTTTAAGAAGTTAAAAACTATTTCTGATAAATCTTGATCTCTAGACTTAAGTTCAAGGTGTAAATGAGCCTTATCTTTATACCTTATTAATATCTCATCTAAAGTAGGAATCCTAAAATGACCAGTTAAATTTTGGAAGTTATTTTTAGCATTTAATGACTTTATTTCAGAGTATTTTTTTTCTGAAATAATTCCTTTTATTCCAGTAGTTCTAATTAAATCACTATCATGAATCACTACAGGTATTTTGTCCTTAGTTAATTGAACATCAAACTCAAAATTATTAAATCCTTCTTTTAATGCTAAATCAAAAGATTGAATTGTATTTTCTGGTGATCTCTCAGAAAAACCTCTATGTGCTATTAAGTTGAATACTTTTTCTTTCATATGCTTATGGTGAAATCATGTATTTCATTCCATGCCCCTCTGCAGTTAGGTTT
Source organism: Chloroflexi bacterium TMED70 (assembly GCA_002171675.1). Classification (GTDB taxonomy): domain Bacteria; phylum Chloroflexota; class Dehalococcoidia; order Lucifugimonadales; family Lucifugimonadaceae; genus TMED-70. The sequence goes on along the minus strand of NHDX01000043.1, from coordinate 28,277 downwards.
ATTGCTTTATTAATTTCTTCTAAATTAAAAGTTTTTGTAACAAGTTTTTCAAGTCCCAAATTTTCTATTCTTTCAGGAACAGAAGAAAAATAATTTCCTCTTCCAAAAGCTCCAAAAAGTTTAATTTCTCTATAATGTAGATCATAAAGATCATAATCAAGATTAGACATTTCTGGATGAACTCCTATCATTAATGCTTGCCCTCTCGGTCTTAAATATGAAATACCCTCAGATAATAGATTAGGGTTTCCTACAGCCTCAATAAAAATATCAAATCCATGTTCTCCTTTTAATCTTTTTATATCTTTTTCGTAACTTTTACTACTTGGATCAACTACAAAATCTGCACCCATTTCTAGAGCCATTTTTCTTCTTATAGGGTTAGGTTCTGAAACAACAATATAATCGATACTTTTTTCCTTTACAAATTTAAGACATAATATTCCCATAATTCCAGAACCAATAATAAATATTTTTGAATCACTTTTATAATCAATCATCTCCGTACCGGAAACACAGCAAGAAGCAGGCTCAGTCATTGCAGCTACTTCATAAGACATACCCTTAGGAATTTCGATGGCAGAACTTATAGGCATAACAGAGAATTCTGCAAACGCTCCTGTTGATTTAACTTCATTAGAGCATCTTGATATTGTCCAATTTTTACAGTTATAACAATTTCCACAGCTAGATGTTGTGTTACAAGTAACTCTCTTGCCTAAGTTTGATTTATCAACATTTTTCCCCACATCCACGATATCTCCACTAAATTCATGCCCCAAAATTTTAGGAGGAATAGAAGGAAATAAGCCTTGAGTAATATGAACGTCAGTGCCACACAAGCCAACTCTCTGAACTTTTACTAAAACTTCATCTTCCTTTATTTCCGGGATAGGAATATCTCTGATTTCAAATTTATCCCCACCTAACCAAATTGATGCTTTCATTTTTTTAATTTTTTATAAATCACTTTATGAAATATCTGTGAAAAATAAACTTCAATTTAGATATATTTTTTATGTAAATAGATCAATACCTTGATAGTATGTGGTTAGATTATTAATACTTGATATGGATTATGTTCAATAATTATACGTTAAATGATGTTTCTCAAATTGAAACTCCAGAGTTTCTAATATTTGAATCAAAAGTAGAATCAAATATCGATTCAATAATTTCATTAGTGGGTGACAAAAAAAGATTGGTCCCACATGCAAAAACTCACAAATCTAAGCAAATACTAAATAAATTAATAAAAAATGGAATTACAAGGCACAAAACATCAACCTTAAACGAGCTTGAAGTTTTAGCAGAGTGTGAACCAGAGGAATTAATACTAGCCTATCCAATTTCTTCGATAAAAAAGATTGAAAGGTTACAAAAAATTATTAATAAATTCCCCAAAACTAAATTTTCAACAATTGCTTCAAATAACTTTCATTTGAATTTATTAAAAGATCTTAATGGGCTCAATGGAGTTTATATAGATTTAGATACGGGGATGAATAGGACAGGGGTAATTGTAGATAATATAGATGATTTTCTAACTCAGATATTCAAATATGAAAATATAAATGTTCTTGGGATTCATGCATATGATGGTCAAATGTATGGAAAAACAGATATTGAAGAAAGAAAACTTGAATCTAAAAAAACTTTAGATGATATTAGACTTTTAGAAAAAAAATTACTTCACCAATACTCTCTTAAGAATTGTGAAATTATAGTTGGAGGATCTTGGTCATTTCATTTTTACATAGATGAAAAAGACATGAAATTATCACCTGGTACTTGGATATATTGGGATGCCTCAAATAATAAACAAAAAGAATTAAATTTTACAATCGCGGGTGTTGTTTTAGGTCAAGTAATAGATGAAAATAAATCCAATGATACAGTTACAGTAGATATTGGAGCAAAAGCTATTTCATCTGATCCAGTCACTGAAAATAGATTCGTTTTAGTAGATAAACCAAAATCGAAATTGATTTTTCAAAATGAAGAACATGGAATTGTAAAATTAAATGGGGAATCACTTAATCTTGGAGATTATGTTTTAGCTCAACCTGGTCATGCATGTACAGTATCTCCAAAATATTCTAGAGCATTAATAGTAAATGATTACGGAATTATCTCTGGAGAGATAAAAATTGATGCTAGAGATAGGGTTTAGTAAATTTTTTTATTATATAAATACTTTAAGTCGTATAATTTAGAGAATAAATATTAATTATTCACTATGTTGCAAAATGAAAATATAAAATATAAGACCTTAGATGTAGTAATTGTTGGAGCAGGTTTTGCTGGTATGTATATGCTCTATAAATTACGTCAACTTAATCTTGATGTAGAAATTCTTGAAAGAGCATCGGATGTTGGAGGTACATGGTATTGGAACCGTTACCCAGGAGCAAGATGTGATATTGAAAGTATAGAATATAGTTATTCTTTTTCAGAAGAACTCCAACAAGATTGGGTATGGTCGAACAGATACTCTGATCAATCTGAGATATTGAGTTATGCTGGTCACGTAGCAGATAGATTTGATTTGCGAAAAGATATTAATTTTGACACATCGGTTAAGTCAGCTAAATATAATAGTGATTTAAAAAAATGGGAAATTATAACTGATTGTAATAAAAAATATTTTGCTAAATTTTGTATTATGGCAACTGGTACATTATCTTCAATTAAGGAGCCTGATTTCAATGGATTGAATAAATTTGAAGGGGACTGGTATGTTACTGGCAGATGGCCTCATGGTGGAGTTGATCTAAAGGATAAAAATGTTGCAATAATTGGAACTGGTTCTTCAGCAGTGCAATCAATTCCAGTTATAGCTGAGGAAGCTAAAAAGTTAACTGTTTTTCAAAGAACTCCAAATTATTCAATTCCTGCAAATAATAGACCTCTNAGTAAAGATGAAATAATAAAATCAAAATCTAACTATTCANAAATTAGGGAGAAAGCAAGATATACAAGAGCAGGTGTGGGATATAACCAATATGCTGAAAAGAAAATTTTAGATCTAACTGAAGATGAAAGAATAGAAGAGTTAAATAAAAGATGGGGAATAGGAGGTCAAGAAGTTTTTCTTTCTGGATTTACGGACGTTGGATCTGAGCAAGAAGCTAATGATTTTGCTGCAGAATTTGTAAGATTAAAGATTCGTGAAATTGTAAAGGATCCTAGAACTGCAGAGATTCTAACTCCACAAAATACAATCGGGTGTAAACGGCTTTGCGCTGATACAAATTATTTTGAGACTTACAATAGAGAAAATGTAGAGCTTATAGATATAAATTCCTCACCCATCACAACAATAACTCAAGAAGGTTTATCCACATCAGAAAAAAATTATAATTTTGATATTATAATTTTTGCCACAGGTTTTGATGCTATGACAGGAGCTTTATTATCAATAGATATTACTGGAAAGGATAATATAAAATTATCAGACAAATGGAAGGATGGCCCTAGGTCTTATTTAGGATTATGTATACAGGGTTTCCCTAACTTTTTTACTATTACAGGTCCGGGAAGTCCATCTGTATTAACCAACATGATGGTGGCAATAGAGCAACATGTTGAGTGGATTTATGAATGTATTAAGAAGTTAAATATATCAAATAAAAAAGAAATAGAAGCTGCAATTTATGCAGAAAATAATTGGATGGATCATGTAGAAGAAGTAGCAAGTAATACTCTAAGATATTCTTGTAATTCATGGTATGTAGGTGCTAATGTCCCTGGGAAAAAGCGTGTTTTTATGCCTTATATTGGTGGCCAAGATGTTTACAGAAAAAAATGTATAGACATATCAAATAATGATTATGAAGGATTTNTAATAAATTAAACCAAAAATTCAGAAACATCTTTCATACATAAATTTGCATTAGAAATATTACCAACATCTGTGTTAAATCCATGGAGTGCGCCGTCGTATATCTTTAATTTTGTTTCCACATTTTCCTTAATTTGGTTGTAGTAATCAATTGCTTCTGATTTCAAAATATCACACTCTGCTACAGCTATAAAAGTTTTAGGTAAGTTAGTATTTTCTGAGTCTAAATTAATAGCAGAATATCTGTTAGCCTTATCATCAATATAATGATCCCAAAACCATTGCATTGTTTTTCTTTCTAGTCCAAAACCTTCAGAAAATTCTTCGTATGATTCTGTTTCAAAATTATTATTTGTGACTGGACAAAATAAAATTTGAGAATTGATAATATTTTTTTTGGTTTCTCTACATAACATTGAAACTGCGGCAGCAAGATTCCCTCCAGCAGACGTACCACATATAGATATATTGTTAGGATCAATATTGAATTCTTCATGATTTTCAAAAAAATATATTAATGATTTATAACAATCTTGTAATGGGGTTGGGAATTTATATTCAGGAGCCAATCTATAGTCTACAGAAATCACTTTAAAACCAGTTAGCTGAGCAAGTTTTCTGCACATTGAATCATCAGCATCAAGATCTCCTAAAACCCATCCACCTCCATGGAAATTTACAAGCAAGGGTTGTTGGGTATCTTCTTTATCAGAGAATATTCTTATTCCAATTTCAGTGTTGTTAGCTGATATTTTTCTATCCTCGATACTCTTAATATTTATGATTTGAGGAGGAAAGATAGCTTTTGATTTATTAAATTGTATTCTTGCTTCAACAGGTTCTAGCTCATATGCAGGTTTTGAATTTAATTTTTTTCTTTCTTCTAGTTGTTGTCTTGATTCACTATTTAGCATTTTATTGATATTGTTTATTATTTAATTATGATACATCAAGACAACTGTTTTGACTGAATATTTGGGAAATATTAATATACTAGTAATCCTCAAGAGTTTACCCCTCAGTATCAGACCTTGAGGATTTCTAATTTAAGTGTGGGAATAAATTTTTTGATTAATTACTTAAAATCTAATNCTTTTTTTGTATCTAAAAGCTTTCAGTCTTTAATATTTTCGAAGTCCTTTGCTCAGTATTCTTGGCATATTAGGGCATTAGTATTTAGTTGGTTAGCCTATGAAATTACTCAAAAAGATATATGGGTTGGAATAGTGCTTGGAGCTGGCTCCAGTCCAATATTCATTACAAGTTTTTTAGGTTCATATTTATCTGAGAAATATAATATAAACAAATTATTATTTACTTCTTATTTATTATTTTTTTTAACATTAGTTCTTATGTTATTTGTTGACTATGACAATATTTATATTCTCTTAATATTAAGTATAACTTTTGGAGCAATACCTGGAATTTGGCAAACAGCATTCCAGACAATTTTAGTCAATACGAACTCTAAAAAAGATCTTTCAAAAATAAATTCTTATTATTACTTAATTATTTTTTTTGGAGAAATGATAAATCCTATAATTTTTGCTTATCTTATTGCTTCTTTTTCCATTAGGTATGTGTTAATTTTTTCATCAATTTATTTGATTTTTAGTATGATTCTAGTAATTTTTCATCCAAAAGATCTTCAAGAAAAAAGAAAAAAAAATTCCAGTAAATATGTTTCTTATTATTTTATTCTCAAGAATAAACCTGTAGTGTTTTGGGGTGTTATAATTGCATCGTTTCAATCAATTTTTGGAGTTACGCTATTTGTTGTTTTGCCACAATATGCAAATCTCTTAGATATAGGAGCAACTGGTTTTGGTTTAATGAATGCCTCGGTTGGAGCTGGAATGTTTTTTGGCTCTTTGTTATCAATATTTACAGGTGTCTACAAAAGTCGAATTATAATTTGGATTTTATCTAGTATTGGGTGGGATATAGGGCAATTGATATTTGCATTTTCTGAAAATTATATTTTATCAATCTCATGTCTTTTTTTTATGGGTATTAGTGGAGCTTATTGGATGGTTGCTGCTACTTTAGTTTTTCAAGATCAGTCAGAAAAATTTGATAGAAATAAAATTATGGGTCTTTTCNCTTTAGTCTTATCAATCTTTTTCATAGGATGGTTTGTTGGAGGTGTTATATCAGACTTATCTANTGCTAAAATAGCAATAATTATTAGTGCATTCTCNTCATATCCTATATTTATTATTGGTCTACTGTATTCTAAAAAATTAAGAGAAGTCTAATCTAAAAGCTTATGGAAAAAAAATAATCTCTCTTGTAATATCAGATAAAGTGAGGTGGATATGATATCTAATGAAAACTTAAAGTCCCAAGTTTCAAATCTAATTGATTCAAAAAAAGAAATACCTATNGACTTGTCNAAAAACGTTCTTATAAATCCAGAAACAGGATACAAAGAATTCAAAACAAGTAAAAGTGTAAAGCGGGTATTACAATCAATGAACCTACCNGTTAAAGATGAGATTGCTGTTACAGGCTTAACAACTAAGATTCAAGGATCAAAACCAGGGCCTAACATAGCAATCATAGGAGAATTGGATGGCTTACCCGTTCCTGGTCATCCTTTCGAAGATAAAAAAACTCATGCAGCCCATGCATGCGGGCATCACATACAACTTGGAAATATGTTAGCTAGTTTAATTGGGTTAAATAATAAGGAAATTCTAGATAATTTAACAGGTTCAGTAACATTTATAGCTGTTCCTGCTGAAGAATATGTTGAAATCGAATGGAGAAGTACTGAAAGAGATAACGGCAGTTTTGAATTTTTAGGAGGAAAGCAAGAGTTTGTTAAGCTTGGNGAGTTTGATGATGTAGATATTTCTATGATGACGCATGCTAGAGGAAATTTTTCTGGTTTTGGCTATGGAGGAACAGGTAATGGTCTAATTGCTAAATTTATAGAATTTCGAGGTAAGTCTTCCCATGCTGGTGGNGATCCTCATTTAGGAATAAATGCTTTAAATGCAGCAAATTTAGCTCTAATGGGAATTCATTCTAATAGAGAAACATTTGTTGACTCAGATCATATTCGGGTTCATCCCATAATAACTAAGGGTGGCTTTGTAGTTAATCAAGTTCCTGAAATTGTAACAATGGAAACATTTGTAAGNGGTTCTTCAATAGAAGCTATAAAGAATGCCAACTTAAAAGTAGATAATGCATTAAGAGCAGGAGCAATGGCAGTAGGTGCNGAAGTAAAAATAACAACATTGCCNGGATATTTTCCTTTATCACATGATCAAAACTTAACTAATATTTATAAAGATAATTTAGAATTTTCAAANAATCAAAATATGGAACTAGGGCATGGAGGAGGTTCAACCGATATGGGTGATTTAGCTCACTTAATGCCAGTCATTCATCCTTATGTTGGNGGAGCAACTGAGGCCTCAGCTCATACTTCAGGCTTTTTGATTGAAGATTATAATTTGAGTGTTATTGAAGCTGGTAAAATGATGGCTTATACAGTTATTGATTTACTTTCTGACAATGCTAATTTAGCAAAAAAGATTATTACAGATCATAATCCACATTACACTAAATCTAAGTATCTAAAAGTTATGAGAGATCTTAGTAATATTGAGGTTAGTAACTATAATTTAGATTTATGATATGAATTTATTCTACTTAAATATTTATATAAGTCTTATTTCTACTTTGGTAATAACTTCATATCTGATTTTTTATACTGATATTGGCTGGAATATTATATCTTTACCTATTTTTATAATAGTAATTTTACTTATGGTAATTTTTTTAAGGGTAAGATCCAAGTAAATNAANTGTTTANATTTTATGGATTCATTCGTAACATATCTAAATCCATCCTCTTGAGATCTAAATCTANATCATNTTGAATTCTTAANCGTTCTTGTTCNAGGTCTGTTTTAACTGATTCATAATTTTTATTTTCTAAATTTTTCAGAATTGAATCAATNTTTGAAATTTCTCTAGATACGTCATTTTGTCTATATTGTTTTTCTAGTTCAATTTCGTTTTTTCTAATTTCTGGTGATGGTTCATGAAACATTCTCATTTCATGCCTTGGTTCTGGTAATTTAGAATTNTNATCTCCAAAATAATCTATGCTAACTANNGTAGAAGAGTAAATAGNTAACAATAAAATTAGAACTGNAATTATACTTATTGAGATTTTAAACATATTATTTAATATTATTAANAATAAATATAACACGTTTGTTGTTTAGATCAATTATAGTTNTAAAATGAAGTATGTTGTTGCACANAGNGGATTATCTAGTAAAGCACCTGAAAATACATNTGANTCTTTTGATTTAGCTATTTCTACNGGTAGTAAATATATTGAATTTGACGTTCATTTNTCTAAGGATAATGAAGTAGTTATCATACACGATGATACTGTTGATAGGACCAGNAATGGAGAAGGTAAGGTAAATTCTAAATCTTTGGAAGAATTAAAAAAACTTGACTTTGGCTCCTGGTTTTCAAGTAATTATACTGGAGCAAAAATACCATTATTGAAAGATGTTCTTAATAAATATAGAGATATCAGTTTTGTAATTGAAATTAAGGGAAATCAAGAATACTTAGTCCAAAAAGTAATGGAAATAATTGGAAATAATGAGTACTGGAAAGAAAAATTATTAAAGTCTGAGAACGATGAACCTGATATTATATTTTGTTCCTTTTTGCCAAATCAAATAATTAAATTAAGAAAATATTCCTCAGATATTGTTATAGGCTTTTTGGTAAAGAGTATAAGTGAGGATGTTTTAGCATTTAGCTCCAAACTAGAACTTGATGGTATTTTCCCATATTACAAACTTCTAAATTCAAAAACAATTGAAATGTTAAATGGCTACATGGTAAGTTGTTGGGGATTTGAACGGTTAGAGGATGTTGGGAAATTATTAGATTTGGGTGTAGACGCTATTACTGTAGACTGGCCAGACCAACTGTAATTTTTCATTTTTATAAATATTTATTGAAGTTGTTTTGTGCTTAATCTATAATTGCTCATTAAGAAACATTTAAACTTTTTGGGAATATTTATACCAATTGCTTTAGCATTTTTAGTATAAAANTTATNCANTATTTATGTTGGATATAAATTAACAAAANAATAATTTAGGAGAATTTTATGGGAACAATTTCACCTGCTAAAACAGCAGGATACTGTTTGATTTTAGGNCCAATAATAGCTTTGATTTGCTTTTTTCTACAACCAGGAGGAGTTCTTGGTATAGGAGGATCACCAGAAGCACTTGATTTTGCAGAAGGAATGAGAATACAAGTTGAAAATTCTGAGTTAGGAATAATTACATCATTTCTAATCACCTTAGGTTTAGTTAGCCTATTATCTGGACAAATGTACTACATTCAAAGTATGCAAGATGGCAATGGATTTGGAATTGGAAGAGTTGCTATTCCATTTTTCTTTGTTGCTGTATTTGGCTGGGTTATTGCTAATGCAATAGGAATATCAACTGCAAGTGAGGTCTTAAAGTCCACTGATATGCTTGCGTTATCATCCGCTATAAATACCACATCATTATTTAGTTTTGGTGTTGGAGGACTATTTTTAGCACTAGCAGCATCTACAAGGGATGAAGTAAATAAAAATATTACTTATGTAGCAGGGATTGCTGCTGTAGTAGTTTTTGTACTATCTTTTGTAGGAGCTTTTGCACCNGATCAATCAAATTCATTNCAAGCTATTGCAGGTTTATGTTTCATAATTTACTCTATTTGGAGTATTTTGATTGGTAGGGCAATCCTTTCTAAATAATTATTTTTGAAGAGTCCTTGNATTTTTATAGGACTCTTCAAAAAATACTTTATTCAAACCTTTTATAATTTATATAAATAAAAAATAAATAAATATTTTGTCTTTAAATTACANTAATTCAGATTGTCTTAATTTTCTTTCTAATTTAGAAAATAATTCTGTTGATCTTATAATAACTGATCCACCATACTTCATTGGTTTTGATGGTGGGAAAGGTTGGGATTCACAATGGGAAACAGAANCTGAATATCTGAAATGGTGTTCTGAATGGATTAAGGAATGTTCAAGAGTACTGAAAAAAAATCGAATGCTGATTGTATGGGGAACACTTAAAACAGAAACNTTTCTAAAATTTAAATTACAAACATCAAAATTAAAAGAATTAGAACCCCAAAATGAGATTATTTGGTCATATAACTGGGGAGGAAGATCNAAAAGTAATTTTGCTAGAAAACATGAATATGCTTGGTGTTGGAGCAAGGGTGAAAACTTTTTATTTAACTCAGATAATGTTCTTCAGGAAAGAAAACTAAAAAAGAATATGAGAACAGGAGAAAACTATGAAAAGGGTTCTATCCCAACATCAATTTGGGAAAAAAATAACCATACTNCCTCAAAAGATTATATAGGATGGCATCCCACTACTAAAAATCTTGAAGTGCTAGAAAGAATGATCTTAGCATACAGTAATCCAGAAGATAAAATTTTAGATATTTTTATGGGGTCTGGTTCGACGGCTATAGCTGCAATTAGAAATGATAGAAAAATAGTTGGCTGCGAATTAGATAAAGAATTTTATAAAAAATCTTTAGATAGAATAAAAATTGANATGAATAAATATTAGTTATCATTTTTTATTTTTATAGTGATTGNCATATATTATTATCAATTAATTTTATAAACCATTACTGAATTACTTAGATCAAATATNATAATAAATGTATAATTTTTAATAATTCTAAAATTTTTCAGGGGGTTTTTATGAAAAATAAATCATTTTTTTATTTGATGTTAGCAGCAGCTTTTGTAGCTTTTCTTGTTTCTGTATACTTTTGGTTTTTTACAGATGGAAACGAAATGGAAGCAATTTTTGTTGGGATTTGGGTACCTTCCATACTAGCATTTGCCACTTTACTACAAGTAACTAAAAATTAATGTCTTCCGAATTAATAGTAATATTAGCATTCATTGTTGTAGCGATTTTTTTTATCGGAGGTATTTTTACAGTTCTAGAACTTGGNAAGACAGAGGATGAAGCTAAAAAATAAAGTGAATAATTGCCATAATTATTGTTACAACTAGTACGAAGATTCCTATAGTTTTTAATGAGTTTTCATGCTCCATGNATTAATTTTACAACAATTTTTTTTGTTAACTAATGATTAACACTCATTATCTGTGGAAAACTTAATATAAAAAATTGCNAGATTAATGTTTTAATTAACAAGTAAACAAAAATTTCAAAGGATTTTTAATGGATATATATGTTGGGAATTTGCCTTGGAGCATAGATGATGACGGATTAAAGAATCTATTCTCTGAATATGGTGAAGTAATGAGCGCTAAGGTAATCAAAGATAGAGAAACTAATCGTTCTAAAGGTTTTGGTTTTGTAGAGATGGATGACGATTCAGGTGAAAGCGCAATCAGTTCTCTTGACGGATCAGATGTTGAGGGAAGATCAATTAAGGTAAATAAATCAAAGGGTAAAAAATAACCCTTTGTTGAGTTAGTCAAATTTTGTTGGCTGGTGAGAGATTTATATTCTCTCACCAACTCACTCGACTTATTAAATCTAATATCAGTTCTACTAATTCTATTCTNNTAATTCTATAAATTGTGAAATAACTNATTATAATAATTTGAAGAATTATTATAATTACATTTAAAACTTTTATTCTTTTTATGGATCACGATTTAGTTAAATTTTCTGGAATAATTTCTGCAATAATTGTAGGCTTTTTTATTGGTCTAAGGCATTCACTTGATGGAGATCATGTCNTAGCTGTTTCTACAATGGCAAAAGATGTAAGAAGTTTTTTTGGAACAATTTGGATTGGATTGTCTTGGGGCTTAGGTCATTCAACTCCATTAATTATTATTGGAGTATTAGTNTTACTAATTAAAGATGACATTATTGATATATATGANCCAATATCTTCATATTTCGAGNTATTAGTTTCTTTAATGTTGATTTTTCTAGGGTTACAAGTTTTCTGGAAACTTTTTAGAGGGAACTTTCATTTTCATATGCATGAACATGATGGTGTAGATCACACCCATCTTCATAACACTCATAATCATAATAATTCAAAGGAAATTGAAAGTAATCATAAACATAGTTTTNTTTTTGGATTAGCGCCTTTTTTTAGAATAAAATCATACTTAATAGGTATAGTGCATGGATTAGCAGGTAGTGCTGCTGTTATATTGGCTATCTTGCCCACATCTCCAAATTTTTCCTCTGGATTTAGTTATTTAATTTTCTTTTGTATTGGAACGATAGTTTCTATGTCAATTATGACATTTTTGATAGCAACTCCATTTTTGATGAAGAGTAAGTCAAATAACCTAAGTAAAATATTGATATCACTTGCAGGTATAATGAGCATTGCTTTAGGGCTAGCATTGGGTTCAGACCTGATATTTGAATCAACTTTTACAGATATACTTTGGTATTAAGTTATATTCTTTCTTCAGAAATTTGAGATGCACCTTCAAGAAAAGAAGATCGAAATTGAATTCCCCACTTATTATCTTTTTTAGTCATAATCCATAGTGTCTTGAATGAATGATATTCTTCACCATTTGATTTTCTTCTTGATTGATGCAAAAGTAAGTGTACTTTAGTTGGATCTGATTGAACAGCTTTTATATCTTTGGTGACTGTATGATCCCAATCTTCTTTCTTTAAGTTTTCTGTTTGTATATCGAATCCATCAGAGAAATCTTCTTCTGTGTTGAAAATTGAAAACTTATTTTCCCATAATCTTACATGAGGGAAATGCATAAATTCCAAGCAAATTTTTATATTCCTTTTATTGAAACCTTCTTCATTCCAATATATGGCCGTATCCATTGCTTCTTTTTCAAATTTATTCATAGTTATAAAAAATATTTTTTCGTAGTCTAACATTAAATTCTTTTATTTCTATCTAATATTTTTAGAAAAATATACTTATGAAAAATATACTTAACAAAAATTTCATTTACAGAAAAAATTAACTGACATCAAATAACATTTATATATGGAAGTCTCTTTTATATATCCAAACCAATTATTTGATAAAAATCCAGTCTTATCTAAAAATAGAAAGATATATATATTAAGGCATCCTTATTTTTTTTCTGATGAAAATTATGGTCATAAGTTTCATAAGCAAAAAATATTGCTTCATTTCTTATCAACTGAAGATTACAAGATTAATTTAATTGGTAGGGGATTTGAATGTGAAATTATTGAGATGGAAAATTACTTCGAGTTCGAAAGAAGTATATCAACTTCTGATGTTTCTAAAATACATGTATGTCGCCTTAATGATATTGAACTTGAAAAATCTTTATTTAATAATGTATCTTCAAAAATTTCAATTAATTTCTTAGATTCACCTATGTTCTATGAGAATAATAATGAAATTATTGATTATTTTAACGAAGCTAAAAAATATCAGCTATCAAATTTTTATAAAAAGCTAAGGATAAAATACAAGGTTCTAATTGATGAGAATAATAAACCTACTGGAGGTAAGTGGAGTTTTGATGTAGAAAATAGAAAAAGTTTACCTAAAGAAATTTATATTCCAGAAGAAAAAAAATTGAAATATGAAAAAAAATCCTTAGAAAAATATAAAAAAATTATCAATTCAAGATTTTCAAATAATCCAGGAACACTTGAAGATTTTAATTATCCTATAAATAGAACTCAAGCATTAGAAGTTTTATCTGAATTTTTTATAGAAAAATTTCGAAGATACGGAGATTTTCAAGATGCTATTGTATCTGATCAGCCCTTCCTATTTCATAGCATAATATCTCCATCATTAAATTTAGGATTAATTACCCCTAAAGAAATAGTAGACAAGGCAATAATATTTTCAAAAGATAATTATATTAATATAAATTCATTAGAAGGTCTGATAAGACAAATTTTAGGTTGGAGAGAATTTATTAGAGGAATATATTTGTCAAAAGGAAATTTACAAAAAAAATCTAATTTTTTTGAAATATCAAATGATTTACCTAAGTCATTTTATTCCGGAAAAACTTCTTTAATTCCAGTGGACGATTCAATTAAAAAAGTTAATAAATATTCTTACTTGCATCATATAGAAAGGTTAATGATTCTAGGTAACATTATGCTACTACTTGAAATTGACCCAAAGAAAGTAAACAAATGGTTCATGGAATTGTTTATTGATTCTTACGATTGGGTCATGGTTCCAAATATATTTGGAATGAGTCAATTTGCAGATGGAGGGTTGATGTCTACAAAACCATATATTAGTTCAAGTAATTATATTCAGAGGATGAGTAATTATAAAAAAGGAAATTGGTCAAAAATTTGGGATTCATTATACTGGCAATTTATAGCTAATCATGAATCGAAATTAGTTAGTAATCCAAGAATGAGTTTAATGGTTAACATTTATAGAAAAAAAACTAATCAGGACAAAATGGATATAAAGTGTATTTCTGAATCATTTAAAGAAAAGATTTTTTAAGATTCAAATTGTCTCAACTTAGGGTCTAATTTATCTCTAAACCAGTCTCCTAGAAAATTTAATGCAAATACAGTCATAACAATTAATGTAGTTGGAATTATTAGCTGATATCTATATGGATAAGAACCTGTTACCCAACCTTCATTCCAATAATCAGATGCTAACTTCACTATATTGCCCCATGCGGTCCAATGTCTTGGTATTGCAATTTCAAAAAAACAAAGAACAGCCTCTAGAGTAATTATCATTGCACAGTTAAAAGTTCCTATAACCATAATATCGTTTAGATGAAAAGGTAATATATGCCTGATTATTATTCTTCTTAGACTTGAACCCGATATAATGGCTGAATTTATATATTCACTATTGCGCATAATTAAAGTTTTAGCTCGAATAATTCTTACAAAATTTTGCCATGTGAAAAGGACTAGAATGCATGCAAATACCCATATCTCATTCCCCAAAATAATTGTTGTCATTATTGCTATTAATAAAATAGGTATAACACTAGTAATGTCAACTATTCGCATTATAATTTCATCTATGATCCAATACTTTGGTCGGAATGCAAACCATCCAGAAATTATTCCCAAAAAAGAGCCTATTATACTGCCTACTATCCCTGTTATTATCATCAAAGAAAGGTTCCATCTAGCTCCATATATCAATCTTGAAAAATAATCTCTTCCAATTGTATCTGTACCTAAAAGATATAAACCGCTAGGCCACCAATTCCATTTTTTTGTGTCCTCTCTAATGACTCTCAAATCAAGTGAAATAATATCATTAACATTATCTTGAATATCCTCATTAGCAATATATTCTATAAATCCTTTTGAGTCCACTTTATAAATTTTTATAAATTCTAAGTCTGGCATAGGGCATTCATTTTGAGATAGACCCAAGCAATTAGAAAAATTATCAAATTTTATTTCATCAAGATAATCGCCATTTCTATTAACGTCTACAAAGTTACTATTTGGACCTAACTTAAAATCTATTATCCCTTGATCACCCTTCATAATAAGATTATTTTTAGTATTTTCATTTTCTAACTCCAGTAGTTGCATCCATCTTGGAGTTTGGCTAATTTGTCCTTCAGTTTTTATCAAATCAAAGTTTTGTATATTGTATAAACCACTTACTATTCCAGGTGGCATTAATCTAGCCCTAGTGTCAGCAACATAAGGGTTATAAGGAGCAATTAATGGGGCAAAGATTCCCAATAAAGATATTATTATTAGAAAACTCAAAGAAAAAATAGGATATCTTGTAAAGAATAAAAATATATAACTAAGAAAAAATTTAATTTTTATAAATGAATGCATATAAATAAATTATATATTTTATGGATAAGTTCAAAATTCATTAAAAGGAAGCTTTATGCCTTGGTTTAAGGGAAATATACATACTCATACTACAAATAGTGATGGTGATTCTTCTCCAGAACATGTTTCAGAGTGGTATAAAAATCATGATTATGATTTTTTAGTATTATCTGATCATAATCATCTTACTATTCTAGAAGAAGCTAAAAAAAATCAGGATATATGGCCGTTACTTGTTCCGGGAGAAGAAATAACTGTTAGAACTATAGGAACAGAAGCTGCAGCGTTACATATTAATGGTATAGGAATAAGTGAAGTCATTTTACCCAATTCCTATGAGAGTAATATTGAGGCTATCGAAGACGTTGTTTCTAGAGTAAAAAATCAAAATGGGCTAGCAAGTATTAATCATCCCAATTATCAATGGTGGGTTAGTTCAGAAGATATAAAGCATGCAAAAGTTGATCCTTGGGGATTTGAGGTATTTAATGGACACATGCATGCAAATAATGAAGGTTCTTTAAATTCTATGTCCACAGAAGAGATTTGGGATGATATTTTAAGTTCAGGAAAATTTATTTATGGCATTGCAAGTGATGACTCGCATCATTTTACTCAAGAATTTTCATCATCTAGATCCAATCCTGGTAGGGGATGGGTAGTAGTAAACTCAAAATCATTATCCGTAGATGAAATCATTAATTCTTTTAGAATTGGGGAATTTTATTCCTCAACAGGAGTAGAGCTAAGTGAAATAACTACAACAGAAGAAAAAATAAAGATAAAAATCAAAGATGGTATAAGTAAAGATAAATCAAAATTCACCTTTAGGGTTATTCATGAAAATGGAGTTATTTTTCATGAAGAAGAAGGACAAGATTTGGAAATAGGAACTAAAGGAATGAAGAAATATTATAGAGTAGTAATCAGTTCATCTCAGGGAACAAAAGCTTGGACTCAACCAATTTTATTATGATCAATATCATATAAAAGATATAAACGATTTTCAGAAATTTTCATCCAAGTTTTTTTATCAACTATCTGCCCTTTTTCATCTTTATAAATAACCACATTATTTTCAATAAGTAAGGATTTTCTTTTATATTTCATAAAAAATTAATAATTTATTTTGGAATGAAATTATTACATTAAATTAAAAATTTATAAAATTAGATGTCAAAAGATCAATCAATTTCTCCAAGGTCATAAAGATGCTTTAGAGCAGTCAATTCAATAGAATCTTCATCATCAAAAATCCACAATAATTTTGGATAAATATAAGATTCAAATTTATTTTTTATTAGATTTAATTGAGATTGATCTAAATTTGTATTTTCAGATATTATTTTTTTTATGTCTGAAAACTCATTTCTTGTAAACTTAAATAATCTTTCTGCGTTATCTAATCTTTTTTTTGATTGAGAAGTTATTTCCATTCCTTCAAGATTGAGATTTAACCTTTCATCTTGAATGTAATTTGTTAATATTTCAAAAAAATACTCTAAATCATTTAGTGAACTAAATATAGTTTTAGAATTTACATCAGTAGGTTTTTGAGTGATTTCTTTTAAGAAAATCTCAACCTTTGATATTATTTGTTTTTTGAAATTTTCCTCTTTCATAAGGAACGATTTTTCAGATTAATTTAATCTTTATCTTTACCTCTAGATTGATTAACTTTTAAGGGTCTTCCATCCATTTCAAATCCCTCAAGTGCTTCTATAGCTTTTTGAGCCGATTCATCATCCATTTCAACAAATCCAAACCCTTTTGATCTATTAGTGTCTTTATATTTTATTACTGTAGCACTTTCTACTTCCCCATATTGTGAAAACAACTCCTTTAATTCGTCATCATCCACTTTCCAAGGGATATTCCCGACATATATATCCATTAAAAATCCTTCTTTAATAATTACAACAATATATTAGAACATTTTTTATTGTAAAAATACATACTAAAAGTTATCCATTTATTGCAGAGAACTGGTAAATCTTTATTAGGTGGCAAGGTTATACCAGTTCTCTAGTAGAGATTATAGTGAAAAACATAAAAATTATAAATTTAGCTGTCAATCAAAAAAAAATGTTGTATTAATAAGACAAATTTAAAAAATTAACATTTATTTGTTTGATATATAACAAAATTATCTTAGAGAACCGGCTTTAATGTCCCTCAATGTCGGTTCTCTTCCTCCATCTTTCAAACTACCAATTAATTTCAGAAATATTTTTAGATTTTAGATAATTATTAGTTTTTGTAAAGGGTTTACTACCAAAAAAACCCCTGTGAGCTGATAATGGAGAAGGGTGTACCGATTTTATAATCATATGATTTGAAATATTTATTTTTTCAATTTTTTTTTGTGCATGATTTCCCCATAAAATAAATACTAAGTTTTCAGAATCTTTATTTAATATTTCGATTACTTTATCAGTAAATATATCCCATCCTATACTACTATGTGACATAGGCTTATTTTTTTCTACAGTCAATGTAGAATTTAGTAGAAATACTCCCTGTCTTGCCCATCGTTCTAAGTTGCCATTTTCTGTGTCAATTTTTTTTGACAAATCATCTTCTAATTCTTTGAAAATATTTACTAATGAAGGAGGTTTAGGAATATTATTGTTAACTGAAAAACATAATCCATTTGCTTGACCTTTACCATGGTAAGGATCTTGACCAATTATTACTACTTTTACCTCATTAAAATCACAATGGGTAAATGCATTAAATATTTCAGAACTTTTTGGATAAATTTCCTTTCCAGATTTGTAACAATCTAACAAGAAACTTTTGATTTCAATCATGTATTCTTTTTCAAATTCACCAGCAAGTTTATTTTTCCAACCATTGGGTAATTTAATTTCTTTAGACAATTTTTTATTTTTTGTACAAATAATTTTTCAAACTTGAATAAGTTAGACCTACTGTGAAAAGGGAAGCAATAATAGCCTTAATCATATCTCCAATTAAAAAAGGATATACTCCTTGAGAAAGCAACATACCTTCTCCAGGCCAACTAAAATCAAAAACTGAAAGCCATATTAATGCAGGAATATAAACAGTTAAAGTACCAATAATATAAGCCCATATACTTTTTGAACCATTCAATCCTTTATTAACTAGAATACCCACAACAAATGAGGACAACAAGAAGCCAATTAAGTATCCACCAGTTACCCCTAAAGAGTAATCCCATCCACCATTTCCCCCTTGAAAGACAGGTATTCCTGCCAATCCTAATAATATATAGCCTGTAGATGCTGATAGGCCCCATTTAGGCCCTAAAACGCCACCCATGAGCAATATCCCCATAGTCTGGAATGTTATTGGTACAGGGTTGCCTGGGATGAAAAATCTAAATTGAGCAAATATACTTGTAAGTAAAATCAGAAGAATTGAAATAGAAAGCTTAATTAATATTGATCTATCTGTTGGTATAAATATAGATTTTGAATTAGCATTTGAATTTTTATTAATTTTCCGACTCCTTGAGTAATATAAATTTATAAATTATGATACTCTCATTTGATTCGATTTTTATCTAAAATAACCAGCAAGTTTATCATTTAATAAATCTCTTTTAATGATTTTTTTATTTTTTATAATTCTTGAGATTTCATTTCTTAGTTTTCCTAAATAGTTTTTAGAAGTTTTCCAAGAAAGGATATAAGGAGATGGCATTGATTGCAGAATATCTTTTTCAATGCTTGGTAAAACTTTTATTCTTTCCTTTACTGATTGATTGCTAGATCTTATTATTGTTTCTTTATCTATAAAGCTGCCATCAGAATCCATCATATGGAAAAAATCAATAAAATCATTTTTTGATATATAGGATTTTTCAGAAGTTTTCTCAAATAATGACTTATTGATCTGAAATGACTCCTCTGGCGTGAATCCTAAGTCTTTAGATATTTTAGTTATATTATGAAACAAAATATCTTCATTCATAAGAAAACTTAATGAGAGCATTTCTTCTAAAGTAGGATTTACTGCAAATAATGGGGTGGCTTTACAAAATTGATAACCTATTTGTGAGTCCAAAACCTCTTGGTTATAAGTAGGGTAGTACTTAAACTTTTGATCTTCTGATAAAAAAATAGAAATGAATGCAGCTGTTTTTATCAATATTTGTTTATCTGTTATTGTTCTCTCACCATTTAGGTATCTGTAAAACTGCCTTTCATTTAAATTAAATTGATCGTAAAAAAAATCTTTGATTTCATTTGTTTGGTTGTAAATGTACTTAAAAATGAATGATTGGCATTCACCGATAAAGATTTTTTTGAGTTTGCTCTTATTGATTTTAATTTTTTCTATTTGTTTGTTTCCTGTGTAGGTTACTGGAAATATGTTGTTCATATTAGAAACCGCACCTCTAATAGATCTTCTTGGAAGCCTCCCCTCTGATTTAGACTCCATTCTTTCTATCACTTGTCTATATTTAGCATTTTCCCCAAGTGAAAGTGCTGTAAACAAAGCCATTAATGTAGCAAGCTCTCTTTTTTCATGTGTAGTTCCATCAGAAAAAGCACTTTTTTTATACGAAAAAACGGTCTTTTTATTGTTCATTATTATCCTATTAATTGACTTTTATTATAATTTTATACTGAAATACTACTATATTTATAGGTCAAAAAAATATATATTTTGAAACAGTTTTAGTCAAAAATAATACTATTTTCAGTAAATGCATCGTATCTAATGTATGATTTTTTGGTCAAAAATCATACTCATGCTTGTTTTATATTTAGTATTTAAGTTTTTAAAAATATAATGTTATAAAANCTATTCAAAAATAAAGGAATTATTTATGAAACTAGTATCTTGGAACGTAAATGGCATTAGGGCTTGTCTTAAAAAGGATTTTATGACCTTTTTTGAAAATATCGATGCAGATTTATTTTGTATTCAAGAAACTAAAGCTCATTCATCACAAGTTGAAATTAATACTCCAGNATATACTCAATTTTGGAATAGTGCTGAGAAAAAAGGTTATTCAGGAACTCNAATATTTGCTAAAAATAAACCTATAAATTCAATTAACGGTCTCGGAATTGAAAAACATGACACAGAAGGTCGNGTAATAACTTTAGAATATGAAAACTTTTATTTAGTTACAGTTTATACACCCAATTCCAAAAGAGATCTTTCGCGACTTGATTACAGAGAAAATGAATGGGACATTGATTTTTTAAATTATGTAAAACAATTGGAAGAGTTAAAACCTGTAGTTTTCTGTGGAGATTTGAATGTAGCTCACCAAGAAATAGATCTGAAGAATCCTAAATCTAATGAAAGGAATGCAGGTTTTACTAAAGAAGAGCGAAAAGGTTTTGACAATATAGTTTCAAGAGGGTTTATAGATACTTTTAGAAATTTAAATAAAGAGGGAGATAACTATACTTGGTGGAGTTATATGGGTGGAGCGAGATCTAGAAATGTTGGATGGAGGATCGACTATTTTTGTATATCAAACTCATTAGAAGAAAAGCTAATATCGGCAGATATTCACGATGATATTTTGGGATCAGATCATTGCCCTGTAAGTATAGATATAAATATTTAGTAGGAAAAACTTTTGAATTATTTATCTAATGAAACATCTGAATATCTTATTCAACATTCTAATAATCCAGTCAACTGGTATCCCTGGGGAGAAGAAGCGTTTGAAAAAGCGCAAAAAGAAGATAAGCCAATTTTTCTTTCTATAGGATATTCNAGTTGCCATTGGTGTCATGTTATGGAAAAAGAATCTTTTGAAGATCTAGAAACGGCTGAAATCTTAAACAAAAATTTTGTTTCTATAAAAGTTGATAGAGAGGAAAGGCCTGATATAGATTCTGTCTATATGGCAGCAATACAAATGATTAATGGAAATGGAGGATGGCCAGCTTCAATATTTATGAATAATAAGGGCATACCTTTTTATGCAGGAACATATTTCCCAAAATTTGATAGAAATAANATGCCAGCATTTAAATCTGTTTTGGCAAAAATTATAGAAATTTATCACAATGATAGATCAAGTATTGATAATCATTCTCAAGTAGTCATGGATGGCTTAGATAAATTTTTTAATTCATCACAAGTTTACGATGCAACTACAGATAATATATTTGAAAAAATTGTAGAACAAATTAAAAAAACCTTTGATTTTGAAAAAGGAGGTTTTGGTGAATTCCCAAAATTTCCTGAGANCTCAAAGTTACAAATAATATATTTATTAGGNAAAAAATATTCTACTAATAACTGGTTTGATATGGGTCAGTTGAGTTTAGGCTCTATGATAAATGGAGGAATTTATGACCAATTAGCAGGTGGATTCGCCAGATATTCAACTGACAGAGAATGGAAAGTTCCTCATTTTGAAAAAATGCTGTACGACAATGCATTAATTTTATCTATAATGTGTACCTCATATAAAGTAACGAAAAATAGAAATATTTTTGAGGCGATAATTAAGACTTTTGAATTTCTTAACAATGAAATTAAAAATAAAGAAAACCTTTTTTATAGTACTCAAGANGCAGATTCAGAGGGCGAAGAAGGAACTTATTATCTTTGGAGTTATGAAGAATTAGAAAAAATTCTAAGCTCTGATGAATTTAAAATAATTAAGACACATTGGGATATATCAGAAGAGGGTGACTTAGATGGCAAAAATATACTAAATATCAACAAATCTCCTCAAGATATCTCAAATGAACAAAATATAGCATATAACGATGTTACTCAAACAATAGATAAAGTAAAAAAAGATCTATTAGAGATTAGAGAAAAAAGAATTAAACCCAATACTGATGAGAAAATAATAACTTCTTGGAACTCATTACTTATAACAAGTTTTTGTAATATGTATAATATCTCTAATGATGATAAATTCTTAGACCAAGCAAAAAAAACAGCTGATTCTNTCCTAAAATTTTGTGTCAAAAANGATCAGCTTATGCACACAAGTGAAGGTCAAAATTCATTTTTGGAAGATTATTCGTATTTTGTAAATTCTTTATTTGAAATATATAACTCCTCATTAGATCCATATTGGTATAACCTAGCAAAGGAATTTTCAATAGAAACTATATCAAAGTTTTGGAGTAGTGAGGAAAAGCTTTTTTTTGATTCTCTTGAAGATACTGATTTGATAATAAGGCCAAAAGGTTTTTTTGATCCTATGGTTCCAAATCCTGCTGCTATTGCTTCACAAAATATATATAAACTATACAGATTTACAGGTGATGAGAAATATTTTGAGATAGTAGGAGATTCNATAAAAAAAGTTTCTGGATTTCTTAACAAAAGCCCTTTAGATGTTCCTTCTTGGTTTAATTTGTATTTTCAGATGCAAGAACAAAGTTATGAAATAGTAATTTCAGGTAATAAGAAAGATGACTTTTATTACGATGCGAAGTCTAAGATATTGTCCTCATATATTCCAAACTTAATTTTTTGTTCAACAAATGGTGAAAACAAAGATCTTAATTTGCCAGTAATGGAAGGTAGAAAAAATGATGAANAAACAAAAATTTATATTTGTAAAAATTATATTTGTGATNTTCCAATTACTAATATGAGTGAATTNAATAGCCAACTTAAGGGTATAGTTGGGATTTATAAATGAATATAGTTTTATTTGAACCAGAAATTCCTCATAACACAGGAAATATTATAAGATTATGTGCAAATATTAATGCTGATTTGC
The DNA here is from genome assembly GCA_002171675.1 of Chloroflexi bacterium TMED70. Lineage (GTDB taxonomy): Bacteria > Chloroflexota > Dehalococcoidia > Lucifugimonadales > Lucifugimonadaceae > TMED-70. Next base: position 4,864 of record NHDX01000043.1, on the reverse strand, counting down.
ATTTGATACAACCGCTTGGATTTACATTAAGTGATAGAAACCTTAGAAGGGCAGCGTTAGATTATTTTGATACTTGTAATGTACATATTCATGAAAACTTTCANAGTTTTATGAGTATGAAAGGTGATTCAAAAGTGTACTTAACTGACACAAAGGCTGAAAAAATTTATACGAATTTTAAATATCAAACTTCAGATACATTTGTATTTGGTTCTGAGAGTAAAGGTATTGATAAATCTATATTAGATCAATTCGATTCAAACAATAAAATCTATATTCCTATGTTTCCTAATATTCGATCCTTAAATATTTGTAATTCAGTTTCGATTGTTGCTTACGAGTGTTGGAGGCAAGCAAAATTTATTATCGAATAGGTGAAAAATCNCTAGGCATTACAATTTTGTTTTCTTGAAATATTGGAGCTTTCACATCAGATTTTGGCGGCCATCCAATAGAAGAAAATTTTTCTCTTGCTTCAGTTCTATGTTGAAGGCTTTTGTAGGCCCATATATGCATAAATTTGTTTACATCTCCAACCTCTGAAACAAATGCTCCAACTAATGGTGCTAAATTATTTCTTGCTTCTATTTTTTCTTCCCAAGCTGGAAGCATCTTATGAATTTCATTAAATGGATATGTGTATGTTCTCATTTCAAAAAAAGGACCAATGTTTCTATCTTCCCATTTAGGGCTAAAAGAGACAGGTTTCCAAAATTCTGTATTCATTTTGACCATATATTCAGCTGAATCTGGAGGCCAGAGATTTTTCTTTATAGCTTCTTCTCTTGAATCATTTCGATGTTCCATGCTTTCATAAGGCCATACGTGAATAATTTGATTAAGATGTCCTATTTCTGTGTACCAGAAGGCTCCTAATTTTGAAATTGTATTTCTACCTTCAATTTTATCTTTGAAAAGGCTCATTACTTTTTGAAGAGAACCTGTTTTAATTTGATATGTTCTAAATTCGTAAATCATATTAATCCTTATATAAGTTTAGAAAAATAGTAAGAAAAGGTTACAATAAAATTAAATAAAAGTATAGGAGCAATAATGTCCAGAGATAATCCAATATTCTTAAGAAAAAGTTCTGTCAATTTCAATTCGGATTCATTAAGCAAAGCTGAGATAGAATCTATAGTCAAGGCTTCAATGTGGGCACCATCTTCAAGAAACGGACAACCATGGAGGATTATTGGAATAACCAAAGATTCTGATAAATTCACTAAAATTATTTCTTGCTTATCTTCTGGAAATCAAATTTGGGCAAAAAACTCTGGATTAGTATTAATTTTTTCTACAAAAAAAATCGAAGATGAATTTAATCCAAAAACATTTTTAGATATTGGATTTAGTGGTCAAAATGCAATGATAGAAGCTACAAAATTAGGACTAGAAACTCATCCTATAGGTGGTTGGGATGAAGAATCTGTTAGGTCTGTTGCTAAAATACCTCAAGAAAGTAAAGTAGCATTCATTCTCATAGTTGGTAAACCAGGGAAAGAATCTGAAATTTCAGAAGAGCTCATAAACTCTCATGAAAAAACTAGAGAAAGAAATGCAGTTAGTGAACATTTTAATTATGATCAATGGGGAGAAAAGTTTTAAGATCGAATAGACAATGCTAGTAATTCAATTGCTGATTTGTAGCTAGTTTCTCCAAAACCTTGAACAGTTCCAATAACAGCTGGAGCTATTAATGATTTTTGTCTCCATATTTCTGGCCTTGAGTAAATATTAGACATATGAACTTCAACACAAGGGAACTTAACCGATTTTATTGCATCATGAAGGGCAGTAGAAGAATGTGTTAGTGCTCCCGCATTTATTACACATCCATCAACATCACTATTTTTGCTATGCATGAAATCTAATATTTCTCCTTCATGATTACTTTGATAAAACTCGAGATTTACATTGATATCTTTAGAGAATTTATTCAATCCATCATTGATTTCGTCTAATGTTCTTGAACCATAAACTTCAGGTTCTCTTTTGCCAAGCATGTTTAGATTAGGACCATTTATTACTAATATTTTGATTTCTTGATTCATAAGCAACTTTATTTATTTGATTAAGCTCTATTCTAATATAATCTATGATAATCGAATATATAAACAAAAATACAATTTTGTAGATTATTAAGAGGCACTGATGAAATTAATTCAATTATCAAATGTAGACAATTCTAGAATAGTGGGCCTTGTCTTAGAAAATAAGGTTTTTAATATAACCAAAGCTAATAATGAGTTTGAAACAACATACAAACTCATAAATTATTCAATAACAAATAATCAAAATTTAGATGAATTATTAAATAAATTATTAGATAAAGCTAATCCTATAGATTTTTCTTATGATGAAATATTAAATTCAAATAATAAAAATGAATTACCAAAGATTTTAGTCCCAATAGATCATCCTGATCCTTACAGATTATTTATTTCAGGCACAGGCTTAACGCACACAGGTTCAGTCAAATCTAGAGATATGATGCACAATGATAATGAAGAAAAAAAAGATCAAACAGACTCAGCAAAGATGTTTCAAATGGGAATTGAGGGAGGAAAACCTGAAGAAGGAAAAATCGGAGTAGCCCCTGAGTGGTTCTATAAAGGAAATGGTACTAACTTAAAGGGCCCCAATGATTTATTAGAAATTCCAAATTTTTCACTTGATGGTGGGGAGGAACCAGAGGTAGTTGGATGCTATTTTATAGATCCAGAAGGCAATCCTGTAAGACTAGGATTTACACTTGGAAATGAATTTTCAGATCATGAGACTGAGCAAATAAACTATCTCTATTTGGCACATTCAAAGATGAGAAATTGCTCTATTGGTCCAGAACTAGATACTAGCTTAGAGTTCAAAGATATATCTATAAATTGTGATATAGAAAGGGATGGCGGAAAAATATATAAAAGTGGTCCTATAAAATCGGGAGAAGAATATATGTCGCATAGTCTTAGTAACATGGAGTATCATCATTTTAAATATGATATTCATAGGTTACCAGGAGACTTACACTTGCATTATTTTGGAACCAGTCAGCTATCTTATTCAACAAGGGATTGGAAGTTTAAATCAGGAGATAAAATCATCATTTCATCAGAAGAATTTGATGGTTCATTAAAGAATGAAGTGAAGAAAGTTAATTCTAAAGAATTTAATATAAGGAAAGTTTAAGAGATTGAAATTTTCTGAATTATTTTCTGATAGATTTTATCTTGTAGCTTTATCTATTTTAATTCCTACATCTATAAATTTATCTATTACTCAGTTCCTAACTCCTATATTAAATTCATTTATGGTTAGATCAACTAATCCTGAATTATCAATAAGTGTTTTCTCTATTTCAATGTCTATTCTTTTTTTAATTTCTCTCCCTCATTTGAGAGTTCAGCACCTTACGATTGTATATTATAAGAATTACAGTAAAATGAAGATTCATTTTTTCATTTTTTTACTTGCAATAATCTGCCTAATAATTTCAATTTTTGTAATTTTTTCTCCAGCAGTAAATTTTGTATTAGATACAATATTCGGTACATCTGGTGAGATGAGAATAAATGTAGAAAATGCTTTAAAAATTTCTTTTTTTATACCTTTTTTATTAATTCTAAAAATGCATTTTTATGCGATTTCTATAGTTTCTTCAAAATCTAACTATATTTGGATAGGAACAATAACTGGTTTTATTTTTAGTATTTTGTTTGCTTCGATTTTATACTTTCTTAATTTTGAGAAATATAATCTTGGTATAACCTCATATACACTGGCTTCGATAATTGAAACGCTTATCATAATGTTATTGGTAAGAAAAAATTTATTCGATTCTAAGATTATTATTAATAAAGATATATTGCGAATAGGTGAATTGACTAAATTTTTTACCCCCTTACTTTTTGCAGCCTTTTTACCCTCTTTTACAATGCCTGCTATCAATGCTTGCTTAAATAGATTTGAAAATCCAGAGATAGCTATTTCTTCTGTGAATTTAGGATTTGGAATATTTGGAGCTGTAACTTTTACTATTAATGGATGCCAATCAACAATTCTTTCTCTTTTAGCTAATGGGTATAGATATAAAGATATTAGAAATTTTTCTTATATAGTTGGTTTTATAACTCTGTTTATTTGTTCCTTAATTAGCTGGATTCCACTTATTAATAATTTTATCTTTTCAGATTTATTTGGTATTAGCGGATCTCTACTTTCTGGAACTCTAATAGTTTTTAAACTACTTTCTATTTTGCCTCCGTTTTTAGTTATGGAACAAATTTATGTTGGTATTATAATGAACTCTAAATCTACTAATCCTCTTTTTTATATTAATATATGTAGATTTTTGGTATTAATATTCTGTCTATCAACTGGTATATTATTCTTTAAGAGTTATGGGCCTGTCGTCGGAGGATCAGCCTGGGCACTTACTTTATTTTTTGAAGCCATTTTTGCTTGGCTATTTGCTAGAAAAATTACATTACCTTCATAACAGGGGAAATTTCAGTGCTATTTAGAAAAAAATCAGAAAAAACTGTAGTTAAAAGAGATTCAATTTCAGATTTACCGAAAAAGGATCAATCTATAATTAGAGCATGGTGCATATATGATTGGGCTAATTCTGCTTTTGCTACATCTGCTGCTGCAGCTATTTTCCCGGTTTATTTTGTATTAGCTTTTCAAGAATCTTTTGGTGATGAGATGATTCTTCTTGGAGTGACTTTTTCGGGTTCTTCACTTTGGGCTCTGGGTGTTGCTTTGTCAGCTTTAGTAGTTGCAATCACTAGTCCTATTTTAGGAGCAATTGCTGATACTTATCCTTTGAAAAAGACTTTCTTAAAGTACTATATGCTTATTGGAT
>NHDX01000042.1 GCA_002171675.1 Chloroflexi bacterium TMED70 | reverse complement strand
AGTATTCCTCATTGCTCTTTGAAAGAAAATGAATTGAGCAATGAAAAATAATATAAATCAAATAGATAAAAAAAATCTTCTTATTTTATATCTTTTAGCGTTTCTTGGACTTTCTCTATTAATATCTTCTATATCTCTTTCCACAGGAGTAATTAACATACCTATAACTGACGTTTTTTCTATTGTTTTCTCTTCAAATCATTCTGGAACGGTAAGTGAGTCAATTATTTATGATATTAGACTTCCTAGGATTCTTTTATCTTTTTTTGTTGGTATAAGTTTGTCAATATCAGGGGCAGTTATGCAAGGTTTATTCAGAAATCCTCTAGCTGATCCCTCTATATTAGGAGTATCTGCTGGATCTGCGTTGGGAGCAGTAATCCCTATATCATTTGCAATACACACAATTCATCTTTTAGTTATTCCATTATTTTCTTTTATAGGAGGAATGACAGCTTCAATACTAGTTTATTTGATTTTTATTTCAACAGGTAGGAAATCTACCTCGATTCTTTTGTTAGCTGGAATAGCTATCGGAACTTTTTTAAATGCTCTTATAACTTTATCTGTATACCTAAGTGATAATGCACATCAAGTTAGGGCAATTTTTTATTGGCTGATTGGAGGATTTGAATCTACCAGGTGGGAACATTTATATGTAAGCATACCTATAATCTTTATATCATTATTATTTTTAGTTTATAAATCTAAGGAAATAAATCTAATTATGATAGGTGATGACTATGCATCTTCTCTAGGTATTAACGTTAATAAAACTATACTACTCTGTTTGATTTTTACTTCTTTGGCAACTTCTGCTGCAGTTTCGGTAAGTGGAATACTTGCATTTGTTGGGCTAGTTGTACCTCACGTAGTTAGACTTTTGATAGGTAATGATAATAGATTAGTTATACCTCTATCTGCTTTTCTTGGAGGCTTATTCGTTGTATCTATGGACTTTATTGCTAGAGTTATTTTTGCTTCTGTTGATATTAGAGTTGGCGTATTAATGAGTCTAATAGGAGGCCCATTTTTTATTTTTTTGATTTTTAAAAACAATTTAGTTAGGAGATAAAATGAAATACTTAAAATTGCTNTCGATAAGCTTATTAATGTTTATTTTTGCTATTGCTTGTCAAGCAGGTGAAGATAACAGAATAGTTTATGATGAAAATACTTCTGATGTTTATTTAGAAACTATTGAAGAAGGCGATAAAGAAGATCATGAAGGANATGANGATCACGAAGGTCATGATCATGAAGGCGAAATAATTGATGCTCTTTCAAACATTCAGGGAATTGTTGACCCAAATAACTTATTATGGCCAAGAAAAGTAATTATTAATGATAATGAAATTTCAATAATGGAAAGGCCAGAAAAAGTCTTAACCATTTCATTAGGACATGATGAAATCTTATTTGGAATATCTAATACTGATCAAATTGCTGGAACAACATCTTTTGCTCAAGACGATGGAAGCAATATACAAATAAAATCTGAAGGACTGCCTATTGTTACTACCGATCCTGAAACGATAATAGCGTTGTCTCCANATTTAGTCTTTGCAGATCCATATGCATCTATAGAATTGATAGATACTCTTGAAGACATAGGAATTACTGTTGTTCAAACATCTTTAGATAATTCATCTGAAGGAAGAAAGAATGATATTTGGTTNATGTCTTANATTACTGGAAATTTNGAAAACGCTTTANTNTTGAATGAAGAAATAGATAGAAAAGTTAAAATCTTAAATGATTTAGCTGCAGAAAATATAGACAATACTAAAAATGTTATGACTTTGTCTTGGTGGGATGCATATTGGACNGCTGGTTCTGGATCAACNGAAGATGCAATNATTCAACTNGCNGGTGGAGAGAATGTTTCTGCTTTAAATGGTGTTGAATCAAATAANACNATTGAAAAAGANCTTCTTATNTCAATGAANCCAGAAATNATTTTGATTACCCAATCAGTANCTTGGGGNGGTCAAGATTTNTANGATNANTTGATGTCAGATGAATCNCTTTCTTCAATTGAAGCTATTAAGAATAANGANGTTTANATGGTNAACTCAAACTGGTGGTCAACTTTATCTTANTGGAATATAAAAGGTTCGGAAGAATTATCAAAAATATTGTGGNATTTAGATGAAATANAGGATTTTGGAGANTTTGAATGATAGAAATNAGAGCTNTAGATTTTNATTATGAAAAATCTANNGCTCTAAAAAACATTAATATAGAAATTGATGATAGNTGTACNGGNTTTCTTGGTCCAAATGGTTCNGGTAAAACNACTATNCTTAAATTNNTNNGTGGGATATTAGATCTTANAANTGGCNATATTNTTATTGATNATAAATCTATTTTAGANATATCNAAAAAAGAATTGTCAANAATTGTTGCAATTGTTACNCAAGATTTAGAACCAACATTTGACTTTACTGTTAGAGANATNATTGAAATGGGAAGATACCCATATCTTAATNCATTNGGNTTTTTATCTAAGAAAGATAAATTAGTNATAGATNAAACNATTGAAATGTTNGGNCTAACNAATTTATCNCANAATAATGTTGATGAAATNTCTTCNGGNCAAAAGCAGANAGTNAGAATTGCCAGNGCATTAGTNCAAGAACCTGANTANTTATTANTAGANGAACCTACTTCAAACTTAGATNTTTCTAATAANATACTTATATTAGANNTGATAAAAAACATCATTTCTAATGGAACTAAGGTAATTGTTACATCTCATGATCTTAGATTTATAGCTGAANTTAGTAAAAAATGTTTTATGATTTCTGAAGGTAACATAATTCATCAAGGAGACACAAAAAACATACTAAACAAAAATAATGTTTTGGACTTGTTTAATCTAAACACTCTTCCTGAGTGGGTGATGTAAAATTTGTCATGTACAAAAATAACTTTATTTATGTATAATATAAGAAAAAAATATNGGAGTTTTTTGTGCCTAACCTTACTAAAGAACAACTNAATCATTTTANGGAATTNGGTTTCTTAAAAGTTGAAAATCTTATAGATCCTGAAAANATAATTGATCCTATNATTGATGAATATCACACAGTNTTAAATAACTTAGCTGAAAAGCTTTTTGATGANGGGAAAATTTCATCAAAATATGAAGATTTAGATTTTGGTGAAAGGGTCACTAGAATTTATGCTGAATCAGGAGAAGTATANAATCAATTTTTTGATTTTTCACTCCCACAAACTGGAATTAAAGAAGATACGCCTTTTTGGGCAGGTCCTGCGGTATTTAATGCATTAAAAGATGATAATTTACTTGATGCAGTTGAATCAATAATTGGTCACGAAATATTTTCAAATCCAATACAGCATGTAAGAATTAAAGTTCCTGAATCAGAAGCTCCAAAAGATGAAAATGGATTAGTTAAATTTGGTGCTACTCCATGGCATCAAGATGCTGGCGTAGCAACTGAAGAAGTTGACGGAACTAATATGTTAACTGTTTGGTTTCCTCTTATGGATGCATCAGAAGAGAATGGTTGTCTTCAAGTTGTACCAGGAAGTCATGAAGGTAAGGTTCTTACTCACTGTCCTGGATTTAACCCTAAAACAGGTAAAATTAATAGAAGCCTGAATGCTGGAGGATTACAGATTCCAACATCCCTTTTTGAAGAATCTAGTGCTATGGCAGTTCCTATGAAAAAAGGTGATGCTTTATTCCTTACTAAGAAAACTGTGCATTCTGCTCTACCAAATATTAGTGACAAAATTAGATGGAGTTTTGATTTAAGGTATCAACCTATAGGTGAGCCTACCGGTAGAGATATTTTTCCAGGATTTGTTGCAAGAAGTAATGATAACCCAGACCAAGTTCTAGATGATCCAAATATTTGGTTTGATCTTTGGGAATCAACAAGAGATAATCTAGCTAAACAAGAACAATTCGCTTTCAATCGTTGGGATGGCGAAGATGTTGCTTGTGCTTAATTATTTATAAATAATTTATAAATATAAACTAATAGGGAGTTTGTTATGTCAGATTATAATACTCATGATTATGAAGGAATGATTGCGGAGACAATAACCATTCAGTCAAGAAAAGGTGATTTTGTTAATGCATACTTAGCAAAACCATTAGGTAAAGGTCCTTTCCCATCAATAGTTCTTGTGCATCATCTACCGGGTTGGGATGAATTATATAAAGAATTTACTAGAAAATTTGCCCATCATGGATTTATAGCAATATGTCCAGATTTATATTTTAGAGAAGGTAATGGAACTCCAGATGATGTTGCTGCAGAAGTTAGATCAAATGGAGGTATATCTGATGAACAAGCTATTCAAGATTTCTTGGGAGCATCAGATTATTTAAAATCTTTACCTGTTTCAAATAATAAAGTAGGAATATTTGGAACTTGCTCTGGAGGAAGACATGCATTTCTTGCTGGCTGTTCTTCAAATGAATTTGATGCAATAATTGAATGTTGGGGAGGTAATGTAGTTATGAGTGATGATGCACTAACTGAAAAACAACCTACTTCACCATCATCATTGACATCCTCTCTTTCTGCACCTTTGTTAGGTTTATTTGGAAATGAGGATGTTTCACCCACACCTGAAGAAGTTAATGAGCACGAAAAGTTATTAAAAGATAATAATAAAGAATATAAATTTCATAGATATGATGGAGCTGGTCATGGTTTTATGTATTACCACACCCCACTATATAGACAGCAGCAATCCGTTGATGCTTGGGAAAAAATATTAGACTTTGTATCTGACAACTTAAGGAGTTAATTATGTGTACAATGATATCTGAAAAAGCTAGTGTAAAAGGTTCAGGCAAAAAATCTAAAAACTGGATACCATTAGACTCTTGCGATATTTACTATGACCATTCAACATATGTTGATTGTGAGCACTCGATTACCCTTAGTTTTAAGAATGATATGAACCCCATCGATTCACGAATTACGGTTGAAATCACGCCTGAGTCTGCAAAAGATATTATTGAAAAAATAAATGCTGCTTTAAGAAAAGGGAACCATTTATCCTAAAATTTTGGTATTGAGTTATGGAAATCTGTATTATTTTGGAAATCTATAGCAATATTTAGTATTTTATTATCTTCTTTTAGTTTTCCTGAAATCATTAATCCTACTGGTAAATTTTCATTAGTTAATCCGCAAGGAATTGAAATCGAGGGTTGACCAGTCAAATTAAATACCCCGGTAAATCTTCCCATAGAGTTAGCCTCTAAAGTATTGGGATCATAGGAATCTTCAATGTTTGGAGCAATAACGGGAACTGTTGGTGTTAATAAGGCATCTATATCTTTCATTTTTGTGGACATTTGATAATTAAAAGCAGACATAGCTCTTGAAGCATCTAAATATTCATCTGCAGTTACTCCAATACCTCCGAGAAGCCTATTTATGACAGTTTTAGTATACAGTTCTGATTTTTTGAGAAATTGTCTATGAATAGAAATTGCTTCTGGAATTAGCACTCCAACGTTTATATTTCTGCCACTACTAACGAAAGGTAAATCAACTTCAACTAATTTGTAGCCAAGATCTTTAAGTATTTCTATGGATTTATTTACTCTATTCAATATCTGCGAATCTACATCATCAAAGAAATACTGCTTTGGGATACCAATTTTTATTTTTTCTCTATCTATAGATTTTTCTATATTAAATCTATCTTTGCTTAAATCAATCGAATATTTATCTCTGGCATCATGACCTGAAATAACTTTCATTACTTCAAGACAATCTTCAGCTGATCTAGCCATAGGACCAACATGATCCATTGTCCAACTTAAGTCTTTAACTCCTACTCTAGAAACGGCACCATAAGTAGGCTTAAAACCTGTGATACCACATAATGATGCAGGCATTCTCACACTTCCTCCGGTATCAGTACCAATAGCAAAAGTAGTCAATCCGCTACTTACAGAAACTGCTGATCCAGAACTAGAGCCTCCAGGAACTTTTGCCATATTCCATGGATTTCTACAAGTTTTAGTAGTTGTATTAATGCCCAATGTCCCAAATGCGAATTCCACTAAATTCGTTTTACCTAAAATAACAGATTTTGAANTTATAAAATCTTCAGTTATTTTAGCATTTTTATCAGCAATATTCCCTTCTAGTATTTTAGAACCTGCAGTAGTTATTTTGCCCTTAACATCTACTAAATCTTTTAATCCTATTGGTATACCTATTAATTTATTTTCATTTTTATTTGATATGTATTTTTCAGCTTCTTTAGCATCCTCCATTGCATCATTTTCATATACATTTATAAATGAGTTTAAATCACTGTCATGTTTTTTTATTCTTTCTAAAAAAACTTTTGTAACTTCAGTAGGAGATGTTTTCTTATTTATATATAGTTCATTTATTTCATTAATAGATGAATAATAGAGTTCTTTAGTCATAAATTATTCTCCAAAATTTCTTTGTCTAGGTTCAAAATTATCAAATTTATGTTCTTTAATTGAAGAATAAATTTTCCTAAAATTAAGATATGTTATATATGACTGATTAAAGTCTTTTTCAGACAACTTAATATTTTTATTTTCTAGAAGTTTCTTAAATAGTTCTTTTTCTGATGAATTATCTTGCATTTTTTTTTGTTTTATTAATTTGTTATTATCATAATACATAATATAAATATATTTAATTCNTAAAAAANTTATTAATAAATCTATTGAATATGAAATCAAATTATCANCTTAAAAATGTTTTAGAAAATAATATTAAGTCTAAATATATGAATGATGTNAATGGTTTAAGTATGCATTATTTAGAATCAGGNNAAAAAACNAAAACATCAGAACTTATTGTCCTTCTTCATGGGTTNCCAGAATTATCCTNTAGNTGGAGAAAAATCNTNCCAGTTCTTTCTGAACANGGTTTTCATGTTATTGCNCCAGATCAAAGAGGNTTTGGNAGTACATTNGGTTCAGATTTATCATACACAAATAATCTTGCTAGTTACTCTCAAATAAATTTAGCTACTGACATNTATGTATTAGTAAANAAATTAGGATATGACAAGGTTAGATGTATAGTGGGNCATGATTCAGGAGTTGGACCATCATCTTGGTCATCTCTTATTAGACCAGATATATTTAGAAGTCTAGTTATTATGAGTGGCCCCTTTACTGGACCTCCAANATTAAGTAANAAATCAAAAAATGATTATATTTCAGATACAGATGNAATTNATATTNAATTAGCTNGNTTAGAAATTCCTAGAAAACANTATCANNCTTANTATAGAACNAAATCAGCTAATGCTGAANTAATGAATTGTANCCAAGGATTAAAGTCTTTTATAAGAGCTTATTATCATTATAAAAGTTCANATTGGAAAGATAATAATCCNTTTGAATTAAATTCTTGGGATNCNNNGGAGTTAGCAAAAATGCCAACTTATTATATTATGAATCAAAATCANAATATGGCNGAAACTGTTTATGACCATATGCCTTCATTAGAGGAAATAAGTAATTGTAATTGGTTAACTGAAGATGAAATTGAAATTTACGTAGATGAGTATTCAAAAACTACATTTCAAGGTGGNTTAAANTGGTATAGATCAAGNGTTGATNATGAAAATATNCAAAAACTTTCTNTATTTAGTAATACGAAAATCAAAGTNCCNTCATTATTTATNTCNGGNNAACAAGATTGGGGTACTTNTCAAAAACCNGGNGCAATAGATAAAATGTCATCAACTATGTCAAACTTTAGAGGGATNGAACTTGTAGAGNATGCTGGACATTGGGTGCAACAAGAAAATNCTGAANANGTNAATAAATTGATTNTAGANTTTTTATCAAAAATCTAACTTAAATTCTTAAATGGGTCAGATCCATTTCTTTTGTCTTTTACNATATCNATTACTGCATTTATNCCATCNGGATTAGCTCCAAATTTTATAGCTTCCTCTTTATCTTTTTCTGATTCAGTATCTTCACCTATAGCTGCTTTTGCAACTGCTCTGTTACCGTAAGCATCAGAATTTTTTGGAGATATTTTTATTGCTCTTGTTAAGTTTACAATTGCTTGTTCAAATTCTCCAATAGTGAGATATGCTGTGCCTAGATTAAATTGAATTTCAAAATTTTCAGGATCNTCCCATGCAGCTTTTTCAAAATCTTCTATAGCTTCATCATGTAATCCTAATTTAGCTTTATTTATTCCAGAATTAAAATAAGTTGATTCCATTTTATAAATTACTTTAAGATATACTCATATTATAAGAATTAGTTTTGTTCAAGAAGGGGCAAATAAAAACTAATGGTATATTTTCCAACAATATTAACACTATCAAGATTCTTCTTTGCAATATTTGTATCGACTTTACTTTTTTTTGATTCAACTACATCGGTTATTTTAGCCGTAGTTCTTTTTGTGTTAGGTTCTCTTAGTGATGCTTTAGATGGAGCTTTTGCTAGAAGAAAATCACTAGAATCAAAATTTGGGGAATTTTTAGATCCAATTGCTGATAAATTTCTTGTTTTTTTAGTTCTAATATCTCTCATTTATCACAGAGAATCAATCATCCTTTTTTTTCTTACTATACTTATTATAATTAGAGAAATCTTTGTAATGTCACTAAGGGAATGGATGGCAAGTTTTTCAAAAAATAATCTGGTTAAAGTATCATCTCTTGGAAAAACTAAGACAATAACTCAAATGACAGGCATTGGTATGATTATAGCCTCTCCTATAATTAATTATTCTTATTATTTTGAGATAAGTATTCTTGTATTAACTATAGGAACATTCTTCGCTTATTTTTCAGCATATAAATATTTCAAACAATCGCTTTCATATATTAGGTAAAAATTCTTACTGCTATACTTTATGAAAGTTATTCAAAAAAGGAGTAATGATGTATTTAGGTGCAGCATCAATGATTGGAACTACCGGAGCTGGGTATAGTGGGAATATACCACATGAATTCGATGTATTAACATACTCAAACGAAGATTTAAAAGAAGTCGCTGATATAGGCTATACTGTCCATAATGTTGTTGTGTCAGATCCAACGGCTTATTCTGAAGATATTATTGCAGAAATAAGATCTAGATTTCATAACAATTCAGTATCTATAGGNAACTCAAGGGGAACTTATGGAGGAGGCTTAGTAAGTGATGACGAATCAGTCAGAAAAAATACAATAACTTTTGTTGAAAAAATGTGTGCATTATCTGTAAANCTAGGTTGTCCTAGTACCTACTTAAGACCTGGAAGTTTAAATGAAAATGGAGCTTGGTTACCTCATCCTGAAAATCATACCGAGAAAGTTTTTGATAGACTTGTTGACTCGACTAAAAAGATTTGTAAAGTTGCTGAATCTGAAGGAATATATCTTATTTTAGAGGGTGGTTATGTATCTCCAGTTTATTCAGCTCAGAAAGTTAAAGATTTTTTTGATGCAGTAGGATCAAAAAATCTAAAATTTAACCAAGATCCTGTAAACTTTCTTTCTTCCTTAGAACAAGCATATAATACTAAGCCATTTTTAGAAGAATTTTTTACTCTTCTAGGAGAATATACTATTAGTGCTGATCTGAAAGATTTTAAAGTTATAGATTCATTATTATTTCAATTAGAAGAAGAATATCTTGGATATGGAATGATGGATCAAGTCTATTTTTTGAAAAGAATGCAAGAAATTTGTCCAGATGCTCAAATTTTGGTTGAACATATACCAAGAGAAAAATTTAAACCATCTTATGAAGCTACTCTTAAATATTCTAAAGAAGCAGGTATTATTTGGGAAAAATATCCTAATTAATTATGATCGAAAAACCAAAATTTTTAGAAACAGAAAGATTAAGATTAAGACCTATTCAATTAAGTGACATTCCAGTTGTTCAAAAATATTCTTTGGATCCTGAATGGCATAGATTTTTAGATTTTCACACCTTTGAGAGTGTAGAAGATTTTGTCCAAAAAGCTGTAAACTCTCCTTGGTCAGAACATGCAAGATTCTCTATTCTCTTTGAAGGAACTATGGTTGGAAGTGTTGGATTATATATTGAACTTAAGGAAAAACGAGCTGAAATTGGTTATTCATTATCAAAAGAATATTGGGGTTTAGGAATAATTCCAGAGGCTGTGCTTAGAGTTATAAATTATGGTTTTCAAGATTTAGAACTAGAGAAAATTTTTGCTCAAACAGATTTACGAAATTTACCATCTCAATCTGTAATGAAAAAAATGAAAATGACTCAAGAAGCTCTCTTTAGAAAACATTCAATTGCTCAAAATAAAAGAAGAGACATTGTTTACTATTCAATACTAAAGAGTGAATGGGAAAAAAATAATATTTGAGATATATTTTAAGAATAATAATGTAATGGAGTTATATGAAATATTTTAGAATAATGGAAGAATTTGGATCTGTTCATCTTTGTGTACAAACAAAAGAAGATGAACTGACTTCTCTTACTAGCATAAATGAACTCGTAAAAGATTATAAAAATTTACTTGATACAAGTCACATTTCTAAAATGAAAGTTGATGAAATAACTGAAAAATTACTAGAAAATAATGGAAAAACATATAGTTTAGAAAAATTAATAGATTCTTCGATAAATAAAAAAGGTCCAGCAAGAATTATTACACCCATAGAACCTGATGAAATGTGGGCTGAAGGTTTTGGTAATAGATTAATCCTCTCAAAAGATCAAATTAATAATTCTAATGATAAAGATGAAGCTGCGTATCAAAATCCTAAGATTTCTACACTTCTTTATAAAGGATCCAAAGATAGATTAGTAGGCCCTTATGAGAAAATAGGTATAAGATCTGATACTGAAAGAACTATTTCAGAAGGTGAAATTGTATTTATAATCTATAAAGGTAAATTTGTAGGTATATCAGTTGGAAATGAAGTAGCTGGAAACTTAAGATCTAATTCTCAATTTTGGGTATCTCCTTCTAAAGTATTTACTGGATGTGCATCAATAGGTCCATGTATTTTGTCTATGGAAGATGAAGAAGAGAATAAAAAACCTTTAGAGTTAAAACTAGAAATAAATCACTATAGAAAAAATCAAAAAGTTGGTTCAGGTTCAATAATTACAGAATTTAAGACTTCTCCTTTAGAAATAGTTGAAGCAACTGTTATTCATGATTCACCCCCAGATTTATTACTACAATTTTCCGGAGGTTTTGCAATTTCTAGAAAAGATGATGAGATTATTCCTCTTGAAAAAGAAGATAGTATAAAAATTAGTCTTGAAGGAGTGGGTTTTATTCAAAATGAGGTAGAAATAGTTTAAGGTAAGATTTTATTTATTTTATCCTTGATTCAAACTGTAGCTTTTTCCTGAATAAATATTTTTTAGAACTTCTTGGTTTCTATAAATTATTACTAGTAAAGTGAAGAAGATTCCTTGAATAGCTAAAGAATATCCAGGATCAATAAAATCAGCAACTAATCCATTTAAGAAATTAAATAATGCCATACTTCCTCCGGCATACATTGCGTATATACCAGCGATTCTACCTCTGATATAGTCTGGTGACATTATTTGAATGATTGTTGTAGATATAATCATAAAACCTGCTTGTCCCAAACCCATTAACATAGTGGCAAACATTGATACTAATAAATTTGTAGAAAGTGATANNAGTACAGGNGCAAGACCACTTAATATNGCAAAATAATAAAANAACCTACCNTTAAGTTTNTCACTTGATGTACCTGCAAGAAANATTGAAGCATTTAANGCTCCTACTCCTACACACATCATCAAAAAACTAACNGCTGCTCCTTCAGCTCCTAGTTTATTAACACTAAAATATGGTAGAACTGATTCAAAAGACATAGTTAGCATACAATGCAAAGTAGTTAGCATAATTATNATCAATATCGGTTTATTTGAGTGAACATATCTTATTCCTTCGGCAAAACCTTCAAAAAAAGATTCTGAGCTTATTTTTCCCGAAGAAGTATTTCGAATCATTAACGCAAAAAAGAAGCTGAGTGCATAAAAACCCGTGCAAATAAAAAATGCTATATCTGTTCCATTTAATGAGTCCTCATTGCTACCAATATAGCTAAGAAAAGGTGCAATTGCTAAAGGACCTAATAATCTTGTTGCATGAACTGTTGACATATTTAATGCTACTGCATTAAGAAGATTTTCTTTAGGTACAATATTTGGAATTAAAGACTGACCTGAAGGCATTTGAGATGCTCTAGCTGTACCTTGAACAAAAGCCAGCACTACAAGATGCCAAGGAACTATTAAATCCATAAAATACAATATGGCTAGACCTAAGTTATGAATAAAGTTAACAAAGAACATTATTTGAAGAATTCGTCTTCTTTGAAATTTATCAGCCAAATAACCTATAAAAGGATTAATTACTACCATTGGGATTAGAGCAGCAAAAGTAACCAGACCTACATACATACTACTATCAGAAATTTGATATACGACCCAGCCTCTAATAACGATCAAGCCCCAATGAGATGATCCAGCAAATAAACTAGCTAGCCACATTCTTAAAAAATCAGGATATTTTAAGGAAGAGAAATATGTTACTTTAGATGTATTTGTTGAATTCTTAGTGTTTTCGTTCATAAAATATGATGATTTAATGTCCCACCTCAGAAACTTTACTATTATTTTTATGAACAAACAACGTGATTATTTGTAATTTATGAGTTTTTAATTCACTCGTAAGATAATATATNAAACATTACAAAAAAATCTAAGGATTTACGAATGATTGATGATTCAGAAAAAAATATTATTTCATTAGATAAATGGATGGGTTCAATTATTGGATTAGCTATCGGAGATCAGCTAGGAAGCCTTACTGAAGGGAAAACTAGGGGATCATTTGAAAAAGTAAGGGGAATGGATCCAGGTACATTTTGGACAGATGACACATCTCAAGCACTTTGTTTAGCTGACAGTCTTATTTCTACAAAAAAGTTTGATCTAACTGATCAACTTAAGCGTTATTCTAAATGGCTATTTGAAGGATATCTTAGTGCCAAAGATTGGGGATATGGATGTGGTCCCACAGCTAGATTAGCTATAAATAATTTTAAAAAAAATGGAACCCCTAGCCCTGTAAAGGATCAAGAAACAAATGGAGCATTAATGCGATTATGCCCAGTACCTTTGTATTATTCTAATAATTTAGAAGAAGCAATAGATAAATCTGGAGAAAGTGCTAAGTCTACTCATGATAATCCAATATGTGTGGATGCATGTAGATTATACGGTTCTATGATAGTAAAGGCTGTTCAAAAAAAAGATAAGGATTTCATATTAGAATATGATCATAAATTATGGACAGATAAACCTCTAGAAAAATCAATTCATATAGTCGCTCAGGGATCTTTCAAAGAAAAAAAACTTTCTGAAATAAACGGTACACTTAATATATTAGAATCNATAGAAGCTTCGTTATGGGTCTTTAATCATAGTTCNTCTTTTGCTGAAGGTGCATTAATGGCCGTTAATATGGGAGATGATGCAGACACTACAGCTGCTATATTTGGTCAACTAGCTGGAGCATTTTATGGTTATGAAGCTATTCCAATTGACTGGAGATCTAAACTTCTTGAAAAAGAACTAATAGAATTTATAGCTAATAAGCTTTACGAATTCAGAAAAAACTAATCTTTATTACATGATGACTAATAATGTTTGTTTAAGAGTAACAATAAAATTTAAGGTAAAAAGAATAACTCAACATAATTCCAACAGGAAAGACAAAACTTTAGTTTATGAACAACCAATGATAATTAATCTTTCCAAAATAAAACCTTACTCAAAAAAAATTAAAATATTCAAAGATGATAATAAAGAATTATTGAGTTTTTCCTTAAAAGATTTAAATTCAACCTCAAAAAATATTAATAATGAAATTATTTTAGATTCTAATATAAATATTTGGCGACAACTTTATACAGAAAAGATTTTAAAGTTTATCGAGGAAAAAAACTACACCTCAGCTTTTTCTAGAAAAATTCTTCATGATAACTATAAGACCTTGAATCTAATATATGAAAATATGGGGCATGAACTTATAAAAAATAAAATGATCAGTTATTACGAACCTACAAAAAAAAGAATATTTAATGGTAAATTCTTAAACTCTATTATTCAAAACAATCAAACNATTTTTTGGTAACTATATATATTCACTTTTATATAATATTTGACTAATTATATAGAGAAAAATTTGTAGGATAATTTACCATCTTTATAATCAATAATTCTATATCCAGAAGGATCATCACCTAAAGGTAAACCTAGTGCAGAAGTTGTAATAATTTTTGTTTCCTTGAAAGATGTTTCTAAGTTAATGTGCAAATGACCAGTAAAAACATATTCAAGTTTATGATCTTTAAATAATTCAAAGAATTCATTTCTAATTTTTTCTTCAAATATCCAATAGCTTAGATCTTTACTGTAAATAAGTTCTTCGTGTGAACTTAGTATATCTTTTTTATCTATAAATGGAGGATGGTGCATAAATANTAGAATTCTTTTATTTGATGAAAATCCTTTAAGAGTTTCTTTTATAAAATCAATTTGTTGATTATAAAAATCTTTATTTTCATAATTAATAAATATTGAACTATTCAAAAAAAATAATTCAAAATCATTCCATTGAAAATTATAAAAATCATTTCCAAAATGTTTATGATAAAAATCTAATCCTTCTCTAGATAATTTATCAGAATCAATCCCTACATCATGATTACCTGGCACATGATTGATTTTGTATTCAATATTNTTTACAAATGATTTATAGTTTGAAAGATCATTAGGTTTATCAATTTCGTTAACAATGTCACCAGTATGTATAATAAAATCTGGTTTGTGTTCATTTGTAAATTGAAGGAATTTGTTTAAGTTTTTTAGCTCTTTTTCAGATGGATCTAAAGCATCGCTCCAATTTAATGCTTTCTCGGTCCATTTACCAAATTTAATATTTTTTAGAGCCATTCCGAGCTGTGTATCTGTTATTAATAAAATTGACATATAATTTGAATTGATTTGTAATTATTATACTGAAATATAAAATGTTAAATAAATTTTTGATAGATCTGAAAGGTAAATATATATGTCTAAATTAGCACTAGGAACAGTCCAATTTGGTACTGATTACGGTATTAATTCTGGTGTTAAGGTTGATCCAAAAGAAGTTACTAATATTATAAATTTTGCACGTAATAATGGTATAAGTTTGTTAGATACTGCTCAACTTTATGGATCTAGTGAAAAAGTATTGGGAGATGTAAATACTCAAGATTTTGATATCGTAACCAAAAGCAGAGGTTTTGATAACGAAGTTATTACTGAAAAAGAAGCGAGTTTCGTAATTGCTGATTTACATAAGTCTTTAAGTTTATTAAAGCAAAAATCACTATATGCATTTTTAGTCCATCATGGTGAAGATCTATTAAAACCAGGTGGCGAAATGATTTTCAATCAGCTTCAATCTCTAAAAGAGCAGGGACTTGCTAATAAAATCGGTGTTTCTGCTTATATTGATAATCAGCTAATAGAGATTATTGATAGATTTGATTTTGATATTATTCAATTACCAATGAATATTTTAGATAGTCGTTTAATAGATAACGGATTATTAAATAAAATCTTTTCTAAGGGTATAGAGATACACACTCGTTCAGTTTTTTTACAAGGTCTATTATTAATGGATATAGATAAAAGGCCAAAATATTTTGAAAGATGGAGTAGCTTATGGAAATTTTGGTATGAATGGCTTGCTGATAATAAATTATCACCTTTAGAAGCGTCAATTAGGTATATGATTTCTAAACCTGAGATATCAAGAGTATTAGTAGGGGTTGATAACAAAGATCAGCTTCAAAAAATAATTAATGCAGTTGATGGTAATCTTCCGCCTATTCCAGAAGAATTATCAACAAATGATCCAGATNTATTAAATCCAGGAAATTGGAAGNTTTTATAAAAACGACCAGGAATTATANTAANTTAAGAAATTTAGNATTTTANCNCATACATCTATCNAATTTTTATTAGNCTGATTTTTTGAAATATATCTATGAATAACTTATCTGTAGAAACTTAAATGTAACTCTATTTTAATTTTCTTGATAAATAATATATCTATAATTAATGTATGAAAAATAAATTCCTTTATATCTCATTTTTTCTTTTGTTAATAATTGGTTGTTTTAATTCCAAAGAAACTTCAGATCAGAATACTACTAAAAATATAGCTTTACCTAAAGTTGAATGTACAAATAAATTAGAAGCATATATTTTTCAGGCTGAATCTTTGGATCAAGACGGTATTGATCTAATAAAAGAATGGCTTTGCGTTTCGGAGAGTCTATTTTTTGACGATACAACCTCAAATTGGGATCTTATAAATCCAGTTTATATTGCTGCTTTAGATAGAAATAATGTTAATTCTGCAATCGAACTAGAAAAAAAATATTGTGATCATATAGAAGAATTTCACAATTCACGAATAAGTAAAGATGGTTATGGAAATAATGGTTATGATAACGGTAAATGTAATCCTAAGCATTATAATCCTCAAAATGAAGGATGTGATTTTGGTCTTTGTTTATTTACAGAACAAAATGGTAGAGTAGCNGGATCATCAATTTCTAGTAATATGCATTCAGATGGATTTAACTTGTTTATCAGTAATAGTCATGATCTTCCTATGCATGCCGATTCTTATGGCTATGTAACAATTCATGAAATGTTTCATATATATCAATATTCAAATCTTAATAAAGCAGCATCAAGAGATGATTTGATGAAAATGGTTGGAAAATTAAGTACAGGAACTAACTCAGATGATGAAGTACCNTGGTGGATTGAAGGAAATGCTGTATTTTTTGGATATTATAAATATGCTAAATTAGTTGATGATCGTGAATGGTTCATCAATAAAATGAGATATTCTATTGATGGCTCTAGAGACAGCTTAAAAAGTAAGTATTTGAGNTCAGGTAAAAAAATAAATGATTTCACCTGGAATGGTGAAGAAAAAGAAATCGGATATGAATTAGGGGCATGGTTTATTGCTTATATGATAGATATTTTTGGCGAAGAATCTATATATAATTTTTGGGAAAATCTTGAAGAAGAAGGAAGTTTCGATAAAGCATTTACGAAATATTTTAGTAAAGAATATGAATTATATATGGATGATTTTGATGNATTTTTAAGAAAACCNGATTCAGAAATACTNGAGTTATTGGANAGGATTTACTGAAACTAAATAGATAAGCAATAATTGTTCAGATTAATATTTTAGCTTTATAGAAAGTCAAGCTAATGATTTAAAAAGTCTTACTGACTATTAATTCGTATTTAAAATTGGTGCGAACTAAGAGCAACGTAAAATAATGGTCATAAAACACAGGACGATTACTAGCTATTCACTCTGTTTTGAACCTTCCACCCAAGAATTGACGTCGACTAGCGTCATAAAATATGTATATGGAACAAAAAATCCCTAGAATGGAAGTTAAGCTTGAACCATAATAAACAACTCTTAATCCATTCCTTAGATTTTCTCTAGAAATACTAAGATCTTTTTCAAATAGATCAATTTGACCACTAGATATATATTTTTGTTTTATTTCTTCTATTTTTACTGTTGAAGTGATGTTATCAGGATCATAAATTTCATTTCTTGGACTTTCAAAATCGTAATTGACCATACTAATTATTAGAATACCGCCAAGTATTGATCCAGCAAGAGATATACCAAAAACTCTAGCAAATTGTAAGCTAGATGTAACTATCTCAATTTTTTCTTCTGGTAAGGCATTTTGAACACACACCATAAAAGCTTGAAATGCTCCTGGAATTGCAAATCCTTGAACAGATACCAAAATTAATAGATTTATAAAACTAATTTTCAAGTCCGTTAATCCAAATAAAAAAGTACAAATTCCATTTACTAAAAACCCGAATATAGCTATCCACATTTGTAATCTAACTTTTGAAATTAAATATCCAAATAAGTTAGCTCCAATTGCTAGTGAAATAGCATTTACTATCAATGGTATGGATGCTTTTGCAGGAGAAAGACCATATACTCCGATTAAAGATAAAGGTAAAAAAATACTATATACAACAAATTGAATTGGAATGATCAAGTTTCCCAACATCCCACCTGAAAAATACTTATACTTGAATAAAGTTATATCTATAAATCCTTCATCTTTTTCTTTGATTTCTAAGTAAATAAATATTCCAAATGAAATAGTAGAAATTAAGAATAAGATACTAATAAGAATATATATTTTATTGGAATCTATACTAATTATTGATAGTGCAAAAAGAAATGAGCTAGCAAATAAAGTAAAAAAAATAGCTCCTCGATAATCAAATTTGGTTGACATATCTTTTTCTATTTCTGGGAGGACTTTGGAGATCAATCTAATAGATACTATTACTGCTGGGATTGTAATGAAAAAAACCCATCTCCAACCAAGAAACTGTGTAACATATGCACCTAAAAACGGACCTATTAAGCCCGCTAAAGTAAACCCTGCTGCTGTAGCTCCCAGCCACTTTCCTCTTTCATTAGGACTCCATAAAAGTGCAATCATTATCCAAACAACTCCAAGTACTCCGCCAAGACCTATTCCCTGTATAGATCTAAAAAATATAAGTAAAAATATTGAATTACTTATACCGCATAATATTGTAGAAATTAAAAATATAAATAATGCTGGAATCATAATTTTCTTTGGACCATAAATTTTAGTTAATTTACCCACAAATGGGGCACAAACAGCAGAAGTTAGAGAAAATCCTGAAAATAACCAGGCATAATATTCAAATCCTCCTAGATCAGCAATTATTGAAGGTCCAGATATAGAAACTATTGATTGATAAATAGTCGTCGCAAACATACACACAAATAGTGAAAGCATTATTTTTACTTTTAACTTTCTTTCGAGAGATGAAAGTTTCATACATTAGATCCTTTAGCTAAGTGATTAATAGAATTATTTTCATACACCAGATATCATTCTAATATATTTAAAGTATCCAAAGTAACTATATTTATT
>NHDX01000041.1 GCA_002171675.1 Chloroflexi bacterium TMED70 | reverse complement strand
TGTCTAAATCTACTCCAGATTTTTTATAATTATTTGTCATAATACTTACTTTTGTTTAATTTTTTCTAAATGAAATTTATCAAAATCTAATTGTACTGGCATGGGATAGTCCCCAGTAAAACAAGCCCTACAATAATTGTTTTTTTTAGAATTAACTGATTTTTGTAAAGCATCTATACTTAAAAATCCTAAAGAGTCCGCTCCAATAATCTTCCTGATCTCTTCAATATTATATTGATTAGCTATCAACTCCGAAGTAGTAGCCATATCAACACCAAAGAAACAAGGAGAAGTTATAGGAGGTGATGAAACTCTCATATGAACTTCTTTAGCTCCAGCTTCTTTAATCATCTCTATTACCCTGGAAGTAGTAGTTCCCCTAACAATAGAATCATCAATCAATATAATTTTTTTATCTCTTACAATTTCATTAAGAACATTAAACTTAGTTTTAACTCCAAGCTCTCTTAATTTTTGATTTGGTGAAATAAAAGTTCTACCAACATATCTATTTCTAATTAATCCCTCTGTATAAGGAATTTTACTTTCATTTGAATATCCTATTGCTGCAGGTATCGCTGAATCCGGAACACCAACTACTATATCAGCGTCCACAGCATGCTCTTTAGCTAAACTCATACCCATCTTCATTCTAGATTCATATGTTAGTTGCCCATCAATTACTGAATCAGGTCTTGAAAAATAAATTTGTTCAAAAATACACATTTTATGGTCTTTTGAACTTGAGCTATATTTAGAAGATTCAATTCCATTTTTATTTATAACTATAGTTTCACCATTATCAATTTCTCTTACAAACTCTGCTCCTATATGTGACAAAGCTGAAGATTCGGAAGATAAAACCCAAGAATCATTTTTCTTTCCTAAGCATAAAGGTCTAATACCCAAAGGATCTCTTACCCCTATAAGTTCATCTTTAGTCATCATAAGAAGAGAAAAAGCTCCTTTGATGTATCTCATACAATAATTAGATCTCTCAAACCAATTTTTTCCTATAGCATTAGCATACATATAGGCTATTGCCTCAGAATCTGATGTAGTTTTATAATTAATTTGAAATTCAGATAAATACTTATCTTTTAATTCATCAACATTAACTATATTTCCATTATGCCCTAAAGCAATTTGACCATTAATTCCTTCAACTAAGAGAGGTTGTGCATTTTGCCTCAGATCACTTCCTGTTGTTGAATAGCGAGTATGACCAATTCCTATCCCTCCAAGTAATTCGTTTACATCAAAATCGTTAAAAACATTTGCAATAAGACCTGTGTCTTTTTTTGTAAAAATTTCGCTATGATCTGAGGTAGCAATTCCAGCACTTTCTTGACCTCTGTGCTGTAGTGCAAAAAGACCTATNTAGATAGATTCTGCTACAGATTCATTGGGATCATATATCCCAAAAACCCCGCATTCTTCCTTTGGAGATTCAATGGCCATTAAATATTCTTTGCTGTTTATAATGGAAGTAATTAAATATTTGCACTTTCATATAAATTTATAAAGTAGATTTCTATTATCTTTTTAAGATTTTTAAGTCAAAGGGTGAAATATATTTTGCCTATATAAAATATAATGAATTGAATCAATATGAAAAAATTTNTAACATCATCAAGACCTAAACAGGTTTTAAAAAATTTCATNATTTTTGTTCCTTATTTTTTTACNATAGAAAAATGGNTATTACTTAGCCCAGAAAAAAATTTATTNCTCTTATCAAATATGATGCTAACATTTTTGTCATTTACCGCAATTTCAATAATTGGATATCAGATTAATGATTTTATGGATAAAGAATACGATAAAAANCATCCTATTAAGAAAAATCGTCCGATAGTTAGTAAAAAGATAAGTATTACAGAAATGATTCTTTTTATATTTACCCTAATACTGATTAGTATTATTTGTTCTTATGCGGNAGGTATAAATATAACNTATTTAATTATTTCTTATTTTCTACTAAGTCTTGGATACTCAAGAATATTTAAAAAAATTCCAATCATAGATATTTTATGCATATGTTTTTTTTATATTCTAAGAATGCTTGCAGGAACATATTCAATAGAGTTCGAAGTGTCTATATGGCTATATATACTAACTTTTTTTGCATCTTTATTCATAATATTAATCAAAAGATTTGCTGAGTCTAAAAAAAATCTAGATGTCAGATATCCTAAAGTTTCAATTTTTTATTCTCTAGGATTCATGCCAAAAATTATAAAACTTTCATTATTTATAAATATTTTTGTTTATCTGGTTTATTGTATTTCTGAAACATTAAGTGATGAAAGAAACTTTTATTTCTTTATTTCTTTTTTTATATTTAGTTTTGGTATTTATAGATACTATCAATTATCCTCACAAAGTAATTTAGGTGAGTCTCCTGAAGATGTCATTATGGATAGATATCTAATATCTTCGGTTTTAATATATCTTATAACCTTAATTTTAGTGTCTGAAATTAATTTATAAAATTTTCTTGATAGAATTTAGACCTATTGATTCAGTGCTTTTAGATGAAATTTTAGAAGCAGTATCACCGGCTTTTTCTAGATTTTTAGTCTTGTAATAAATATTTGCAAATACTGCAGCATAAATATCTCCAGCTCCTATAGAATCCACTACTTGGGATTTATAAGATGAAATGTTTATTGNAGTCCTAGNAGTAAANATTGNAGAACCTTTATCTCCATTTGTTATGACTAATATTTTAGCAAAATTCAACAGTTCAGATTTAGTAATATTAGCGGAAATTATCTCTTCATTAGAAAAAAACATTAGATCAAAAACAGGTAAATTCTGAAGGATTATAAAATCATTAATAACTTTTGTATTATTTAGATTTCTCATCCAACCTTGTGGTACGGAAACAGAAAAAAGTTTTTTGTTTTTTTCCAAAATATATTTGGAATCTGAAACTTCCAATTCATCGAGTATAGGAACAAAAAAAATCATATCTTCAGAGATTTTAGATATCTTAAGAGATCCTAAACTTAGCTTTTCGCCTTTACTCAAAACATTCATTTGCCTGATTGAGTTTTTATAACTTACCTTAAATTTTGTTGTTTCTTTAGAGTCCCTAAAATCACTTTTTATTTTTGAATCAAAAACATTTTTAGGATAATCACTACCAAAAGAAGATATAGACCTAACTTTATGATCTAACTTTATCAAAGCATTAGATACATATGTAACTGCTCCACCTGGTTGATCTTGGAATCCTTCAATAACATCTATTGAGGCGTTACCAATAACTATCGAACTAAGCATACCTATTCATCAAGTGGATTAATTACAACTTTTCTTTGCATGCCTTCGCCTCTACTTTGTGTAATAACATCTGAGTTCTCAGCTAAAGTCATATGAATTATTCTTCTATCTGATGCTGACATTGGCTCTAAACTAATTCTTTTACCTGTCTTGGAGACTTTCTCAGCTGTTCTTTTAGCAATAGAAGCTAATTTTTCTTTTCTTCTTAGCTTGTAGTCTTCCACATCAATCATTATATTAGCTCTTTTATCTAAATTTTTACTTGCGATCAATCTCACAAGATATTCCAATGAAGAAAGTGTTTCCCCTCTTCTTCCTATAAGCAATCCAGAATCTTTACCTTCTAGTTCAAAAACTATAGAACCTTCTTCCATATCATCTCTAACATAAACATCAGCTTCTAAGTTAGTAGACTTAATTAAATTACTAAGTATTTTGCCAACTGCTTCTTCGAGTTCAGGGTCTTTNTCAGTTGGATAATTTTTCCCCTCATTATTAATCTTAGGTCGTGATTTTCTTACTGGTTTAGGTTTACTTGAAGAAGGAGATTTTTTTCTCACAGTTTTTTTTCTTACAGGTTTTTTCTTTGGTGTAATTTCTAACTGTTCTTCAGTTTCATCAACTATATTATCTATAGGTTCTCCTATAATATAAACCTCAATTTCAGCTGGATGACCACCAAGTCCCAATATCCCATTTCTTCCAGTATCTAGTATTTTAATTTCTAGATTTTCTAGATCTTTTTTTAGGGTTTTTAGAGCTTCTTCTGTTGCTTCTTCCACTGTTTTCCCTCTGAATATCCTTGGATTCATTACTTTCCTCCTTGTTATTATTTTCTTTCAATTGATTTTGTTTTGTTTCCTTTTGAGCATTTAATTTTTCTATGTAAATTTCTCTTGATTCTTTAGTACCAAAATATAACCTACCAAATAGCATTAAAGGTTGCTTGCCTCCAACAAAATATTGTATTGCTATACCCATAATGTTTGAAAAAAAGATATATACAGCTAAACCTGCTGGAAATTGCCAAGTAAAAACTGCAAACATAATTGGCATCATCCAAAGCATCATTTGTTGAGTTTGTTGTTGCCTTGGATCTGTAGATGGAGATGTTGTAAATTTTTGTTGTATAAACATTGATAATCCGACTATTAGAGGAAGAGCAAATTGCCATGGTGTTGGAGCAAATTGTACAAAATCTACTAAGTCAATACCAATAAAATTACTATCAAATGGCACTTTAGATATTGAAGAATTCCAAGAATAAAAATATTTTGAAAGATCAACAAATCCTTCAGGCGATGATGGAGCACTCTTTANGATAGCCCTATATAAACCTATCCAAATAGGCATTTGAATTATAAGTGGACCTAAACAACCTATAGGGTTAACTCCTGCTTCTTTGTAAAGAGCCATTGTTTCTTGTTGTAATTTTTGCCTTGTTTGTGCAGTTTTATTTTTATATTTTTTTTGTAATGCTTGAAGTTGAGGTTGTAAATCTTGCATTCTTTTCATTTGTTTTGTTTGCCTAATTGTTAGAGGAATTAAAATAAATCTAACAATCACAGTAAAACTTATTATCGAAAGCCCTAAATTATTACCAAGTAAATCGTATAGAAGAGAAAGACTATTTATCATAGGCTTCATAATCACATTATTCCAAAATAAACTAAAAATATTCATAATTTTCTCTAGTCACAAATCTTTTCTTCATTCAAATCTAGGCAATAATAAAGGTCTCTACTTTTGACCTTAAAAAATAAAAGTTCACTTTCTTGAGTATGAATTATCAAATTATTTTCAAATATTAGAGGTGAACTATATAGTTTTTTTTCAGTAGAATATCTCCCAGAGCTGTTTCCTTTATCAAATTCACTATTATTAATTATTTCAATACCTTCTTTTTCAGTAGGTAATAAAATATATTCCTCACCATCTATTTCTAAAACCTTAGGATCCCCCACAACTATCTTATCCGTATTAATAGTTTCTACGATTTCGAAATTTTCAGGTTGAATAGTAATAATGTCTCCATTAAGAGTAAATGTATAGATTAGTGAATTATGAAAAACAGGCTTAGCTATCATCCAGTTTCCTAAATCTACATCAACAAAAGTTTTGGCATCTTCAATTGAAGCTGAGTAAAATTTTCCAGCAACATCTGAAAACATAATTCTATTTTCATGAAAGAATAATTGAGAATTTATTGCATGAGGGAAATCTATGGCATCAATTGAAATTTGATCAAGAGAAGTATTAGAAAAATCTTCAAGTTTTGTAGCATCATATATATAAAGTGAACCTTCCATAGTAGCTACAAAAATTTTTCCATCGTATAAATAGACTCCACTCCAAATCTCTCCTAAAACTGGAATTTTACCTATAACTTCTCCTTTATTTGAATCATTTTTAAGTGAAATTAAATAAATTTGACTAGACTTAGGGTCTTCTACATTATTTTGCTTATCAAGACTAG
Organism: Chloroflexi bacterium TMED70; assembly: GCA_002171675.1. Lineage (GTDB taxonomy): Bacteria > Chloroflexota > Dehalococcoidia > Lucifugimonadales > Lucifugimonadaceae > TMED-70. Next base: position 10,239 of record NHDX01000041.1, on the reverse strand, counting down.
AAAAAATCAAGATATCGTTATAGATTTCTATCCTAGGATTTATTTTAGAAGGAATATTTTTTACCCAAATAATCTGTCCATCAGATTTTCTGATCTCAAAAACTTCACCTTCACAATTTTTCCCTCTACAATCAAATTTAGCACTTATAACAGAATCCTTATATAAAATAGGATCAGTATAAGAAGTACCTTTGCCTTCATCTGGATAAGACCAATTTATTCTCGGGATACCATCGTTTGTAACAATATTAAAAACTTTTCCTTCATTAGAAGAAACAAAAAAACTTTCATTATCAGGATCTAACACTACATTTGACCATCCACCTTGATGTTCAAAATTTGTACAAGAAATAAAAACAAAAAGAAGTATTGGGAATATAAATAATCTAAATCTATTATTTATATGTAAATTGTTTTTTATTGGCATTAAGGTACATTTCAACAATCTCAAAAAAGATAAAAGTAATCCTAATATTATTCCTTTTTCTTTTATTATTATTTTTGAGTAATCAGAACAAGATATTGCATAACAACATTGGCTTAAAATATATGGTGAAATTGCAAATTTATAAAAAGACAACAATAAAATTGCTAAATTTTTCAGAAGCATATCAATCTTGTGAGAAAAAAATCTTATTTTTTGCAAGTTAATTTTTCCTATAAATCAAATTTTTTTTCTAAAAAAGATTTATATTCAGAATAATCGAATTTTTCTATCGCAGGGTTTACGTAAACTGAAATCCATAAACCATTGTTTGAAGGATTTTCTTTGTACTTACAACAAACGTCTTTAATCACATTTCTTATCTGTCTTTTTATTTTATTTCTAAAAACAGCATTCCCTGATTTTTTACTTATCTGAAATCCTAGTTTAAAATCTTCTTTTTGCTTCTCAACAAAGGTTATTGAAACAAATCTATGATTAATTCTTTTACCAAATTTTTTTAATTCAATAAATTCTGATTTTTTGTTTAAACTCTTAAATTCCAAATCGATTTAAACAGTAAGTCTTTCTCGACCCTTATTTCGTCTTCTAGCCAAAACTCTTCTTCCGCTAGCAGATCTCATTCTGGATCTAAATCCATGTACTCTAGCTCTTCTTCTATTTTTTGGTTGATAAGTTCTTTTTGGCATTTTTATTAATTCTTATTCTTCGATAATATCTTTTATTTTCAATTATTTAATATTATCAAAAATATTCAATAATAAAATTGTTTCTTCATAAAAACATGCATTTAAGAAAGCTTTTTACTAAAAATTGATTTAAAATGAATAAATACGAATTTTACTGGGGAGTTTTGAATTGTCTAAAGAAACTAAAGTCGAAGAAAATGATATCAAGTCCGAAATAGATAATTTATCAGCTGCCTTTCAGTACTACGTTCAGAGCTCATCTAGAAAATTAAATAATACTGCTCAACAAGAAATCGGAAGAATGGTTAGATGGTTAGGGGCAGAAAGAGTTGTTGAAACAATTACACCTTCAGAAATTGGACTTTATTCTGATGAATTCGCTAAAAGATCAAGTACTACCACAAGCCCACAAAAAGTAGCTCACATAAAGAAATTCCTAGCATTTTTGAGAACCTCTGAATTAACTGATTCTAATTTGGCTTCTCACTTAAGAATGAAAAAATCTAATGTGGGTAAAATAACTAAAAAACTTGAGGACACTAAGGTTGAGCAAATAAATCTTACAGAGGCTGGATACAAAGACTACTTGAAACAACTTAAAGACTATAAGTCAGAAAGACCTCAATTAGCTGACGAAGTCAGAAGAGCCGCAGCTGACGGTGACATAAGAGAAAATGCACCATTAGATGCAGCCAGAGAAAAAATAGAAATGGTAAATTCTAAAATTTTTGAGATTGAAGCTATTTTAAAGGTTGCCAACATCATTGATAATACATCTGGTGGTGACCGGATTGTTATAGGTTCTAAGGTAAGTGTAAAAAATCACCAAAATCAAAATAATTACGATTATCAATTAGTTGAAGCAAATGAGGCAAATCCTTTGCTTGGCAAAATTTCTAGTGTTTCTCCTGTTGGATCTGCGATACTTGGAAGAAGAATAGGTGATGAAGTCACTGTCTCAACACCTGGTGGAGAGCAGATTTATACAATTGATTCAATAAACTAAAAACTTTAGAGTTGATGACTTTAGCTAATAAAAAATCTAGCAATGAAATCAATGCTCATTTAGAAAATGAGATCAAAAAAAGTATACAAGGAGAAGTTAAATTCGATGATGTATACAGGCAAATGTATTCCACTGATGGTTCTATATATAGTATGACTCCTATTGGAGTTACGCTTCCAAAAACTCCTGATGATGTTTCTGCAATAATTGACATTTGTAACAGAAATAACACTGCCATACTTCCCAGAGGTGGAGGCACGAGCTTATCAGGGCAAACTGTCAATTCTGCAGTTATTATTGATTTTTCAAAGTATATGCATAACGTTTTAGAAATTAATCCTGAGGAAAAATATGTTATCACTGAGCCTGGTATAACTATTGATAATTTAAATCAAAGGCTAAAAAACACAAATTTACATTTTACGCCAGATCCTTCAACTAAATCTCGTGCAAATGTAGGTGGAGCCATGGGTAATAATTCATGTGGCTCTCATTCTGTAATTTATGGTAAAACTGTAGACCAAGTAAGAGAAATGGAAGTAATTTTATCTGACAGCTCTAAAGCATACTTTGAAGAATTATCAGGAAAGCGCTTAGAGGATAAAATTTCACTAGATAACTTAGAGGGTAAAATTTATAGAGATGTAATGAGTATGTCATCAAAATATTATGATGAAATAAATGCTAAATACTCTAAGGTCAACAGAAGAGTTGGTGGGTACAACTTAGATTTAGTTCATCCTAATTCCAATAAATTAAACTTGGTTAATATTATGGTTGGATCAGAAGGTACTTTAGCAGCTGTAACAAAGGCAAAACTAAATTTAGAACCTCTACCGAAATATGTTGGATTAGCAATATTACACTTCACTGACCTTATAGAATCTATGGAAGCTACTGTAGCAACTCTTGAAGAAGGTCCCGCTGCTGTTGAGCATATTGGTAAGATGATTATCACCCAAGCAAAGCAATCACTAGGATTTTCTAGAAACTTAGATTTCTTACAAGGAGAACCAACAGATATTTTAGTAGTTGAAATGAATGGTGAAACCGATAACGAAGTAAGAAGTAAGATCAAAAAATTATCAGAAAAAATGAGAAGATTAAATCTATCATATGCCATAACAACTCTCTTTGATCCTGCAAAAATATCTCAAGTATGGGCTATGAGGCAAGCAGGCTTGGGGTTAATGATGAATATTCCTGGTGACAAAAAACCTATTCCGTTTGTTGAAGATACAGCTGTTTCTCCTGAAAAATTACCTGAATATGTAAAAAGATTTGATGAGATCGTTCGTAATAATGGTACAGAAGCTGGATATTATGGGCATGCATCTGAAGGTTGCCTTCATATAAGACCAACTATTAATTTAAAAAATCAAGATGGAATTGACAGAATGATAAAAATTTCTGATGAAATTTCTGATTTAGTAAAGGAATTTGATGGTTCATTGAGCGGAGAACATGGTGATGGAATTGTAAGAGGTGTTTGGTCAGAAAAAATGTATGGACCTAAAATTATAGATTCATTTAGAGAGCTTAAAGGTGCTTTCGACCCTACAACAATAATGAATCCAGGGAAAATTTTCGATACTCCAAAAATGGGTGATAATCTTAGATATGGAACAGCGTACAAACTAAAAAAAATTGATACTGTTTTAGATTTCTCTGTTGAAGGCGGATTCGAAGGAGCTGTAGAAAAATGTATTGGAGTGGGTGCTTGTAGAAAACTTAATGCTGGAGCTATGTGTCCATCTTATATGGCGACAAGGGAAGAAGTTCATTCAACAAGAGGAAGAGCCAATGCATTAAGAGGAGTTTTATCCGGATCATTAAATGAAGACTTTATGACAGATAAAAAAATGTTAGAAGTTTTAGACTTATGTATAGAGTGTAAATCATGCAAATCTGAATGTCCCGCTAACGTTGATATGGCTAAAATTAAGTATGAATTTCTTAATAATTATTACAAAAAAAACAGAGTTCCTCTAAGATCTAGATTAGTTGGTGGAGTACCTAAATTATATAAATTAATATCAGGTCCTCAAGCATTATTTTATAATTTGGCGAATAAATTACCTTTTTCAAAGCTTATAACAGAAAAAGTTATTGGAATCGACAGAAAAAGAAATATGCCAAAAATAAGCTCATATACTTTTGAATCTTGGTTCAAGAAAAGAAAAATAAATACAACTGGATCTCGAGGAAAAATTGTTTTTTTTCATGACACACACATAAATTATATTCATCCTGAAGTAGGTAAATCTGCAGTAAAAATATTAGAATCAGCAGGTTATGAAGTAGAAATTACTGATAGAAAATGTTGTGGAAGAACCTTAATATCCAAAGGATTATTAGAAGAAGCAAAAAAGTATGTTGATTACAATACTAATCTTTTATCGAGTTATGTTGAAGCCGGTATAAAAATTGTTGGAATTGAAGCAAGCTGTGTTTCAGCTATTCAAGATGAACTTCCTGATTTAGCTGACCAACGAGAAAAAGCTCAAAAAATTTCTGATAATACTTTCACAATTCAAGACCTTATTATGCAAATTCAAAATGATGGCAAGCAGCAAATTAAATGGAATGAAACAAACAAAGATTTATTACTTTTTGTACATTGCCATGAAAGAGCGTTAAATGGTACAAACAATTCATTAGGTTCTCTAAATTTACCTGGAAAATTTAAAGCTAAACTTATTGATGCTGGTTGTTGTGGGATGGCTGGATCCTTTGGAATGGAGAAAGAACACTATGAAATATCAAAAACTATGGCTAATGATAGACTTTTACCAGCTATAGAAAATTCTGAAGAAAATCAGGAAATTATTGTAACCGGAATATCTTGTCATGATCAAATTAAGGATTTATCTAGTAAAACTCCAAAATATTTAGTTGAAGTTTTAGCGGAAGCAGTTTCAGACTAGTAGAAGTTCGACTTAGCTAATTGTCCACATCCTGCGCTTACTTCTATTCCTTTTTCCATCCTAACTGTAGAAGGAACATTATATTCACCTAACTTTGACTGGAATGCTTTTATCGTTTCTCTTCTTGATCTTTGATATTCTGAGTCATTTGTTGGATTTACAGGGATCAAATTAACATGACATAACATGCCAGATAACAATTTACCCAAATTTTTTGCATGATCTAAAGTATCATTTTGCCCATCTAGCATCACATATTCAAAAAATATCTTTCTATTGGTAATTCTTATGTATTCATTACAGGACTTAATTAGTTCTTCAATTGGGTACCTTTTATTAATTGGAACTGTTTCAGATCTAGTTTTATTGTCAGGTGCATGAATTGAGACAGCTAGATTAATTTGTATATTTTCTTGAGCTAACTTTAATATTTGAGGAACTAATCCAACTGTTGAAACTGTTATATTTCTTGCTCCAAAGTTTAATCCTAAATTACTATTTAATTTTTTAATAGAATTAATTGTATTTTCATAATTAGCAAGAGGCTCACCCATTCCCATGAATACAATATTTTTTATACCCTTATAAGATTTATCAGGATTCTCAAGTATTGAATCAAAGTAATTGTCTTTCTCGAGCCTTATAAAATGAATTATTTGTGAAATAATTTCACCTGATGATAAATTTCTTGTAAATCCCTGTTGCCCCGTAGCACAAAATGTACACCCTAGGGCACATCCAACTTGACTAGAAATACATATAGTTTTTCTTGGTCGTCTATGATCATCTGAAGGATAATTCATCAATACAGACTCTACGACATTTCCATCGCTTAATCTTAATAAACTTTTATAAGTAGATTTATCTTTCGATATTATTTTATTTACTTCTTCCAGATTACCTATATAAAATTTTTCAGAAAGAAAATTTATTAATTCTTTAGAAATATTATTCATTTCTTCAAAATTAATTACATAGTTTTTATAAAGATATCTCCAAATTTGATCTGCTCTGTATGATGGAAATCCATTATGATCAAGAAGGTTAGTCAATTCTGATTTTGAAAGATTATAGATATCGTCCATAATTGATTTAAGTTCATTACTAATTTTATTAATATCTGCTTAACAATTCTAAATTATCATATGTTAGGATATATAAGAAGAAGTGAAGGTGGTTGTAAACTGGTGAATGCAACTAAATCTCAATAATAAATTAACTAAACAAATCGAGCCAAGACTAAAATAATGGATAAGAATTTTATAGATAGAATAGATTCAAAAGATGCTATTTTGAAAACTGAAGATTTAAGTGTTTTTTATGGGAATACTAAAGCAGTAGATAGGGTTACTTTTAGTATCCCAAGAAATAAAATAGTTGCTTTAATTGGTCCATCTGGCTGTGGCAAAAGTACTTTAATAAGATGTTTCAATAGAATGAATGACTTAATTCCATCAGCTANGGTTGAGGGAATTGTTCATTATAATGATGTATCTATTTACTCTGATCAAGCAGATCCAACTGATATTAGATTTAAAATTGGAATGGTTTTTCAAAAGCCAAATCCATTTCCAAAAACNATTTTTGAAAATGTTGCATTTGGCCCCAAAATCAATGGATTCCCATCCAATGAAATAGAAGGAATTGTTGAATCATCATTAAAACAAGCAGGTTTATGGGATGAAGTTAAGGATCGCCTCCAAGATAATGGACTAGATCTTTCGGGTGGACAACAACAAAGGCTATGTATAGCTAGGGCTCTAGCAGTAAATCCGGATATAATTTTGATGGATGAACCAGCCTCAGCTCTTGATCCTGTATCAACATCAAAACTAGAAGATTTGGTCAAAGAATTATCAAAAAATGTGACGATCATTATTGTTACTCATAATATGCAACAGGCAACTAGAATTTGTGATTATGCAGCGGTTATGATGGCTGGAGAAGAAAGAATAGGCGAATTAATAGAATATGGGACAAATGACTCAGTATTCGGAAATCCAAAGGATAAAAGAACAGAAGATTACGTTACNGGAAGGATAGGATAATGGCAAGAGTAGAGTTTGATCAGGAACTAGAAAGACTAGAAACAGAAATTAAAATTATGGCTTCTACTGTTGAATCTTCAATAGAAAAATCAATAAATTCTTTACTTGAACAAGATATAGAATTAGCAAAAGATGTCATCAAAGGAGATGATGTCATAGATAAGATGTGTGACGACCTTGAAGAATTATGTATGGGAATCTTAAGGAGACAAGCCCCTTTAGCATCTGACTTAAGAGAAATCGTTTCATGTATGTATGTAATAGAAGAATTAGAGAGAATCGGAGATTATGCAGAAGGTATAGCTGTGCTTACAATAAAAATGGGAGTTAGACCATTGCCAACGGATCTGGTAATTATTCCTCAAATGAGCAAACACACTGTAGAAATACTAAGAATGAGTACCGAAACTTTCCTAATTAAAAATCCGAAAGAAGTAAAAGCTAGGTTCAATAACATTCGAACTAAAGATGACGTAATAGATAACTTAAATTCAGAGGTGCGAGAAAGATTAATTGAACTTATGAAAAATAAACCTAACGAAATAGAAAGAGCGACNTATTTGCTATGGGTAGCCCATAACCTTGAAAGAATAGCAGATAGAGGGGTAAATATTGCTGAAAGGTCTATGCTACTTGTAGGTAATTAGCACTATTACTTAACCATAAAATGCCCTAAGAAAATTTAAGACACTTTATGTTGGGAGGTAGTATATAAAATCTCAGTTTCTCATGGAGACAAGTTGAGATTTTTTTATTAAGGTTTGGTTTTTTAATTCAAGAACAAATTTTTGATCAGAATTATTTTCTTGGGTAAGGACCCTATGAACCGTTCTAGTAGAAATTTTTAGTTTTTCTGCTATCTCTTTATTGCTAATACTAGTTTTTTTCATACTAAAAATGAGTGCATTTCTATTTGTTTTTGACTTAGAATTATCAAGTATCGGATCATCATACTTACAAAGGGCTAAGGGGCAACTTAAGCAACTGTTTGCATATTCGCAGCCTTCGTCAAAAAATAAATCTTTGGANGAAAAANCTTTATCATCAATCATTGTCATTTTTTGCTCCTTAAATATGGTTACAATTCTCTGATATGTAGAAATAATCTTGAGAATACTTGTTTTTCTTAATATTAAGTTTTACTAATGAATTAATTTCACTAGATTTATGATCTTGAAATTCTATATTTTCTACCATCAAAAAATTTGAATTTACTGTTTCGCCATTAGAAAATAAATATTTTGAATCATTGTAATAAACCTCATTATGATTTTTAGAGAAAAGAAAATTAAAGTTCTTAAATTCATTTATCTTATTTATCATTTTGAGAACGCCAGGATAAAGGCATTCGATTATTGAATCACTAAAAACAGCTGAAACAGATTTTTCATTTTTATTTTTAACAAGAGCCCATATTCTTAAGTCATTCATGACTTCATGCCAACAATAAAAACATTCAACCCCTATATTATATTCACACTTATCATGATTTATTATATTTGTAGCTATAGATCGAATCAGATTATTATCTACTAAACCAACTTCTTCTGTTTTATGTAAAATACTATTTGAAAATCTTGTAGTCATAACAACTCCTTAATTAGAACATATGTTCATTTTAGAACAAGTGTTCTAATTAAGTCAAGCATATTAATTACAAGATATAATCAATATTTTTATCAATATCCTTGGTACTGCTGAGTAGGTTTTTTTGAAGATTCTGGAGTAGTTTTGGGAACCAAAGTGTTAATATCTAAAGATGGATTTAAGGAAATATTTACATCAAAATCTAGTTCTAATGTTATCTTATCTTCTACACTAATTATAAAAAAAAGATTTGGGATATCCATATCAAAATCACTAAAAGGAAAGGAAATAGAGGCATTACCTTTAATTGAACCTAATTCTGATTTTGCTGAAACGTTCCAAGTTTTAGATTTAGTTACTCCATGTATTGTTAAATCCCCTACCATTTGAAATTCTATATCATTAGAATTTAAGTTAGTTAGATCACTCATATCTAGGTTTTTAAGTTCATTTACTAGAAAAAAAGCTTTAGGAAATTTATCTGTTTCTAAAGCATTGCCTCTTAAGTAATTATCTCTACGAGATTCATCACTTTTCAGTTTAGAAAGATCAATTGTTAGCAAAGAATCAGAAGTTGGTTGACCCTTAGCATCAATATATATACTTCCAGATACATCTTCTGTATACCCAACTGCATCTATAGGATAAGATAATCTTGCTAACTGTTCAGTTACTCGATAATTAGCCCTTATAGAATTACCAGAATCATTCCCAAAATCGAACACAGTCATAGAATTTTCTAAATTAGAACCTGTCTCATCATCTGATTTTTTTGATTTAGCATCATCAATGCTATTCATTTCCTTTTTTTCTTTCTGAACAGTTCCATAAGGGTTTGTATTTTCTGATGGCTCTGACTCAGATTTGATTACTTCCCTAGGCATAGAGTTTTCTTTTTGGACAGACTCATAGGATTTTATAGGTTCTGGTGATTCTAGTTCAGATTTAGTTATTTCTGAAGGTAAAGAATTGATATCTGTAACATTAGATTCTTCTGAACTACACGAAATAAAAATAGCTAACAGAATCAGGATTATTAATTGTGGAAGTAAAACATTAAATTTCATTATTAGGTCCGTTAGTGAGTTTATTTTAAAGCCTATATGTTTAGGTTATATGAATAAATTACAAGATGTATCAAAGTTATTTGTTGGCAAAAAAATGTATGATATTTCAGACTATAAATATTATTTTTTCAAGATAAAGCTTGCTGATAATTAACTAATATAGAATAAAATTGAATTATGCGAAAAAATAATATAGAAAATAGAAATTTTATTTCTGACGAAAATCTTTGGGACTATAATGAGTGGCAAGATTTGGAATCTAAAGTTTCAAAAAAAATATTAGCTTCTAAAGATCAAGAAGAGGCATTTCAAATAGGTAAAAAAATGGGTAAAAAAATCCTAAAAAACTATAGTAATAGTTTTTTTACTGTAACAAGGTTTTTACCAAAAGAAAAAAGAGATCTTGTAGAAATAATATATGCGTCGGTAAGATATCCAGATGAGATTGTTGATACTTTCGATATGAGTAA
>NHDX01000040.1 GCA_002171675.1 Chloroflexi bacterium TMED70 | reverse complement strand
TCTAAATATGACAAACATAAATTATCAAATATGAAAGGATTGAACCCAAATCGTTCAGACACAATACTTCCTGGATTGCTAGTAGTTTCAGAAATTATGACAAAAAGTAAAGCAAAAAAACTTCAAATAAGTTCAAATGGACTAAGAGAAGGATATATGCTTAGATCAAACATTGATATCCCATATTTCTGATACATCAGAAACAATCCAAGGATCAAAATTTAGTATTTTTTCATTTTTATTATCATAATCTAAAACTGACAAAACTAACTTCATAGCATTAATTCTTGCTCTCATTTTGTCATCAGATTTTATAATCCACCACTTTGAAAACTCTTTATGGGTATTTAAAAACATTTTTTCTTTGGCTTCTGTATAGGCAGGCCATTTACTTTGGGCTAAATAATCAATTTCTGATAATTTCCAATTTTTCAATGGATTTTTTTCTCTTTGAGTAATTCTGTTAGATTGTTCTTTATCTGAAACAGAAAAATATAACTTAATTATTTTGATATCAGAACTGGTGATTAATTTTTCAAAATCTGGAGCATCAATTAAAAATTTTTCGTATTGTTTCTTCGTGCAAAATCCAAGTACTTTTTCAACCCCTGCTCGGTTATACCAAGATCTATCAAAAAGAATGAGCTCACCTGAGGAAGGGAAACATTCAACGTATCTTTGAAAATACCATTGTCCTCCCTCAATCTCTGAAGGTTTATCAAGAGCAACAACTTTTGCACCTCTAGGATCTAGATGCTCCATAAATCTTCGAATGGTTGCTCCTTTTCCAGCAGTATCTCTACCTTCAAACAAAATAATGACTTTTTGTTTTTTTTCTTTAATATAATTTTGAAGCTTTACTAGCTCAATTTGAAGAGGTATTTTTTCTTTGTAATAAGTTTTTAGGTCTAATCTTTTGGAATAAGGATAGTGATTTTTAATAAAATATTTTTTTCTTGTAATTTGATTAACTTCGAGAAAATGTTTTTTAGATAATTTTTTATAACTTGGTAATTTCTGTATAAAATAGTCATTAAAAAAAGTTTCAGAAATATCACTAGGATCATAATAACTAGGAATTTCTATTTTATTTTTTTTATCGTTAGACATTTGTTACTTTCATATAATAAAAAAAAAAAACAAAGAATAATATTAATCCTCAGTTAAATTTTCATTAAATTTAAGTATCTATAAATTTTAAATTTCAAAATTTCATGATTGATTTTTGCTCATAATAAACTATTATTACTAGATAATTTTTTTATTTAATACGTAAACATTCATAGAGTTTTAAGTGTTAATATCAGATTAAGATAACAAGAATTACGGGAGCTAATATTGAAAGCAGCAGTTCTATTTGAAACTAAAGGTAAACTTTCAGTTGAAAATGTTGATATTTCAGAACCAAAAAAAGATGAGGTTTTAGTAAAAATAAAAGCAAGTGGTTTATGCCATACAGATTGGGAAACCATGCATGGTTATCAACCTGTAAATTTACCTGCAATAATAGGTCATGAAGGAGCAGGGGTTGTTGAAGCAGTAGGTGAAGGTGTCGATAACGTAAGCGTTGGAGATAATGTAATTTGTTCATGGAACCCAAATTGTGGGATATGTTTTTACTGTGATAATGGCCAGCCAATTCTTTGTGAAGTGCAAAAAAAATATAATTCTCAAGGTGTACTATTTGATGGAACAACTAGAGCTTCTCTTAATGGTCAAAATTTACATTACTATAGCCTTGTTTCTACTCATGCAGAATACACAATTATTCCTAAGCAAGGCGCAGTAAAAGTAAGAAAAGATTTCCCTCTAGATAGAGCATCTTTATTAGGTTGTGCTGTAATGACAGGATATGGCGGAGCAGTATATGCAGGAAATATAAAACCAGAAACCTCAGTTGTAGTTATAGGATGCGGTGCAGTTGGATTAAGCGCAATTCAAGGGGCAAGAATATCAGGTGCATCAAAAATTATAGCTGTTGATATTTTTGATAACAAATTAGAATTTGCAAAAAAAGTTGGAGCTACACACACTATTAATTCTAAGATAGACAATCCAATAGAGGCTTGCTTAGAAATAACTGATGGCAGAGGCGTAGATTGTGCAATTGAATCAGCAGGTCATAATGAAACAATTCGACAAACTTTAGAATGTTCAAGGCCCGGTGCTAGAATTGTTATTTTAGGCAAAACTCCTTATGGAGTAGAAATAAATTTACCTTTTTATACACTTATGGGAGAAAGAGAAATAATTAGAACTTCATATGGAAAAAGTCATCCTAGAATTGATTTTCCAAGACTAGCTAATTTATATATGGATGGTAAATTATACTTAGACGAAATGATAACAAAAACATATAAAATTGAGGAAATTAACGAAGGGTTTGATGCACTAGAAAGAGGAGAACTTGCTAGAGGCTTAGTAATATTTTAATTAGGAGAGAAATTAATGGGAAAAGTACTTAAATTTTCAGGAAATAATATAGATAGATTAGAAGTTGAAAGAAGAAACGAGGATTGGGTTTCAGAAAAAATCAATGATCCAAACTCAAAAGTCTTAGTTTACAACAGATCTAAAATTTTAGTAAAAAAAATATACTCAAATATTACTGTTAAATTTCTTAGATTAGGTGATATTAGAGAATCTGGGATTGATCCTAAATTAATTTTGCTTGGAGATCTTGGTGGAGAAATTTATCTTGCTACAGACTTAAATGATGTTGATGAAGAAATAGTAAATGGACTTATTTCGAAAGATGAAGAATTTATCGATTGTAGAACTGCTGGAGATCAACTAAGTCAAGCTCAAGGTGGAATGATAAGTCAAAGTAAAAGTCAACTTGAGTGGAACAGAAAAAATTCTTTTTGTGGAATTTGTGCAGGAAAAACAGAAGGATTAAGAGGAGGGCAATCTAGAAAATGCTCAAGCTGTGAAACAGAACTTTTCCCTAGAACAGATCCAGTTATTATATCCCTCGTAACTAATGGTGAATTTTGTCTTTTAGGTCAGTCAAAAGGAAGATTATCAAGACTAAATATATATTCTTGCTTAGCAGGATTTATTGACCAAGGTGAATCTATTGAAGAAGCCGTTGCCAGAGAAATCATGGAAGAATCTGGTATAAAAGTCAAGAATGTAAAGTATTACGCATCTCAGCCCTGGCCTTTTCCTTGGTCACTAATGATTGGTTGCCATGCTGAAGCTGAAACTGAAGAAATTAACTTTGATGAGCATGAAATGCACTCAGTAAAATGGTTTCATAGAGATGAAGTTTTATCAGCATTAGAAGAAAAAAACGACAAATTGTCAGTGCCAGGTAATATAGCTATAGCTCATCACTTAATTAAAGCTTGGGCGACTAAAGAAGTTTAATCAGAATCTTCTCTTCTTTGTTGAGCAATATCTAGGGAGTCACTAAACTCACCTGGAATCATACCTATAAATTCTCCTCCAAGGAGATCTTTTACATCAATAACAACACCAACCATCACGCTTTCTCTAATAACTAGATCAGCTGCTTCTCTTGAAGTATCTTTAAGACTATTCTCAAACATTTTTGCGATAGCCTCTTCAGAAATTTCCAGTCTTCCTTCTTCATCTTCGTCTGGGGTATATGTCCATCGAGCTGTAATATTTACGATAACTGTTGTAATAAGGAATCCTAAAATTAATCCAGAAACTAAACCACCTACTTGATTTACTCTGTCTCCAATTCCAAAAGTAAGTTTTGAGACAATTGCCTGAACGACTCCACTAAATAACTGAACTGATAAAAATCCTCCTATAAGTAATAAACCATAACCAATTACTGTAACCAATCCATCACTTTCAAGTTCAAGACCAATTGCATCTACTATTATTTGAGATAAATAACCTCCTACTATCATAGTTACTGCTACTAGTACTATGTAGAGGACATTTTTTACTAATCCTACTCTAAAGCCTAGGATTACCCCAAGAACTATAGGAGCTATAAGAACCCAGTCATACCAATTCATAATAAACCTCTTTTAAAATATATAACTTTCCAATATTACAACTTTACTCTAATATATTTTTATACGTTTATGTTAATATATAGTTTAAAAAATATATTGCTTGTAGAAATCATATCAGAAAACCAAAAAAAGAGGGGTCCTAATTTAATTAGGATAATTAATCAAAAGCTATGAAAAAATTTTCAATATTAAAGTTTAGTTATAAGAAAATCATTACTTCATCATTAATTCTAATGTTTATACTATTCTCAGGACTAAATACTGATAATAATCTTTCTGCTCAAATGCCTCCTATGCCAGGAGGAATGATGGGTGGTATGATGGGCATGATGGCAACAGTTCCTTCTGATTCTCAATGTAGAACTAACCAAGGTACAGGAGAAGTGTTCTGTGAACTAAATATGGATGTTAGTATGATGACATTGACCCATACTTCTGTAGATCAATCATATTATCCAGGTCAAGGTATTTGGTTTCAAGGTTGTATGTTGCCAGGACAGCAATATGAAAATTTTGAAGCAGCTTGGATTGAAAGAGACTATACAGGTACAACAGACCATAGAGGTCAACAAGTTGGTAAAGAAATTCTTAATATATTTATTAGGGGTAATATGCCCACACAACCAGGACAGCAATCTGCAAAATGTAAATATCAATTTTTTACATCAGATTCTCCTTTAGTCCAACCTGGCCAACCTTATCACAATCCACAATGGGAATCTGATCAAGAAACTCAAAGAATGTTTGAAGAAGCTGACAGAATTAGAAGAGATGCTGATAGGCAGAGAGCTGAAGAAGAATTACTAAGAGCAAAACAGCAGGCTGAGTTAGATCTACAAAAACAAGAAGAGCAAAGAAAAAGAGATGAGCAACAACAGCAACAACAAGGTGGATTCAATAATATATTTGGACAAGGTCCTGTCGGAAACATATTCAGTAATGCATTCCAACCTCCTCCTGACGAAGAAGTTCCTCAGGGACCATTTATAAACTTAACTGTTATAGCAGAAATAGATAGATGGAAAACAATGGAATGTATTGGAAATACCATTCAAGACATTACTGGAATGAACTATGAGCAAGCATATATGGATTTTGCTTTCCCATTAGGTGTTCGAATGCTTAATGAACCAGATTTTTATTATGATTCAGTTACAAACTGTATGCACTTAAGTTTCGATAAACTTCTGAGTGGAACATGGGGCCCAAGTGGTGGTGGAAAAGCACCTCGAAGAGAAATGGATCAATTATTACAATCATGTATAGTACCTCATCTTACTGACACATTGAATCTCAGACCNGACATTATTATGGAAGATGTAGTTAATGTTGAATCAGGTAAAAGATCAATGACTAGGGAAGAAATGTTGGCTGCATACGACTGTTTTGTAAAATTCGATGAAGATATAAGAAATAATAATTCATCAAGTCCCCCAGATTATTTCCCACTTAATACCGATTTTCTTGCATCATTTATATATGGAGACCAGGAAATACCAGGTCAAGCATGTATGATAGATTCTATTTCAGATTCAAGAGGTATGAATAGGCAAGACGCCGAAAGAATAGTTGGAGATTTAGTTAATTTTGCAGTAGGTAGATCTGATCAATGGGGATTCCTTGAAAGTGATGCTAATCCTCAACATAAAAATGATGTTGTTAATAGAGTTGTAGGATGTAACCAAGATTTAGAATGGATAAGAGATTATCAAGCCTCAATAAGCGGGGGTGGAGTTAATTTAGANGATATCTTTGCTAGACTTGCAGAACCTGATTTCCAACAATGTGTAAAAAATGAATACAGAGAACTTAGTGATGGTAATAGAGAATTTGCTGATANNATGTATGACCAAATGATTGAAGGATTTATGATGCACCAAGATCCAACAGAAATCATAAATAGACCTCTATCATACAGGCAAACATCAACAATACTTGATTGTGCTGAAGATTTTGGTACAGATCAAGAAACTTTCAGCATAATTCAACCTTATCTTGCTCAGTATACTGTAGACCTTGACCANATTGATTTTTCTTGGTCTGGAGGAATGGGATACGATCAAAAATCTGAAACACTTATAGGTTGTATAGATGATAGTTGGCATGAAAATGATCGTGATATGCGTAACATAGGTGAAAATGCCGAACAAATGGTTTTCAATATTTTTGATAGAGGAGGAAGCTTAAATGCCTTAAAGCCTCTTAATAGAGATTATACTCAAGATGAATTTGATGATGTTGTGGAGTGCTTAGAAGAAAGACCTGAATTTGACTGGATATCACAGTATGATAATCCAAATTATGACTTTGAACCTCTTTTTGAAAGTGATTTATTCTCTCAATCAAATGTAGATTTTACTGGAGCTGCAGCAGATTTCAGACAAAATATAGAAAACAATAACCCTGATGGTGGTAACTCAAATATGGTATCTGGTTCTCTTATGGGCGGTGGCGCTCTAGAAAATCTAAGATTAGAGATGGTAAATCTATCTAGGGGCTCAGCTGCGGAAGATTGTATGATTGCTAACTTAGCAAGAGAAAAAGGAGAAACTGAAAACTATATACAAAGTTCTTATATTGGAAATCTGATATGGGAACCAGTACAGAGACCATCTAAAAAAGAAAAAATGGCATTAGAAAATTGTGATTCTCAAATAAGAACTGCAACGCAAGGTAAAGGTGGACTGAATGCATTCTTAAAATATGGCTCAAGTGGAGATCCTGATTATTTTGCTCAACCTACTGACAGTCAAAGAGCTTGTATGGTAAATGAGTATAAAAAAGTCTTTGGTTACATGATAGAAAGTCAAGGTGGAAATCCAGATGAAAGTGCGGCAAAAGCAGTTGCAGAAATATCTATGCCTGGATCATATAAAGGAGCCCATCCGATACTAGGAGATAGTACTCCAAACTTAAGGCCACCTTCAGCTATAGAACTTGAAGCTTTATCTAATTGTAAGATAATTGATTTATATGTATTTGAAGGAAGTAAGTTGAGAAAACTTATACCTGGTGTTGATACATCAGAACTTCCTATTGGAGATCTGGTAAACAATCCATCTAACTTAGCTATATTGGGTATAGTGATAACCCTATTCTTTTCAGTACTACAAATGGTGAGAGGTAAATAATGACTACTACTAGAGTTCCTACAGGTATAAATTTGATTTTTAGAGTAATCTCTAGAATGATGGTTGCACTAATTGTTTCTTTGCCAATAATTGGATTGGGAGTTGCACTGATAATCTTTTCACAGACTGATGGTAGTGTACCAATATGGACTGGATTTGCTGCACTAATAGCAGGTCTAATGCTACTAGTATTAGGATTTTATATGACTGCCGTTGGGGCATTCCCAAAACCTACTCTAGGGGAAGGTGAGGAAGTTCAAATTGAGAGACACCCTACTATGAAACCTGCTTACGCAAGAATCATGGTTGCATTGCCATTATTTTTTATAAGTGCAGTTTTATTCGTAGCGACCGACTTTGCATATATTTTCCCATTTATAACTTTTATTATTGGATCTTGGTTATTTTTCAAAGGTACAATGAGATATTTCAGAAATCTTCATATTACATATATTGTTACCGATAGAAGAGCAATTTATATGTTTAAGTTTTTATACTTACATACAAACGAAATCCCGGTAGGAAGAATAGTTCAAATATCAGAGAAAAGAACCCTGATTGAGGCACTTACTGGTAGAGGAACCGTAGTTGTTTCTTCTGGAATAGGAAGTAGAATGACTATTAGTATGGAAGAAATAGACAATCCTGGAAGCGTTGCAGAAGCACTTAGAAGCATGCTTCCATCAACAAATCAAGCTTAGGAGGCTAAAATGGATATTGGTTTTGTCACAAGTCTAGTATCAATCCCTTT
>NHDX01000039.1 GCA_002171675.1 Chloroflexi bacterium TMED70 | reverse complement strand
TGAATTTCCATACTGTATAGCTTTACAATGTGGACAGATATTCACATTGTCATTCATTATCTTTCTACATTCTGAACAATACATAATAAGCTTCCTTTTTTTTATATTATGAATTAATCAGACTAATTATTCAAATACATGATGTCAGAATTGGCAATCTAAAGAGTTTTTACAACTTTTTTTACAACTTTTCCAACTATTAATTCGTAATTCATCTGCTAAAATTAANNCTTATCTANGATGTGGTCCCGTGGTGTAGTGGCCTAACACGCCTCCCTGTCAAGGAGGAGATCGGCAGTTCGAATCTGCTCGGGATCGCCATAAATCAAACCATTTTCTTAAGTTTCGAATTTATATAATAACTTCCAACAGTTTCATAATGTGACATTCTACCTTGAACCTGCTGGCTTATCGCTAAAATATCTTGAAAGTATCTTTGAATGTCATTGAACTTAAAAATAGATGAAGATCCTAGTAATGTATAAGCTCGTTTTACTATTTCTTCTGAAGTTCTAATAGCATGAGTTGACGATAATCTTAATTCCGCTAGTGACTCATCATCCAAATGAACTCCATTACATGCTTTTTCCCAAATTGTTTTTACAGAAGAGTCTAAGAATGACTTTGATGATTTATATANACCCTTAATTATTCCAATTTCTCTAATGAAAACCTGCTCATCTGAAAGCTTGTCTTTAGATACACTACTTTTATTTTTAGAATAATCTAATGTGAAATTTATAGAAGAATTTGCTAAAGATAATGCAATTGTTGAAAAACCTGACGCAAACTTTAAGTCTCTTGGTATTTTATATATAGGCCCTTTTTCTTTTAGATTTTTTCTATCATAAAAAATATTTTCATTTTTAATAAATTTATCTTTTACTGAAAAGCTAAAACTACCGGTACCTCTTAAACCATTTACGTTCCAAACATCTTCCATGATAACTTCATTAACTGGCATCATGATATTTTTATTTTCTTTATTTTTATCTGTATAAATGGCTAAAACCCAATTTGAATTTTTTATTCCACTGCTAAAAGACCATTTCCCTGATACTACAATTCCATCAGAATTATCTTCTACTTCAAAAAATTCTGGTGGACCATTTGAAATGATAGTATTTTTATTACTGAAAATCTTTTCTGCTAAAACTTTATCCATAAAAGCTGCATTTGTTGCTAAAACATTACTCTGATTAATGCACCAAGCTAAACTTGCATCATATGAAGCAACTTCAGAAACAACTTCTAGGTACTCCAAAAAGTCCATTTCTATTCCCCCATAAGTTTTAGGTAAGAGAAGTCTAAAAAAATTTTTATTTAGCAATTCATCAATTATTTCTGAAGGTATTTCTCTTGAATCATCAATGATGGATATATTCTTTTCTATTAAGCTAATTAATTTTTTTGAGAGCATTATTTCAATTATGTTTTATATAATTATAAAAAAAATATTAAGATTAGAGTAATGCAAAAGTTCGAAACCATAAACTATTCTTTAGAAAATCAAGTAGCAACAGTTTCATTAAATAGACCTGAAAAACTAAATGCTATGAACTATACAATGCTTATGGAATTAACTTCAGTAACAGAACAAATTAAGAAAGATGAATCAATAAAATGTATGATTCTTCGTGGTGAAGGAAGGGCTTTTTCTTCGGGAGCAGACTTAAGTTCGGGTGATAGAAAAAAATGGAAAGATACTGAAGAGGCTTTGAATAAGGGATATCTTCCGATATTTGACAACATAGTCACTATGCCAAAGCCAGTTATTTCTTCAGTCAGAGGAGCTGCAGCTGGAATTGCAAGTGCTTACTCAATGGCTTGCGATCTAACAATAATGTCTGAAAAATCTTATTTACTACAACCATTTAGTAATATTGGTTTAATCCCAGATGGTGGTTCACACTGGTTGCTTTATAATATTCTTGGCTATAAAAGGGCTTATCAAATAGCAATTGAAAATGAAAGAATTTCTGCAGATGAATGCTTAAGAATTGGGCTAGCTAATAAAGTTGTCATTGATGAAAATCTTGAAAAAGAAACAGATAACTGGGCAAAAAAAATAATAAAACAATCATCTCAATCCTTGATGCATTCAAAAAAAATAATGAGAGATATTCAACATAAATCATTTAATGAAACTTACCTCCTAGAGTCATCAATTCAAAAAGAATTACAAGGTTCCTACGATAACTTAGAAGGAGTAAAGGCTTTCTTGGAGAAAAGGCCGCCTAAATTTAAGTGATTGTTTTTATAAAATTTTTTCCGTCCCACTTATAATTATCAAATGTAAATTTATCTAATTCATCTAAACCTTTAGCTTGTATTTCACATAAAAATTTTATGAATTGTCCCTTTACTACTTTACCCATATGACCAGCAGACTTTAATTTTCCATCTTTAATTATCTTGAAATCTATCCTAAAGATATTTTCATGTGAGTATGATTTACTATGAATTTGAGGTAGTAAATCAATGATTATATCTTCTTTACTTAAGTGTTTTGTAAGAATAGGGAGCCAAAATTTAGTTAGAGATAAGCTATTCATTTTTAGTTTGTAGTCAGGTATAAGCGTTTTAGGTGTAACTATTCCAAATAACCCACTAAATATTCTTATATTTTTCTCAAAATATGACTTTGACTCATCAGATAAATTTTCCCAATCAATTTGGTTGTAAACAACTCCTGTGTATCGTTCTATTGAGTATGAACAATTATTTTCCAAAGCATTCAAATTTAATTCATTTAGTTGTTTTGCTTTTTGGAGTGTTANTCCATATATTTTTTGTAATTCAGCATCATTACAATTAGAAAGTTGTTTCTGAATAGCTTTAACTTCATTCTCAAAAATAAAATTTGTATCCTTGAATTTAGTATTACTGGAATTTTTACTTGATTTACCTTCACTTGGAGGAATAAGAATTAACATTTATAAATTTTCGGAGTTTTCAATATTGATTGNCTCTAATTCTTCAAAAGTTTTGAAACCTAGAACTTTGCTGTAAAAGTATAATTCAGATTCAAGAGATGAAATTATATTTTTAGATTGTCTAAACCCGTGCTGTTCTCCTTCATACATTATTAATGAGAATGGAATTTTCTTATCTCTTAATCCTTTAGCCATAATTTCAGCCTGAGAAGGAGGAACAATTTTATCTTCAGTTCCTTGAAAAATTATCATTGGGCAAGAAAGCTGATCTGTAAAGTTAATTGCTGATCTATCATAATATTTTTGTTTTTCNTCGGGGTACTTACCTATTAATGATTCAAGATATTTTGATTCGAATTTGTGAGTATCGTCAATAAAAACTGACAAATCTGCAATTCCATAATAAGTAGCTCCTACTGCAAATCTATCATGGAAAGTTAATGCATTTATTGTTGTATAACCACCAGCTGAGCCTCCTTTAATGGCTGCTCTTTCAGAATCTACAAGACCTTTTTCAGAAAGATAGTCTACTGCTGCAATGCAGTCATCAGTATCATATACTCCCCAATTCCCTTTTAGTGAATCTCTGAATTTTTTCCCGTATCCTGTTGACCCTCTGTAATTTACATCCACAACAGCTATACCTCTATTAGTCCAGTACTGAATAGATAAATTCAAGGCATTGCTAGTTGCACTTGTGGGGCCTCCATGACTTATTACTAGTACAGGTGGTTTTTCTTCAGGGTTGCCTTGATATTTTTTATTTTTAGGTTTGTAAAAATAGCCATATGCGGTAGCATTTTCTGTAGTAGTAAAAGTGATTTCTTCAGGTATAGAAATTTCTTCACTATCAATTTCTAATTTACTAGATTCTTTAATTGTGTTTATTTCTTTTTTTTCTAATTCAAGAGATACGATTTCGCTATTAGATACAGGTGAAGCTCCTATATACAAAGCTTTATTATCAATAAAACTTAAACCTCCTATAGAAGTATGTAAAACTTCTATTTCTTCAATTATTTCACTAGAAATATTTATTTTTCTAATCAAACCTTTATTCTTATTTTTTGAAGAGCCTCTCAAGTAAATAAAATCATCTTTTATAAAGTACGTTCTGACCCCAAAATTCCAAGATGGTTCACCATGGTCAGTTTCTTCATCTAATATTGTAGACTTTTTATTATCTGAATATTTTTTTAAGTTCCACCAACCTGATTCATCGCTGATATAAATTAAATGACCTGATTCACTCCATTCTGGTTGAATAATACTTATATTCTTTGATCCATCTATTAATTTTTTATTACTAACTCCATTAGAATCAAAATTTCCTATGTATAATTCACTCCCATCCCAGGGCATATTTGGATGATCCCATTCTAGCCAACAAATCTCATTATTTGCATGATTTATTCTTGGGGACGAATAAAAATCTCTACCTGAGCATAAAACTATAGTGTGATTTTTTGATGTAGAAATGGCAACAAGTTCGTTTTTTGCTTCTCCTTTTTCAAAATGAGTTTCTCTTACGCAATATATCCATTCCTCATCATAAGATAGAGTTAAATCACTATATCTTATTGATTTTTCAAAAGGTGGTTCAATAGTTAGAGCAGATGTATTTTTGCCTTTAACAACATATATTCTTTGGTCATCCCAATTGGTAAAATAAATATTTTTTTTACCAACAGCGAATGAGCCTCCTCCATATTCATGAACAGCATTTCGTGAGTTAAAATTTTCTGGAATAACGTCTTCTATTTCTCCGGCACTATTTTGTTTTACTATGACATATCTTCCAGCTTCTTCTGGCCTTCCTTCTAGAAAATATATCTCAGAACCATTAGATCTTATTTCACTAAACCTTAATCCGCCTTCAATAATTTTTTGAGGACTTATTTCAGAATCCCAAGATCCGTAATTAGATTTGATTTTTGATTTCATAACATTGAGTTATTTATTTTGAATATTAAATTATTTAAATTAGAATAAAATAATAATATCCTAAGCGTATAATCAAAAAAATAGGGAGATATATATGAAAAAGGTAACATTTGATGATATTCCAAAATTAGCAAGAAACGAATCTTTATTTACAGATACAGTATATGCTCAGTCAATTTTAGAACATGAAGATAGTGATAATTTCAATTTTGCTATAGTAAATTTTCCCGAAGCTACCAGAACTAAATTTCATATTCATTCAGGAGATCAGATATTGATAATTACTGAAGGAGAAGGAATGGTATGTAACGAAGAAGTTGAACTTGATGTTACCAAGGGAGATATGGTATTGATTACAGCGGGAGAAAATCATTGGCATGGAGCAAAAGAAAATACAACGATGTCTCATATTACTATTACTGTTAGCGGCAGTACCACTGAAGTNACAGAAGACTAATTTATCCTAGTCTGCCTTCCCATTTTGGATCATTTCTAAATACATCTATAACTTCTGAGAATTTGTACTCAGAATCATCTTCAGGGTTGTAGCCAATTCCTTTTCTTGCGGATTCTAGAGACCAAAATCTTCTTGTATTATTACTAACTCCATATACAACCAAAAAAGGCACATTATCAATATCACCAATAATTTCTTTTTGAGTTAATGATTTTTCAAAAAGTTGCGATAAGTCTCTTTGACTAACATACGCACCTAAATGTCTTTTAATATTTGGTATCCCAATTCCATTTTTACCTGGAATAAACTTATTATTTGACACCTCAGGGGTTATTTCTCTAGGGAATCCTATTCTGACATGTACAAATTCTAATTTTCTTCCAAATTTTCCTGAAGCATAAGGGATAGATAATAATTCGTAAGAAGCCTTAGCCCACCCATAGAAATTATCAGAATATGGGATCAAATTATTTGATACTATGTCTCTAATATTTGAATGAATTTCATGATGTTCATACCAATCTGCAGCATGATTAGATGATGCTACTATTACTCTTNAAACTTTATTTATAAATGCGGATCTATATATTTTGTTTGCCATTAATACATTCTGATACTCTGTATCAAAAGAATCCATTTCTTCATTTAGGTCTTCTGGGTCTCTTAATTTATCTCTTCTTACATAGGCTAGGTGAATAATAGCATCTTGATTTTTTGTTATTTTATTTAATTCTTCAATTGAAGCATTTAATAAATCAAATTTAATTGTTTTTGAATTAAATTTTTTATTAAAATCAATGTCAACCAATGTTAGTTCAAAATTTTTTTCTAAATGAGAAATAATTCTTGAAGCTACATAACCATTGGCTCCTGTAATCAAAACTTTCTTAAGCATTTGGACCTATTTCTATTATTTTCATAATGGGGTTATTATCTAAATTATATATACTATGGTCACCATTCTTCTTTAATTCTTCCCAATATAATTTAATCATCATTTGTCTTTCATNTTTATGATTATCTGAATCAATTAAATTTATCATTTCATTAGGGTCTGAATCTAAATCATAAAGTTCATCATAATCAAAACCATTAAATATATATTTTAGATTTTTATACCAAAGCACTCTTTGCTTTAGTTGAAGTCTTGTGCCATCGTATTCTGCAAAACTTTTTTCGATTGTGTTCACTTCTTCAGTACAAAGAATATTCTTAAAAGAGCTTGAATCAATATTAGAAATTTCTTTTTGATCAAATAAATCTAATATTGTTGGACATAAATCCATGCTTGATACCAAGTCATCTGATTCCTTATTTTCCTTTATTCCTGGACCAGCAATAATCATTGGTATTCGATATATTTCTTCAAATGCTGCTAAGTTTTTAGCATAAATTCCATGTGATGCGAGTGCTTCTCCGTGATCAGATGTAAAAATAATAATNGTATTTTCTAGCTCACCTTTTGCTTCAAGTAAATCAATAATTTTTCCATATTCATAATCAATTTCAGTTATCATAGCATAGTAATTTCTTATGCATTCTACATGATCCTGCTTTGTCATATTTTCAAAAACCTTTTTCCCTCTTCTGTAAATATTAGGTTTATCCAATAGTTCGTCATTGAATGATTTAGGAAGGTTTAACTCAATATCTTCGTACATATCATAGTATTTTTTCGTAGAAATAAACGGATCATGCGGTTCAATTACAGAAACAAAACAAGCCCAAGGTTTATCTGTATCCACTTGGTTCAAAAATTCTTTTGCTCCATTGGAAACTAGGCCTAAAACTCTTTTATCTGTATCGATATCTGAAATCCCATAAAATGGTGTATTGGCGTATCCCGGTGGATTATCTATATATAGGTGTGGTAATTCTTCTATAATACTTTCTTTGTGTATTNTATTTGCATTTATATATTCATCAGATAGCCCGTCAATAAAAGAGTAATCATCCCAGCCAAAATCTTCTAACTTCCTTGTTCTTTCAACATGCCATTTACCAAAATAAGCTGTTTTATACCCATCTTCTTTAAGCCTCTGAGCCCAATGTTCTTTATCTGTTCTTAAGTTTGATTGATCTTCATCTACAGTATGAGTAACAGTAGTAACTCCATGATTATGAGGCAAGAGACCTGTCATAATGCTAGCTCTAGCTGGTGAACATACAGGATTTGCAGTATGAGCTCTATTAAACTTAACTCCGCTTTTGGACAACCTATCGAGATTTGGTGTAATACAAGGGTTTCCATTATCCAGAACTTGACCATGCATTTGATCAACCATTAAGAAAAGTAAATTTTTCTTCATCTTATAAATGGTTTTATTTTTTCAAAGTTCCCACCAACAATTTCTTTAGATTCTACCGATAACCAGTCTTCCAAAATATCAGAATATAATCCTCTAAAATCAAAATTGAACTTCAAATCACCTTCAACTCTTTCACTTGGATCGAGAGAAGGATATTCATTGTAGTGCCCACCTTTAACACTTTCACCAATTAGGAATGAGACTCCGCCAGAACCATGATCTGTACCTGTTCCGTTATCATCAACCCTTCTTCCAAATTCTGAGAAAATGAAAACGAGAACTTCTTTACCTTTATTATGCTCCTTAAGATCATCAAAGAATGAACTTAAGGCATCAGATAATTGTTGCCATAAAAATTCTTGTAAAACAACTTCATTTGTGTGAGTGTCAAATCCTCCATGATTTACATAAAAGACTCTTGTTCCAAGTCCAGCAAAATGAACTTGAGCTACACCTTTAAGTTGTTTGGCAATGTTAGTATTTGGATACTCTACTTCAGATTTATATAATTTAGGAGCTTCGTTTATAATATCTNCTCCTTTTGCTGCATCAAGACCAGTTTTTCCTAGATAGTCCATAGTGAAATCATTTCCCATCATAGGAGTATAAAATCTCTTAAAAGTTTCNAGGGCTTTTGTTTTCTTATTATCATCNTCTATAGATGTAAATAGTCCATAATTATCAATATCACCCACCGAAGTAACAGGTACCCCTGGTGCTACCAATGCTCTAGGGAGATATTCACTAAAATTTACAGCTGTTACTACATTTTCTCCATCTGGGTCAAGATCTTTAATTGCTTGTCCAAGCCAGCCTTTTGATCCAACTTTATTTGGTTCTGCAGTATGCCAAATATCCATTGATCTAAAATGTGATCTATTTGGAGTTGGATAACCAACACCATGAATGATAGCTAAATTACCTTCATCATAAAGCTTCTTCATTATTCCCATTCCAGGATTTAATCCTAGCTTATTGTCTAAAGGAATAATTTCTTCATCATTTATTTTGATATTTTTTCTAGAGTCCCTGTATATAGGGTTTTCCCATGGAACGATGCAATTGAGATAATCATTTCCACCGGATAATTGAATTGTAACTAATACTTTTTCTTTACTGTTTATCATGATATTTCCCCTTTTATTATCCTATCTCAAAAATTTGAACTCTATTTCTATTTGAATCTAAAACTAATAAATTTTGATCTTTATCAACAATTACTGATGTAGGATCCCAAAAGTAAGACTCAATTCTTGCAGATTCTTCATGGGATTCAACGTCATCAACTTTTATAACTGGATTGAATGATTCTCTTGCTTTTTTTTCATCAATATTTGCATCTAAATATTCTTTAGCCCATTCAGATAAATCAGATTCTCCTCTTAAGTATCCACAATAATTAAACTTCTCATCAAATATCTTTACTTTTTGATTTCCCCAATCACAAACGTAATAAAAATTATTTTTATCTATAGCTACGTCTGAAGGNCTGAATAATTCTTCTGCATTCTTACCACTTACACCAAATTTATCCAAAAAATTTCCTTCCTTGTCGAATATTTGAATTCTGTCATTTCTCCAATCAGCTACCAGCACAGTTTCATCATATATTTTTATTCCCCATGGTTTATCAAATTCACCATTATCTGAACCTTCTTTACCCCAAGAGTGAATATATTCTCCATCCTTAGAAAAGATTTGGATTCTATCATTCATGTTATCGGTAATAAAAATTTGGTCTTTATCATCAATGGCAATTCCTGAAGGAAAGTTTATTTCTCCTTCTTTTTTCCCTTTTACTCCCCATCTATCTATGNAGTTTCCATCTTTATCAAATATTGATATTAAGTTTGTATATTCGTCTGTTACATAAACATTATCCCTAGAGTCGAAAGCAATAGAACAAGGCCAGTAAAGTTCACCGGGGTTTTTACCAAATTTAGAAAATTCACTAAAGTAATTATTTTTTATATCACAAATTGTAATTCTCAATCCAGCAGTATGAAATGCTCCACTTCTACTGACAACAAAAAGTTTATTTTCACTATTTAATGCAATATCTCTTGGGAGGTGGAAACCTCGACCTCCTACATCAGCCGTGAACCCTACGGTATGTGAATAATTAATTTTAGTATTCTCAAATAATTGTTTCATCTTATACCATTTGATATTCTCTAGAGGAGACTATAAGTTTGATTAGAATGCTAATAAACTCTTTGTTGATTTTAAATTCATCTTCTTGAATATAATCATTTAAAGCTTCTTTAGTAGATGAATGTAATTCTATATAACCTAATTCATCACAACAAATATTTAGAATATTTTCTTTATCAGGAGNTTTGTTAAAAATATTTTGAACAAGTGTTTTTTCAGGATTTCCAAGTACATCAGAGCAAAAATTTATCCTTTGCATCACTGAACCAGTATTTATCCATTCTTCTCCACCTTGCCAACCTTCGACTGATGTCGGATTAAGAAGTGGTTGACCCATTAAACCTGAACTAATTGTGGCTTGATAAACTTCTTCAGAAGGNATATCAAATCCACCAGATAGTCTTACAGAATTTACAACTAATTCTGATGGGCTCTTAATTCTTTTATTATAAATTTCTTCTGATCGAAAATGTTCAGACTTGAATAAATCTCTAAGAATTTCTTTTATGTTATATCCATTCTTAAAATAAGATTCTGTTATAAATTCAATCGCATTTGGGTCAATAGGTTCCTTGTGTGGCCATTGAGGTACTGGAAGTTCATCTTTTATAAAAAANTGGTAAATATGTCTAGCTAAAAAATTTGCAGTCGCTTTTTGCTTGCAAATGATTCTAACTATATCTTCTCCATTAAAGTTACCTTTTTCTCCTAAAAATTCCTTAGTTCCATAATCATGGTCATTTTCATCGAATTTGAATTGCCATGCAACATAACCAAATGGTCTAGCTGTGTTATTTCTCATCTTAATAGCCATATAAGGCATATTTTCTACAGTCCAGCCAGTAAAAGCTCTTGAGCATTCCTTTATATCTTCTTCTGAGTAATTTCCTACCCCCATTGAGAATAGTTCTAAAATTTCTCTACCATAATTCTCATTTATATTTTCCTTATGATTATCTTGATTATCCAGCCACATTATCATAGCAGGATCTTTCGATAATTCAATTAACAAGTTTTCAAAAGAACCTAGTCCGTTCTTTCTAAACATTTCAATTTGAGATGTCATTACCTTTCCTTGTATAAGTTTATTTTGACCAGTTGCAAATACTCTATGCCAAAATAAAGNTACTTTATCTTCAAAAGGAAATTTTGAATGAGCCATTCTATACATCCAATATGAACCTGAACTAAAAACACTTCTTACATCGGATAAATCTATTTGATATCTCCTTAATAGGTCAACGGGTACGGGGTTTTCATCTANATTATCAATAAGGTAGTCAACAGATTCCTCATATGATTTATTAGATAGAAAATCTATTTCTTCTTTTGATCCACCAAATCCAACTCTTCTAACTAAATGTGCTATTTCTTTTTCTGTTNTTCTAGCATTTATTGTGGTCATTCTTACTCATCCATATCTTTAGTATTATTTTGATCTTGTTTAGTTGAAATTTTTTTTCTCATTCTAAACCTAACTGTATAAACAATCAATAGTGCTGCAATTACTGGGAACCATCTTGAAAAAGTTCCGTCCTCTACTCCATACATACTAAGAAGTAGCCTTAAGATGAATGAGATAATTAACAAACCTGCTATTTCAAACATCATTATTCTTAATCTTCCCATTTTTTCTCCTAATCTATATTAAATAAATATTATTATTTTTTTATTTATCGAGGACATTTGAATAATCAATAATATTTATTTAATAATTCTTTTTTATATTATATTTAAATACTATATAAAATCATTATTATTGCCATAAAAATCATAACTAAATTTTCTGTTATTGTAAGCTTAGATATTGGCACATTAAATGTAGATCCAACACAGGCGCATTCTAGTATTTCATTTTTAGATAATTTATTCATAATACCTAAAGTTTGAGGTACAAAAATAAAAATTGTAATGAAATTTATGTATAACATTAGAAAATTTGATAGAAAAAGCACACCGAGTGTAAGTTCTAAAAATGGATAAATTAATCCATAAGTAAAAAACTTATTTGAAATAGGATCGTAGTTTGAAAATGATATTGCAAATTGTTTTACATTGAGTAACTTTAGAAATGAAAAAATAATAAAGAAATAACCCATAAAGTATCTACAAAAGTTAGTAATACTAAAATTATCATTATTTGTTGTAATCAAGGATAAAATAATAACCATTGATAATGAAACTAATATAGGTTTATAAGCATTAAATAAACTTAATATTTTTACAAAAATATTTTTGTTTTTGTATTCATTGATTTTGTAATCACCGACATTTTTGATTATTTTGTTAAGTTCATTTATAGAAAATTCTTTATCAGCAGTAATGCTCATCTCTGAAGAATTCAAGTCTATGTTCACCTCAGAAATTTCAGGCTCAAGATTTAGTTTATTACCTATAGTCTGAACACACCCATCGCAGGTCATTCCTGAGACTGTATATAATTTTTTATAATTATTCATTTTAAAAATCCGTGTTACACCAGGGAGTTTGGAATACAGAGAACATGTTAGAAAAAAGTTCTAATTTTTTTGAATCTCTACATATTATGTTATTAGATTTATAAAGTTCATNTGGTGTTATTCCTCCAAAAAAACAAGAACTTATATCTGATGGTCTCATAGATATATCTGGCTTACTTTTAACTTTCTTAACCTCTGAATTTACACCATCAGTTTCTAAACTGTAAATTCCTTCTATGTCATCTTGGTTTTGTCCTTTTATTTCAAGAATAAGTTTTCCAGTAGAATTATAACTGCGACTCTCTAACATTTTTATTGGATTAATTATCCTAACCCATAGTCCGTCAATAATATTCCTAGATAGCATCCTTGGATTTTCTAGTAGAAAGTATAGAGGGTCACTAGAGCCCCTTCTATTAATTATGATTTTCTCAACTAGTTCAATTCCAAAAATAAAATTCCACAAAGCTATATTTGAGTCTGAATCTTGAGAAACTAGCTCCTGAATAATCAATTCTCCTTTATCGTCTTCATGTGCAATGCCAGATTCTTTATTTATGTTGTAGAAGACATATCCGGTTGGTTTATTATCAATGTATGAAATTACAAAAAATAACCCACTCATTCCAGATTTATTATAAATAGTATTATNATTTTCATATAGAAGATAATCCCAATAACCTTGCGATCGATCAGTAAATCCATTTTGTTTTTTCCAAACACTATTATAAATTTCTGGTATTTCTTTAAGCGCTAATTTTTTGTTGACAAATCTTATTTTAATTTTAGGATCTGAACTTTTGTTCAGTTGAGTACTCTTAGCATTAATCATCCAATCTTCTCTTAATGTAGCTAATCCATACCCAAATCTTGAATAAAGTAACGATTGAGATGCCCAAAGTCCAGCTAAAGAATCTCCTCTATCTTTAGCTTGAGAATGAAGGTTATTCATCATTAATCTAAAGATACCCTTTCTTTTATGAGTCGGTGCAGTTCCCATATAAGCAATACCAGCCATACTTAATGAATTGCCACCTGGGACAGTTATATCAAATTTATCAGCTCCTCCTGTACCAACGATAGATTTAGTTTCCTCGTCATATGCTCCAATAAGTCTATTATGATCAACTTTTTCAGATCCTTTTGACCAGTCTTCATAAGGTATCATGAGCCTATCATTAACTAATCTTTTTACGTCAGATTCACTTGGGATATCACCAAAAACTCTTCTTACTGATGTTCTCCATTCTTGAATATTAGTTTTATCAATGGGTACAATTTTTATGGACATAATTATTTTTTCTTTAAAGCTTCTTTTCCTGCATTTAAGGTTTCAATGATTGCATCAACATCATAAACACATCCTCCCCAAGTTCCCCCACTAACATCTTGTAAGGCTGCCCATAATCTAGTATCGTCAGGTAATTTTTCATTTGGCTTTATCTCTAGCGAGGCATTTCTAAAAGATAGTTCTTTAGAACCCCAATCAGACCCATGATTATCTTTGCCTTCACCTACCAAATTTATTGACCCTGTAAGCTTTTTAGTGTCAATTTCAATCTCAATTAAATCTGCATCTTTTAATAATCCTATAGGCCCACCAGCTAAAGCTTCCGGCCCTATATGACCAATACAGGCTCCTGTTGAAACTCCTGAAAACCTAGCATCAGTAAGCAATGCTATATGTTTTCCATAGGATAAGTGTTTTAGAGCTGCTGTAATTTGATATGTTTCTTCCATTCCTGTACCGATAGGCCCTCCACAAATAATCACAAGTATCTCACCTTTTTTTAATTTGTCAGGCCCAGTTGATTTTATTGATCTCATAGCATCTTTTTCAGAATTGAAAACTCTAGCTAATCCAGTGTTTCTATACACTCCATCTTTATCTATGACTTCAGGATCAATGGCTGTAGATTTAATTACAGATCCTTCAGGGGCAATATTTCCTTTTGGAAATGTTACTGTTGAGGTTAATCCTCTTAAGGTCGCATTAGCCTTATTCATTATTACATTTTCTGGATCAACTTTATCATTTTGTGAAAGGAAATTTCTTACATATTTTCTTCTTTCTGATTCTTCCCACCACTCTAAATTTTCCCTTAGAGTCTTTCCAGATACAGTTAGTTCATCAAGATTTAGCAAACCAAGTTTTTTTAGGTTAAGCATAACTTCTGGAACTCCTCCAGCAGCATAAAATTGTGAAGTAGGATGCCCTACGGGACCATTAGGAAGTACGTCAACAAGTCGTGGAACATAACTATTAATTCTTGCCCAGTCATCTACACCCATTCTTTTTCTACCTACTGAATGAGCTATAGCAGGAAGGTGTAGTAATAAGTTTGTTGAACCTCCACATGCAGCATGCACAACCATAGCATTTTCAAATGCTTTATCAGTTAATATTTGTTGTATATTTATTGAATCTTCTTCAAGGTTCATCAAAGCTTTAGCTGAACGTTTAGCATTATCTAACCAGGCTGGAGTTCCACTAGGAGTACAAGCTGAATGAGTTAATGCTATACCTAGAGACTCTGCTATCACCTGAGATGTTCCGGCTGTTCCTAAAAATTGACATCCTCCTCCAGGGGAGGCACACGCTTTACAACCCATATCTTGAGCGTAATCTAAGGTTATTTCACCTTGAGAAAATCTTGCACCAATAGATTGTATCTTTCCTGCATCTTCTCCATTTTCTGGAGCTAAGGTTGAACCTCCAGGTACTATTATCGATGGTTTATCTCTCATGCCTGCTAAAGCCATCATCATTGCAGGTAAACCTTTATCACAAGAAGCTATTCCCATTATTGCTTTTGCTGTAGGTAAAGATCTAGCAATTCTTCTGAAAACTTTTGCGGCATCATTTCTATATGGTAAAGAATCAAACATACCTGTAGTCCCTTGAGTTCTACCATCACACGGGTCTGAACAATATGCTGCGAAAGGAAGGCCTCCTAATTCATTTATAGTATTAGCTGACTTTTCTACTAATGAAGAAAGTTCCCAATGACCTGTATGAAATCCCAATGCAACAGGCGAACCGTCACTGTCTTTCATTCCTCCGCTTGTAGATAGTATCAGGAATTGTTTTCTTAGTAATTCTTGGGGGTTCCAACCCATCCCAGCATTTTGGGTTAATCCAAAGTGGTTTCCACTTGGTTCATTTATAAGAATTTCTGGTGTAAACGGAATTTTTCCCTTAGGTCCTTCAGCATGAGTTTGGATTCTATAATTTGCCTCTGTTCCTCCTTCGATTATATCTATAAAAGAAGGTTTGATTTTTTTTTCTGATGTCACAGCTTCTCCTGATTTTTTGATAAATTTATAATTTAGATAATAACATATACATTCTTTAGTAAAAACAAACTAATTTATTAAAGAAATTGCTTGATCAAATTTTTCAGAAATTTCTTTTTCTAAGTTGATAAGTTTATTTATTAGAATTATTATTTCTTCAAGAATTTCATCAGGATTTTTTGATGAAAAAATCATAGTCTTAGTTTTGATTTCTATATCTTGAGAAATTTCTTTTTCTAAAAAAGTTTTGATGCCAAGTATTGATTCATCAAATCTAATTATAATTTTATTTTCATCTCCTTTTATAGAAACAATATGTTTATATTTGTGGCACAAAATCTTTATTTTATTAACTAAAAATAATTTTTCTAATTCTTCTGGGATTATCCCAAATCTATCTTCAATTTCTAGACTTAATTTTTGCAGATCTTCAATTTTTCTCAATTTAGATAGTCTCATATATATATTTAATCTAACTTTTATATCATCAATATAATCTTCTGGAATTCTTGCGCTTACTTTAATATCTACAGTATTCATAAGAAAGAAATTTAAATCACTTTCATCTCCATTTTTTAGTGACTCAACTGCTGATTTAAGCAAAGAATTATAAAGCTCAAATCCTATTGATGTTATATGTCCGCTTTGTTCCTTTCCTAATATATTTCCTGCTCCTCGAATTTCTAAATCTCTCATTGCTATATCATACCCAGAACCAAATTCTGATGATGATATGATGGCATTTAGTCTTTCCTCAGAAATTTCATTTATTCTTGATCCTGGCGGGGTCAAAAAGTATGCATAAGATGTTTTTTCACTTCTTCCGATCCTTCCTTTCATTTGATAGAGTTGAGAAAGCCCAAATTTATGAGAATTATTTACTATAAGAGTATTTACATTTGGCATATCTATTCCAGATTCAATAATAGTTGTACAAACCAAAATATCAGTTTGTTTTGATGTAAAATCTTTAATGATATTTTCAAGATTATTTTTATCCATTTGGCCATGGGCTATAGAGACTTTTGCTTCAGGAACAATTCGTTTCAGTTGGTCTGCAATAATTTCTATGTTAAAAACCTCATTATTTACAAAAAATATCTGACCTTTTCTGTCTAACTCTCTAAGAATTACCTCTCTTATTAGGTCCTCGGAAAATTCTGAAAGATAAGTATTAACAGGGATTCTATTTTCAGGTGCTGTATTTATCATACTTAAGTCTCTAACTCCATTTAAAGCTAGACTTAGAGTCCTTGGAATAGGAGTTGCACTAAGACTAAGTACATCAATATCAATTTCTTTTTGTTTAATGTTTTCTTTCTGATTGACCCCAAATTTATGCTCTTCATCTATTATCAACATTCCTAATTTATTAAAATCTACATTTTTTTGAATAAGTTTATGAGTACCTATAATTATGTCTACTTTTCCATCTTGTAATTTCTCTAAAATATTTTTTTGTTGAGAATTTGAAATAAATCTAGAGATATATTCTATTTCTATGGGGAATGGTTTTAATCTTTCTAAAAATGTTTCATAATGTTGAAGGGCTAAAACTGTCGTAGGAACCAAAATTGCAACCTGATATCCATTTTCTACAACTTTAAATGCTGCTCTAATGGCAACTTCAGTTTTACCAAATCCTACATCACCACAAAGTAGTCTATCCATTGGTTTATTAGACATTAAGTCTATATTGATTTCATTGATTGCTTTTATTTGATCTGCTGTTTCTATAAATTCAAAAGATTCTTCCAGTACCTTATACCAATCTGAACTTTTTTTATAACTATTACCTTTGATCTTTTCTCTCGCTGCATAAATTTGTAGTAATTCAACTGCGAGTATTTCAATTGATTTTTTTACTCTATTTTTAGATTTAATCCACCTCTGAGAACCTAATGTGTCTAAAGAAGGATCTTCTTTTTGAAATGATTTATAAAGTTGAATCCTATCAATTTGATCAGAAGGAACATACAATTTATCGTTATTTTTATAATTTAGAACAATAAATTCTCTATCTGTTGAATCAATTTGAGTTGTCCCAATAAATTTACCTATACCGTGGTCTATGTGAACAACAAAGTCATCAATTTTAAAGGGTTCAGATGATATTGTAGAAGGAATATTATTGGAGAAAGACTTAATAATTCTCTTTTTCTTCATTCCAAATAATTCTTTATCTGTCAAAACAGTGAAAAAATTAACACCATCATTTATCTTAAATCCTTGCCCAATATTTTTAGAAACAATATTGAATTTATTATTTGAAATTTCTTGGATATCATCAAAAATTTCTACATTATTAAGGCCTAAAATTTCCTTTACTCTACTGGGATAATCAGTTGAAATTATAACTTTTTCATTTTTTTCATTTTCATTTAAGTATCTTTTGATTTTATCCTGATTAAATTTGTGTATTTTTGGAGTACTAAAATTTAACTTATAATGTTTTTTATTTTTATAAGATCTTTGATTGATTTCTAAGCTTACACGCCTTTCATTCAAGTCATCTAATTTATTATATGGAGTTGGAAAATAAGAGTTTATTATATTGTTTTCTATCTTTGATTTGTTGACCTCATTTCTTCTATTATTTATTCTTTCAAATTCAAGGTCTAAATTATATTTTTCAAGTTTTATTACCAAGTAATCATCTTCTAAAAAATCTAATACTGAATTTTTATCAAAAAATCCTGAATAATAATTTATTAATTCTTCAGATTCTCCAGAGATGATTTTTGCTAGATCAGAAATTGTTGATTTGACTTCCTCTTTATTTGAATTTTTAAAGTATTCTTGATTTATTGATTTGATATCCTCAATGGTTCTAAAAAAAGTATTAGTTTCTGAAACTGGAGAAATAAATATATTATCTAAGCTTTCGTAAGAAATTTGAGAAGAAGATTGGAAAACCTTTATGGATTCAATTGAATCATATAAAAAATCAATTCTTATGGGGTCTTTTTTATTTAATGTAAATATATCTAGAATATCTCCTCGAATAGCAAATTCACCAACAGACTCTACTATAGATGAGTTTTGGTAACCTAAAAATATTAGTTTTTCTACTAATTCTTTTTGTGAAATCTTATAACCCACGCTCAAATTTACACTTAAGTCTTTATATAAATCTTTAGAAATAGTATTTGTTGTTATTGACTGTATTGAAGTACAAATTATTGGTAGCTTATTACCGTATTGACCCATGAAAAGAGCTTCTAAGCACCTCATTCTTTCAATGTTATTTTTATTATCCGGTTTATATTTTTCTAGAAAAATTTCATTTCTTTCGTTAAAATTTAAGTTAGTAGTTTTGGTACTCCAAAAGTTAAGATTATCAACTAATTCTCTTGACTCTTCAGGATTGGAACTTATTACTAGTATTGGCTTTTTAAATAATTGGATAATTGAAGAAATAATAAAAGCATGAGATTCTTTTGGAGAAAGTATTTTGGGGTTATTATTTGAGCGCACTTCACTAACCACATCTTTAAATGTGTGGTCATTATGAAGCAAACCGTTTAAACTTACCAAATTATTCAAATTCATAATCGGATACACTATATTTTATATGAGAAAAAATAATTTTTATTACAAAAAGTATGGCAACAAAAAATAAATTAAGAATAGTAATTAAAATTGGAAGCAATTTAATCACAGAAAATGAAAACATTTTGAATTATGAAGTAATCAAAAACTTATGTAATCAGATTGCTGCTATTCAAAAAGATCATAATCAAGTAATTGTTGTTTCTTCAGGCGCAGTAGCTGCCGGTTCTCAATACCTTTCTAAATTTGAAAAAGAAATAAATATAAATAATAATTCTATTGTCCAAAAGCAATTACTTGCTTCAATAGGTCAGCCAATACTAATGAATGCTTATGAAAAATATTTTTCCCAAAGTTCAATCATGATTTCTCAGGCACTATTATCTCGAGAAGATTTTGAAAATAGATTAGGTTATCTAAATATAAGAAATACTCTTAGCGAATTACTATCTCTTAATGTTGTTCCTATAATTAATGAGAACGATGTAGTTTCAACAGAAGAGCTAATAGATAGAGCTTATGGTGATAATGATAGATTATCTGCGATGGTTTCAAATGCAATAGATGCTGATCTATTGATTTTACTAGGCACAATTGATGGCCTATATACTTCTGACCCTAATATAGATAAAAAAGCAAAAAAAATTGGCATTGTTGAAAATATTACGGATGAAATTATAAATTATGCCCAGGGTTCAATTGATGGAATTGGATCCGGTGGAATGGCTTCAAAAATTCAAGCTGCAAATATTTCCATTAATTCTGGCACAGAAATGTATATAGCTTCAGGTCTAGAAAATGATGTATTAAAAAGAATAATTTCCGGTGAAATTATAGGAACTAAATTTCTATCAAAACAGTCTTTGAATGAATCTAGAAAAAGATGGCTAATGACTGGCTATTCTTCATCTAAGGGTGATATTAGTTTAGATGATGGGGCAATAAAAGCAATAAAAAATAGGAGTAGTATTTTGCCACCAGGAATAATAAATACTACAGGTGATTTTGATAGAGGAGATATTATTGGAATAAGAAACTCAAATGATAAAATAATTGGTTGGGGTATTTCAAATTATTCATCTAAAGAAATTAGTAAAATAAAAGGAATAAACAGCTCAAAAATTATTGAAGTAGTTGAAAAAAATTATGGTTCAGAGGTTATTCATAGGAATAATTTAGTTCTTACCCTTTAGAAAGTTAATTATGTTTCAAGATTTAGAAAAAAATGTATCCAAAGTTAAACAAAGCTCCTTAGATCTGAGTTTAGTAACTCCTAATCAAAGAAAGAATTGCCTAAGTCTTTTGTCTGAAAAGTTAGATTCTAATAAGGCTAAAATCATAGAAATCAATAAGGAAGAAATAACCCAAGCCCTCAAGAGTGGTTTAGATAATCATGTTTTGGACAGAATGAGATTATCAGAGGGTTCTATAGACAGAATGATTGATTCTCTTGTAACTGTTAGAGATATGCCAGATACAGTATCTGAAATTATTGAAACTAACAAAAGAAGTAATGGGTTAATAGTAAATAAAGTAAGAGTCCCACTAGGAGTATTAGGGGTTATTTTTGAGAGTCGTCCAAATGTAGTCATTGAAATTGCTTCATTGGCTATTAAATCGGGAAATGGTCTCGTTATGCGAGGCGGAAAAGATTGTATAAAAACTAATTTATATCTTTTTAAGCTTGTAAAACAGTCTTTATCAGAGTCAGGGATTCCCGATGATAGTATGTATTTTCTAGACTTTATTGATAGAAAAGCAGTTGACGTTATTTTGTCTATGGATGAATATATTGACTTGTTGATTCCAAGAGGATCGTCTGAATTGGTGAATCTAGTAAATCAAAATGCTAAAATGCCTTCAATTACGGGTGGAGTTGGGGTTTGCCACACATATGTAGATAGAGATGTAGATATTGAACAAGCTATATCAATTATAGATAATGCAAAAACTCAAAATCCTTCTGTTTGCAATGCTTTAGATACAGTAATTATTCACAAAGAAATTTTGAATAGCCTTTTAGAGCCATTAGTGAAGAATCTATCTGATCATAATGTAGAAATTAAGGTTGATGAATACGCTTATAAAATTATTGGTTCAAATAAGAGTGTTTCATTAGCCAAAAAAGAAGATTTTGGACAAGAATTTTTAGATTTAGTTGTTAGTATCAAAACTGTTGAAAATCTTGATATGGCTATTTCTCATATTACTAAATATGGCTCTAAGCATTCGGAAGCTATTATTACAAAAAATAAAGATAGTGCCAAATATTTTATTGATAAAGTTGATGCATCTGCTGTTTTTCATAATACTTCTACTAGATTCAATGATGGATTTGAGTTAGGATTAGGAGCTGAAGTAGCTGTGTCAACAGATAAGCTTCATGCAAGAGGCCCAATGGGTATAAATGATTTAATGACTTACAAGTGGGTAGTTTTAGGCGAAGGGCAAATTAGAACTTAAGGAAATGACTAAATTATTTAAATTAAGAGTTCCTGCTTCATCTGCAAATCTAGGATCGGGATTTGATTCTATTGGAGCGTGCTTAGATATATGGAATGAAATTAAGTTTTGTGAGGGTGATTTTTCTATTAGTAATGAAGGTTATGGTGCCAAGTCATTCTCAACTGATAAAAAAAACTTGATTTATAAATCTTATCTTCAAGCTAATCAAATTTTAGGTAAATCTGAAAAAGAAATATCAATCAATTGCTCTAATAATATTCCTATTTCTGGAGGTTTAGGCAGTAGCTCTGCAGCAATAATTTCTGGAATAATGATCGCTTACGCTATACATAATATTGATATTAATAAAGATGATATTTTTCAGATATCTGCTTCAATGGAAGGGCATCCTGATAATGTTGGCCCAGCCATTTTTGGTGGAATAACTATTGGGTATAATGACGATAATGATTGGTATCTTAGCCCAGTCAAATATTCAAAAAATTTAAAAATAATTTCTTTTGTTTCAGATCAAAAAATATTAACAAAAGAATCCCGAAAAGGATTACCAGATAGTATATCTAGAGAAGATTCTGTGTATAACATTTCAAGATCCGCCTTACTTATAAATTCTTTAAGTAATAATAATTTTGATGATTTCAAGTATGCCTTTCAAGATAAAGTTCATGAACAATATCGTACCCCTCAAATAAAAGGTTTCAAAACTATTTCGAATGCAGCTATTTCTGCTGGAGCATTAGCAACCTATCTTTCTGGCTCAGGACCTACTATTTCAGCTATAGCAGAATCTAAAGAATTAACCATAAACTATGAAATGCTTGATGCNGCAAATAAACTTGGGATTAATGGAGAAGGAATTATATGTAAAATATCAGAATCAGGAGTACAGTTGATCGATGAATAAGATTGTTGTTCAAAAGTACGGAGGTACTTCAATAGGAGACGTTGAAAAACTTAAGTCT
Source organism: Chloroflexi bacterium TMED70 (assembly GCA_002171675.1). Taxonomy (GTDB): domain Bacteria; phylum Chloroflexota; class Dehalococcoidia; order Lucifugimonadales; family Lucifugimonadaceae; genus TMED-70. The sequence goes on along the minus strand of NHDX01000039.1, from coordinate 15,339 downwards.
ATAGCGAAAAAGGTTTCAGATAAAAAAGAAGCAGGTTTCTTTCCAATTGTTGTAGTTTCAGCAATGGGAAAGTCAACAGATGAACTTGTAAGGATGTCTGAGGAAGTTACCTTTAATAAGAAGTCTCCTGACCTAAGAGAAAAAGATACTTTATTGTCTACAGGAGAATTAGTATCATCTACTCTTTTNGCAATATCAATAAAGTCTCTTGATAAAAAAGTAATAAGCTTATCAGGATCACAAGCAGGAATCACAACTGATGATATCCACGGTTCCGCTAGAATATCTGATATAAATACTTCTAGAATTCTTCAGGAAATTAAAGAGGATAAAATTATAATAATTGCCGGCTTTCAGGGTGTTAATATAGATGGTGATATTACAACATTGGGAAGAGGTGGGTCAGACACCACAGCGGTTGCATTGGCTGCCGCCCTTAATGCTGATGTTTGTGAAATCTATACTGATGTTGAAGGTATTTATACAACTGATCCAAGAATTGTATCAAATGCGAAAAAATTAGATAAAATAAATTATGAAGATATGCTTGAAATGGCAGTATTAGGTGCAAAAATGCATCCAAGATCCATTGAATTAGCATCTATTTATGATGTTCCTGTATATGTGGCAGGTACTTTTTCAAAAGAAACAGGGACACTTATTACGAAGGGAGTAAATATGGAAAAAACAAAAACTGTTACAGGCATTGCAATTGATAAAAATGTTTCTAAAATTACGATCAAAAAAATTAAAAATCTTCCAGGAACGGCCGCATCTATATTGAAGCCCTTATCAGATAACTCTATAAGTATTGATGTTATTGTTCAAAATACTCCTTCTGATGGATTCATAGATTTTTCATTTTCTCTATCTCAAGAAGATTTAGAGAAAGCATATGAAATTTTGAATAATAATAATACCTTAGATTTTGAAGAAGTTATTAAGGGTGAAGATTTTGCTAAGGTTAGCTTAGTTGGAACAGGTATGCAAAATGCTCCAGGTTATGCGACAGAAATGTTCAATGCTTTAGGTGAAAAAAATATTAGCATTGATATGATAACTACTTCTGAAATAAGAATTACTTGCCTTATTAATCAAAATGACTTAGATATTGCTGTAAATTCTCTTCATGAAACTTTTGAACTTGATAAATAAATCAATCTTGATTGATTGATCCGTTATTTATAGAGAAAAATCTTGCATTTTGAACTACTTTTTTATCGATCAATGCTAAATCTGCAGTTGATAATAAGACTTGATCAAAATCTTGAATTTCTGAAATAACTTTTTCTCTCATATTCTCATCTAATTCAGAAAAAATATCATCTAAAATTAATATCGGTTTAGCGTCAACTATATTTTTTATTTCTTCTGCTTCAGATAATTTTAGAGAAAGTGATATTATTCTAGATTGGCCTCTAGATGCAGTAATTGAGGCTGGAGAGCCATTAAAGTATATTCCAAAATCATCTCTATGAGGGCCAAGAGTTGTGTTTCTTTGATCTATATCTCTAGCTCTATTTTTTCCTAAAGAGTTTGCAAAAAAAAGTTTTATTTTTTCTGGAGAATTATTTTCTTCAAAAAAATTATCATTTTCTAATCTTCCAATTTTAGGTAAATACTTAATATCTAAGTTTATTTCTTTGTTAAACCCTAAGGCAAAGTTTTTTGAGTTATCTCTAATTTTTAGCAATATTTTATTTCGTTCATAAAATATACTTGAAGATTCTTCTGCCAATCGATCGTCCCAAAAATCTAATTCAATATCTTTACTCTTACCATCTTTAATATTTTTTAAGAGGCTATTTCTTTGGTATAAAACNTTTTGAAATCTTTGTAAGTTTTTTACATGATCGTTATTGATTTGACTTAACAATATATTGATATATTTTCTTCTAACTAAAGGCGGCCCTGATATTATTGCTATATCATCAGTATCAAAGAAAACTGAATTAATATTTCCTACAAATTCTTGGGTAGAAACTATTACTCCATTTATTCTAAAAGTTTTATCTAAGTCTTTATTTGAAGAAATATCGTAATCTACTTGAGCTTTTATATTATGATTTTTTTCTTCTGCTATTCCTAGAATTTGTGCATGACCACCTGTTTCAATCAGATCATTGTTTATCAGAAATTTATCATTAGATACTCTAGATGATTTTGCTATAGATAAAATATATATTCCTTCAAATAAATTACTTTTACCTTGGCCATTATGGCCATAGAAAACATTGAAACCTTCTTCTAAATCCATGCTAGAACTTATATGATTTCTATAGTTAGATAGTGTTAAAGTCTTAATTTTTATGCTTTAGTCCGATCAAGTCTTTTTATATATGATAGGTTCTTATCTTTAGTAAGTATCTTTTTATTGAGGTCATTTATGAATAAATTAGTAACAATAGATCTTTGGCAAACTATAATGGGGGAATCGGATTTTTCTGCATTTTCTCCTAATAGGAGAAAATTAAAATGTGAAGCTATATATGCTTACTTAAAAAAAATTCATAATGATCTAGCTTATGAAGATGTTGAACGTTCACATGACTATGTAGTTTCATTAATTGCTAAATATTCTAGATTTCATTCTGATCTTCTATTTAAAGACTGGCTAATATTACTAATCAGAAAAATAGATATAAAAAATAAAATCAATCTAAATTCCCAACAGATTAAAAATTTAGGAAAAATTATTGACGAGATATTTATAAGTTATCCTCCAGATATTTTTGAAGGAACTTCTGAATTTTTAGATTATCTTAAGCATAATGACTATAAGATTGGAATAATTTCAAATACAGGATTTAATTCTCCAGAATCTTATAANACACTATTAAAAAAAAATAATATTTTTTTTGATGTTTTGTCATTATCTAACGAACTTGGCATTGCTAAGCCAAATTCTAAAATTTTTATTCAAACTTTAGAAAAGGTAAACATTGAGCCTGCACATTCCATACATATAGGTGATAATCCTGTAGCAGATGTATTAGGAGCGTTACATATTGGTATGGATGCAATCCTTATTTCAAAAGCTGGTAGAACTAAACCTGTAAATAATAAAGTACACCAAGTAATTGATAATATAGGCTTGGCTAAAGAATCAATTTTATCTTGGAGTGAAAAATTTCCAAAAAGAAAATATTGAAAAGTAAATTATTAAATTTATAAGAAGAAATAAAATAATAATGGCTGCACTAATTTCAAGAAAAAACCTTTGAGGAAAAATCATAATCAAGAAATCGGCATTAGGGTCAAGGATCCATAAATCATTTGTAAACATTATTTTATGAAAAAGTGTGAAGGTGTAGTTAAAATCTACTATCATTCCAAATATGATCAAAAATAAAAGAATGCTCCAAATTAAAAATGATCCTAAAATTATTCTTTTGAAATTTTCATAAAATATTTTAGATCCTTCTCTAAATAAAAAAAATATAAAGAAAACAAGCAATAATACCAACCCTATCCTTTCAAACAAAAGAGTAGCTTTTATTAAATTTTTTACATCAATCATATGATCTATTTCTTTTTGATTAAATAAACTGAAAACTTGTCTTCCAGGCTGTTGTATTAAGATTTCTAATTTTTCTTGGTCATCCTTAAAATAACTCTTTATTTGATCAGAAACTTCATTGAGTTGATCTGTTTTTAGTCCAGTATTTTGGGATATTTGGTTTCTTGTCCAATTATATTCATAAACCCAATCAGAGAATGTAATTATTTCCANACTAATACATAATGTAACAGGAACCCATAAAATAGATGAGAAAATCTTAAATGATGTAGAGATTTTTTTATTCATATAACATTATAACTTTTTAAAATTATGAAAATAAATAAAATAATTAATCTAGTAAATACAATTTCAAAATTAAGATCGAAAGATGGATGCCCATGGGATAATGAACTAGACTTGAAATCTCTTTCAAAGCTTACATTAGAAGAATGTTATGAATTGTTAGACTCAATTGAAAGTGGTGATCCTACTAAAATAGTTGATGAATTATCTGATTTGTTAACGCATATATTGTTCTACGCAAGCATAGGTGAATCAAACAAAATTTTCGATATTGAAGATGTTATAGANAATGCTAATAAAAAATTAATATCTAGGCATCCTCATGTTTTTGATAAAGAAAATTTTGGAACCTTAGAATCTTCTGAAGATGTAAAAAAGAACTGGGATTTACTTAAGAATAAGGATCAAAAAAAATCTTTTTTGGATAATTTTAATTTTTTAGGGCCATCATCAATACTTGCCACCAGAATTATAAAAAAACTTTTAGGTAAAAATATAAAAATTGATGAAGAAGGGTCTAATTATAAAGATATTAATATATTTAAGTTGTATTTTTACCTCTTACAAAATGATGGAGATCCTGAATTTAAGCTAAGAGAAGAAATTCTTAGGATCAAAGAAAACATAAAAATTGAAGAAAAAAAATCTGGTAAAAATTTTGAAAACTTTCAAAAAAACAAGATTATAAAAATTTTATTTGAAAGTTAGATTTCTTAATAGTTCTTCCTATTTTTTTTACAAATAAATTTTCGTTTTTAGATAATTCGGCAATAAATTTATTTGAAATCTCTTTATCACAACAAAATATTAATCCACCTGATGTTTGAGGATCAAACATTATCATCTTCTTTTCATAAGGAATTTTTTGAGTATGTCCCCAAATAATCTCATTATCTAATTTTTCTAAATTATTTCTAAGTCCTGTACACCAATTTTCTTCCTTAGATAGCTCAGAGACACCATCTAAGATAGGTATTTCTTCAATTATTATTTCAGCCGAAACATTGCTCGCATTTAATATATTTTTTAGATGACCAATTAATCCATACCCCGTTATGTCTGTACACGTTTTTATATTAAATTTTTGAGCACATTCACTTGCAGATTTATTTAGTTCAAGCATATATTTTGCAGCTATATTAGAATATTTTTCATCAACTAAATTATTTTTTAATGCAGTAGAGATAATTCCGTTTCCAATTGGTTTTGTAACAATTATATCCTGATCTTCCTCTGCTTTTGAAACAGTCATAATTTTATCAGGATGTACTTCACCAATTACAGCTAATCCATACTTGGGTTCATGATCAATTATGGTGTGTCCACCTGCTATAATTACGTTTGCTTCATTAGCTTTATTTATCCCGCCATCTAAAATTCTTTCAATATAACCATCAGGAAGGATTTCTGAAAAACAAGATATATTTAACGCTAAAAAAGGTTTACCTCCCATTGCATAAATATCTGAAATCGCATTAACAGATGCTATTTGTCCGAATACATAAGGATCATCAACCATTGGTGAAAAAAAATCAGTTGTAAATATCAATGCTTTGTTATCTGAAAATTTATACACAGCAGCATCATCTTTAAATTTGTGATCAATTAAAATTTTTTCTGAAGATTTTATATTATTTATCTGGCCCAGAACCCTGTCCAGTACTTCAATAGAAGCTTTACCAGCTCAACCACCACTTGAAGAGAAACTTGTAAGTCTTAATTCTTTATCCATAAAATGTTTTTTTATTTTTTAAAAGTATAGAATTTAAATATGAATTTTATAGTATTCAAATATGTATAATTTAATTTTTCAGGAGATATATGAATAATAAAACTTTTGATGGATCAGATATATTCCCAAATAATTCTTTTGTTAATGAAAAAAATAATATTTCCATAAATGATGTTGATCTTAATGANCTAGCTGAAGAATTTGGAACCCCATTATATGTTTATGACGAAGAAACTATAATTAATACAATTAATGATTTTCAAAATTCATTTAATTCTGAAATTGAAAATAGTGTTATTTCCTACTCGACTAAAGCTTTTTCTAACCCTTACATTCTAAATTTATTGAATGATTATGGCATGAGCATAGATGTTGTAACTGGAGGAGAACTAGCAGTAGCAAAATACGTAGATTTTTCTGCAGAAAGAATTAATTTCCATGGAAATAATAAATCTATAGAAGAGCTTTCTGAAGCAGTAGATTATGGAATAAATCATATTACAATTGATTCATTTAATGAGATTGAAAATCTCAAACGAATCTGTGAATCTAAATCAATTGATCAAGATATAATGATAAGAGTTTCGCCCTCAATAGACCCTCATACTCACTTACTTACAACAACAGGAATTTTGGATTCTAAATTTGGATTTTCCATTGAAACCGGGGATGCTGAAAAAGCTATTGAAAAGATAATGAAAATTAAATCCTTGAATTTGCAAGGACTTCATTTCCATTTAGGTTCTCCGATTTTTGAATTGGAACCGTATTCAGAAGCTATAGATTATGTATATAAATTTGCATCTGAAATGAAAAAAAAGTATGGTTTCGAAATGCCTGAGTTTAGCCCAGGAGGAGGATTTGCAATTGGCTATCTTTCTGAAAAAAAACCTTTATCAATCAGAGAGTATGCTAAAACTATATGTGATTCAGTAAAAGAGTCATGTGACAAATATGGTTTTGATATACCAAAAATAACCCTTGAACCAGGAAGAGCTTTGATTGGGAGATCTGGGGTCAGTATTTATAGAGTTGGGTCTATAAAAAATATTCCTACTGTTAGAAACTATGTATCAGTAGATGGAGGGATGGGTGATAACATTAGGCCAGCGCTTTACGGATCTGAATATTCTGTATTTTCTGTGTCAAAAATTAACCAGAAAAATCATCTCATTAAGTCTACAGTTTCAGGTAAGTTTTGTGAATCTGGTGATTATCTTGCAAGAGATGTAATGCTACCTAATCCTGAAATCAATGATCTTTTAGTCTTGCCTGCTTCAGGAGCATATAATCTTGCTATGGCGAGTAATTATAATATGCAAACACGCCCAGCTGTTGTAGTAATTAAGGATAATAAACCCATACTAATTAGAAGGCGAGAAACCTATGAAGATTTATTATCTACCTCAACAATATGAAAAATATTATAAAAAATAAAGTATTTAACCGTCTTCATCAGTCAGTAAAAAAAAATAATTTCTCACATTTTTATATTTTTTATGGACCTCAAAACATAGGTAAAAAAAGATTAGCTTTAGATTTTGCTAAGTCAATTTTATGTAATTCAATTAAAGATACTGAAGCTTGTAATGAATGTGATAGTTGTAAAAAAATTTATTCTGAAACACATTATGATCTAATCAACGTAGATAATCAGACTCCAATAGAAGGGATAAATGATAATAAATCAGATCAAATCAGAATAGGGCACATACACGAAATTATAAGAAACTCTAATTTAGGCCCATTTATGGGAAAGTACAAAATATTCATTATCAATGATGCAGAAAACTTAAATAATGAAGCATCTAATGCATTTTTGAAATTACTAGAAGAACCTCCGATGACTTCAATATTTATATTTTTAGTTAATGATATATCCCTCGTTTATCCTACTATCATTTCAAGAGCACAAAAAATAAATTTATCTGAAAATAGCGATTCAGAAATCATGAATTATCTTGATGATAATTTTCAACTGGATAAAGAATTAGAAGAACTTATTGTGCATTTCTCTTCCGGTAAGATTGAACTTGCTGATTCTTTTGCTAATGATACAACCCTCATTGACGATTACGTTGAATCTTGTGAACGCTTCTATGATTTTTGTAATGGTGATTTGAATCAAAGAATGAATATATCTCAAAAACTTTCATCCAGTTTTAGAAGTGATAGAAAAATGATCTATGATGAATTAAATTTATGGATAAGTTATTGCAAAATAATTATCAAGAAGAAATTCAATAAAAATAATGCTTTTGAATTTAAAAAAAATCTTGAAAATTTATATAGTTTAGATCAAATTAATGAAATTATTTTGATCTTACTTAAAACGCAAAGCTATTTACAAAATAATGCAAATTCAAGGCTTGTTTTTGATGTTATGAGTATAGATATTCCAGAAAAGACTAATCATGATAAACAACTTTAGATCTATTGCTATCGATGGCCCAGCTGCATCTGGCAAGTCAGTTGTGGGTAAAAAATTATCTGAATTGATAAACTATGAATTTTTAGATACTGGAATTATGTACAGGGCAGTAACGTATGTATCTAAATCTGAGTCAATAAATCCTATTTTAGTTTCTAATTATTTTAAAGAAAAAACAATTGAAATTATTTTTGATGATAAAAATAACAAAATATACTATAAAAAAAATGAAATCACAAATAGTTTATTTTCAGACTTAGTAGATACAAATGTTTCTGAAATATCTAAAATTATTGAAGTAAGAAAGAATTTAGTAATAGAACAGAGAAAAATATCAGAAACTAATAATATAGTTATGGTTGGAAGAGATATAGGTACTATAGTACTTCCTAACTCTGAATTAAAAGTATATTTAGATGCTTCAATTGCTGTTAGAGCTAAAAGGAGATCAGAGGAACTAGGATTAGAATCAAATGTTATAGAAAAAAAACTAAAATCAAGAGATATTACTGATTCAAGTAGAAAAAATTCACCATTAAAAATAGATGAAGATGCTCATTTCATAAATACTGACAACCTAAACATAGACCAAGTTGTAATGATGATTAAAGATTTAATACCAAATGACTAAACTTTTTAAATTTTGTGAAGCTGGACTTAATTTCACTTTTAAGATTTCAGGTTCATTTGATGTTATAGGAAGAGAAAATATTCCTCCTAATGTATCCTTGATCTCAGTATCTAATCATTTATCAATAATCGACCCAGCATTATGCGCAGCTGCAGTTTCTAAAGAACCAAGATTTTTAGCAAAAAAAGAACTATTTAAATTTCCGATTAATATTTTTTTAAAATTTTATGGAGCCTTTCCATTAAACAGAGGCAAGGTGGACCTTGCAGCTTTTCAATGGGGGAAATCTCAGCTATCAACCAATAATAAATCAGTTCTTATATTTCCTGAAGGAACAAGAAGTAAAGACCATATTATTAAACGTGGGTATAATGGTGCAACTCTATTAGCAATTGATACAAATTCAATTTTACTTCCTCTTGGAATATATGGGACTGAAACTATCACAAACTATTTACAATTTTTATTCCCTAAAAAAAGAGTTACTGTCAATATTGGTAAACCTTTTAAGATAATGAATTTACCTGAGAAAAAAAATAAAAAAACTTATGATTCTATAACTTTAGAAATCATGGAAAGAATCTCTGATTTGCTACCAGATAACTATAAATCTAAAAGAGTAAGAAAATCTGAAAAAGATTTCATTTATACTAAAACTATAGGATAAAATTTATGAACTTAGAAATTATTTCAGATAAATTTTTTGAGAATTCTAAATTAAGAGATGGCCTGTTATCAAAATTTGCAATAAAGGATGATTCAAGTAATAGAAAAATCCCTGAATCTCATAAAGATCTCTACAGAAGCAATTTTCAAATCGATAGAGATAGAATTATTCACACAAATTCATTTAGAAGGCTAAAGCATAAAAGTCAAGTATTTGTTTCTCCTGTGGGTGATCATTACACAACCAGATTAACTCATGTAATAGAAGTTTCACAAATAGGTAGAACTATTGCTAGAGCTCTCAGTTTAAATGAAGATTTAGTAGAAGCAGCATCTTTAGGCCATGATCTTGGCCATACACCATTTGGTCATATAGGAGAATCTGTACTAAATGAAATTCTTGTGGAAGGTTTTCATCATTCTAGACACTCCATAAGAATCATAGAAAAACTAGAGAAGAAAGGCAAGGGCTTGAATCTAACTAATCATGTTGTAGAAGCTATTAGGAGGCATTCTAAAGGTCAAGGAGAATTCCTTAATGCTGAATCTGTTAAAGGAATGACCTTAGAAGCTCAGATAGTAAGAATATCTGACGCTCTAGCTTACTTAAGTCATGATATTGAAGATGCAAAAAGATCGAATTTTTTGGATATCAAAAATATGAATAAAGAGGTGCGCGAGTTTTTTACTATGAAAAGATCTGAAAGAATAAATATTTTTGTATCTGATGTTGTTCTAAGCTCCTGGGATTGTTCAGGGCAAACCAAAATAAAAGATTTGCCAATAATTTCTATGTCAAAAGAAAACTCAGAAAAGTTAACTTTCCTTAGAAATTATATGTTTGAAAATTTTTATCTTCCTGTAAGCGACTCAACTCAAGGCAAAACAGCTTATAAAATTGTAGAGACTTTATTTCATTATTACAAAGAAAATATCAAAGAATTGCCAAATGTTAAGCATAATGATAAACATGATGACTTAGATAGATTGATAGCAGATTATATCTGTGGGATGACAGATCATTTTGCTACTAGAAAAGTGGAAAAAATTAACCCTGGAATTTCAAAAAAATTATATTTTGAAAACGTATGAATTGACTTATATATAAGACTTTCTAGATAATCCAATAAAGTTTACAAAAAGTTTACCCATTTTGATTAATATCATTGTAGACTGGGGTAAAGCATTTTAGCATTTTAGGATTTAGTTAATTGGCACAAGAATACAAAGAAAGAATAAAGGAAAACATCGATCTAAAAGAATTCTTGTCCACAAAAGGAATAGTTTGGTCTGATAAAGGTTCTGTACCTAAAGCATTATGCATGTTTCATGATGAAAAAACTCCTTCTTTCACTCTAAGCAGAGACCTTAAGAGATATAGGTGTTTTGGTTGTAATGAAAGCGGTGATATATTTGATTTCTTGATGTCATATGAGAAATTAAGTTTTACTGAATCTATCAAGCAATTATCGAATTATTTATCTTGGGATTATGATGAAAATACATTTATTGATGATTCCGAAAGAAGAAAAAAATCAAATATTTTAACCAATGAAGTTTTTGAAGTGAATAAAGTGGCTCAAAGTTATTTTTTAAGACAACTTAATGATCAAAAATCTGAAAATTCAAGAAAAGTTATTGAATATCTTGATAAAAGAGATATTTCTGCTTCAGTAGTTAATAAGCACTATATAGGATTCTGTCCAGATGGTAACTTGGGAAGTCTATTTGCTCATTTCCAGTCTAATAAGGTAAATAAACGAGGTGTAATGGGTTCTAATTTATTATTTAAAAGTGAAGACAATAATGAATGGGTAGATTTTTTTAGAAACAGAATCACTATTGCTATTCTGGATGAAAATTCTAATATTGTTGGTTTTGCAGGCAGGTCAGTAAATGATTCTCAAAAAAGTAAGTACATAAATTCAAAAGATAGTGAGGTTTTTAATAAGTCTCAAATTCTTTATGGTCTTGATAGAGCTTCTGAAAATATAAAACTTAAGTCACAAGCAGTAGTTGTTGAAGGTTATTTTGATTGTATCTCTGGATATGAAAAGGGTTACTTGAATCTTGTTGCTGCTATGGGTACTCAGCTGAGTGCAGATAATTTTGATAAATTGAAAAGGCTTGTTACCTATGGTTCTGATTCAGGAGAAATTATTTTTTGTTTTGATAATGACAATGCAGGTCATAAGGCTGCATTAGACACTATATTAAAGCTTAGAGAAAATATTGCCATTAACTTTAAGAAGTCCGAAAAAAAAGTAAATGTTAAGGTATGTTTCCCTTCAAAAGGCAAAGATCCTGATGAAATATTTAGAACCAACCCTCTTGAATGGGAAGATATGATAAATCAATCTAAAAATTTCATAGAATTCTTAATTGAATATTATTCTGAACAATTTTTGGAAGAAAATAATAAGGATACCTATAAATTTTTAGAAGTATTGTTACCATTTATAATTGAGTCTTGTGATGAGAATCAACAGTCTTTTTATCTTAGGAAAATCTCAAAATTAACAGAATTGGACTATGATCTTCTTAACATGGAGGCTAAAACTTCTATGAAATCAAAATATAGAAGAAGTAATAAAAATTTACAAAATGATCAAATTATTAAAAGAGTAATATTTAATCCAGAAAAATCACAAGAAAAGCATTTTTTAGCTTTGATATATCAAAACCCAGAACTATTTGACTCAGTAAAAGATATTGAAGATGTTTATTTTTCAGATTTACATTTTAGATCAATATTTAATTATTGGAAAAATGAAAATAAAGTTTCGCCAAAAGAAGAAATAAATGATGATTTAGCATTTATATATGAGGAGTTATCAAATTATTTAGATGAAGGATTTGTTTCAGACCCAGACTTTAGTCTAGAAATTGAACTTGAAAATGTAAAAACTAGATTAGCTATAGATTTTCAAAAAAGAAAATTAAATGACACTGCAGTAAGGCTTAAAGAAGAAGAAGACCAAGCTGATAAAGATAAAACAATAATTGGTTCATTGATGTTAGAAATTGTAGAAATTACAGAAAATATAAAAAACTTAGAAAGGAGCGAGGTTAATTGAAAGAAATAACTAATGATAACGAAAATCTTTTTGTTGAAGATGTAACAGATAACAAAGAAATGGATAATGTGATCATTCCAGGAGGGTCTAACCTAGAAGATGAGGAAGATTTGTCTTCAGCATCATCATCAGTAGACTCGTATGAAAAAAATGACGATCTTATGAATATTCTTTCTAAGGGTAAGAAAATGATCAAAGAAACTTATGAAGACCCTATCAGAATGTACTTGAAAGAAATTGGGGATGTTAAGCTTTTATCTAGAAAAGATGAAGAGGTTTTAGCAAGAACTATTGATTTGAAATTTAAGTATAAAAAAATATCTTCAGATCTTGAGGAGTCTAGCTCTGATCTGATAAATTCCGCAGATGTTTTTAAAGAAGTATTGATTTCTATTTTAGACTTGGAAAATATAATAAAATCAATCGGTAAATTTTATGGAAGAAATGACAAAGAAATAATGAATCTAGAGTATTTTATATCAGATGATTCCTTTCTTTCGAATATACACGGAGTTTACTCAGAAGATTTAGTTTCTTTCGTTGCAGATGTTAATAATATCTCAGATGATGAAGTAACCAAGATGATTAAGGAATTATCTGATCTACTTGGACTTATACCTCAAGATATATCTAAACTCTTAGATAAAGACTTGAATGATTTTCACTTGAAAAAATTGATTATAGATAAAAACTTCAATGACCAATTAAAGATTTATAAGATGATTATTGATAGGCACTATGACCAAATAGTATCTAGATCAGAGCTTGCACAAAATCACCTTGCTGAAGCAAATTTGAGATTAGTTGTATCTATAGCCAAAAAATATATTGGTAGAGGACTTACATTATTAGATTTAGTTCAAGAAGGAAATATTGGGCTAATAAGAGCAGTAGAAAAATTTGATTATAGAAAAGGGTTTAAGTTTTCTACATATGCCACTTGGTGGATTAGGCAGTCTATTACAAGAGCTGTAGCTGATCAGTCAAGGACCATAAGAATCCCAGTTCATATGGTTGAACAGATAAATAAAATATTAAGAGTTTCAAGAAGGCTTGTTCAAGAAAAAGGATCTGAACCTACATCTGAAGATATAGCTAAAGAACTAGATATGGATGCAGATAAAGTTAATGAGATCCTAAAAGCTTCTCAGGACCCAATTTCCTTAGAAGCTCCCATTGGAGAAGAGCAAGATTTGAATTTAGCCGATCTAATAGAGGACCAAAATGCTGAATCTCCTCAAAACTCTGCATCAAAAAATTTATTAAAGTCACAAATAGCTGAAGTATTAGAAACTCTTTCACCTAGAGAAAGACAAGTTATTGAATATAGATTTGGTATAAATGATAGTAGACCAAGAACACTAGAGGAAGTTGGGCAAACTTTTGGCGTAACAAGAGAAAGAATACGGCAAATAGAGGCCAAAGCATTAAGAAAGCTTAGGCATCCAACAAGATCTCTCACGCTTAGGGACTATCTTGAGTTCTAAAGCTTTTAGTTAATAACTAAAAGCTTGTCAATATTGAAATATAATCTATTTTTGTGTATATTATAAGTATAATTATATTTAAAGGTTTATATTGAATATTGCGGAAATTATAGATTATCTAACAATAATTTTTTTAATTATATTTTCTATTTTAGGATTATTTCTATTTATAGCTCTTATGGGTATTACTCGGAATATGAATAAAATTAAAAATCAATTAGAGAGTGCTAATGAAAAAATTGAATCTTTTAAAGACTCAATGAGTACAATTAATAAGTCTGTAGATATAGTCAAATCTGTTTTTGGGTATTCAAAAAAAACAAAGTGATGAATATTTGTTAAGGAGGAATTAGTATGTCAGATGGAGATTCTTTTTACAAAGGATTTTTTTATGGTGCCACTTTAGGTTTTGTTGCTGGCGTAATATTTGCTCCAAAGCCAGGTGATGAAACTAGAGTTCAGTTGTCTGAAAATTTAAAGGATTGGAAGATAAAAGCTAATGACTTAGTTGATTCTGCTAAAGAAAGACTAAATAATGCTGTTGAAGAAGGCAATGAAGTTTCAAGAAGATCTAGAAGTGATCTTTATGACGATTAGATTAATTTAATATGAATAGGATCCTAAAACTTTAAGGAATGAAGTTACTTGTTTAAGTTCTTTAAGTGCTTCTTTGATATTTTCATCTTGTACATGGCCATTTAAATCTATTATAAATATATAGTCTCCAAGTTTTGTACCCTTAGGCCTACTTTCTATTTTTTGTAAATTTATATTTCTTTTTGAAAAACATTGTAATGCAGTGAAAAGCAATCCTGCTTTATCTGTATTTTTGAAATCAAAAGCTATAGAAGTTTTGTCCCTTCCTGAAGGTTTATTTTCTTTATTAGAAATTACTACAAATCTTGTCACATTATTTTTATAATCTTGAATTCCTTTTTTTACTATGTGCTTTTTGTGGATGACAGCAGCTCTTTCTGGTCCAATAGCTGCAACGCTATCAGATAAATTATTAAGACTTTCTACTGCTTCTGCAGTAGATGGAGACCCTGTGATTACAATATCTTTTCTTAGATTTTTACTAATCCATTCATTGCATTGATTAATTGCTTCAGGCTTGCTAATTAATTCTCTAATTTGATCTAAATTTTTTATATTTTCTTTTGTAATCAAGCACGCTTCTATTGGAAGTAATAATTCATGGTTTATATATAGGTTTTTAGAATTTATAAGATAGTCAATAACTTCAATTATTGTACCAACTCTAGAGTTTTCAATTGGTAAAATAGCTTCTTCACTAGTATTTGCTACTACACTGTTTAGAACCTCGCTTAAATTTGCTTTTGGAATTAGATTATACGCATCCTTTTTATATTCTAAAGCTGCTGCTTCTGAATAAGTTCCTACAGGGCCAAGAAAACTTAGATTTTTTTTATTTTCTTCCATTAGCTTATTTATTTATGGGTACTTGAAATATTATTTTATCAAGAGAATTAATAGTGTTACTGAAATT
>NHDX01000038.1 GCA_002171675.1 Chloroflexi bacterium TMED70 | reverse complement strand
GCATCTTTTGAATTTACAGCTCGTATTGCTACACAATTTTGATAGGTTCTATTATCTCCCATAACTCCAACACTTTGCGTATTGGTTAAGACTGCGAAAGCTTGCCATATTTTATGATATAAACCTGCTTTCTTAATCTCATTTATAAAAATCTGATCAGCTTCCCTTAAAATATTTAATTTTTCTTCTGTTATTTCACCCATTATCCTTATGGCTAATCCTGGTCCTGGAAAAGGATGCCTTTCAATTATTTCTTTGTTAATTCCTAATTCATACCCAACTTCTCTAACCTCGTCCTTAAAATGCAACCTAAGAGGCTCAATTAGTTTTAGTTTCATTTTGTCTGGAAGTCCTCCAACATTATGATGGCTCTTAATAACTGCTTGATGCCCAGCTTTTATAACAGCAGATTCAACTACATCAGAATAAAGGGTTCCTTGAGCTAAGTATTTTACATTTTTAATTTTTTTGGCTTCTTTTTCAAAAACAGATATAAATTCTTTGCCTATTATTTTTCTCTTTTCTTCTGGATCTATAATATTCCTTAATTTATCTAGAAAATTTTTACTTGCATTTACTTTAATTATGTTCAACCCAAGTCCTTTTTGAAGAAAATTCATGACATCTTCTGATTCCCCTTTTCTGAGTAAGCCATTATCAACAAATATAGATGTCAAATTATTTCCTATCGCCTTGTGAATTAAAGTGGCAGTTATACTTGAGTCAACACCACCAGAAATTCCACATATAACTTTGCTGTTACCAATCTCTTTTCTAATACTTTCAATAGTTGTATTTATAAAATTTTTAGCATTCCAATTATCTGAGATATTACATATATCTAAGGCAAAGTTTTTGAGTATATCTTTTCCATAATCTGTATTATCTACTTCAGGATGAAACTGAACTCCATAAAATAAATCTTTCTCGAAGGCAGCGCAGAAAGAATTATCAGTTTTTGCCACTACTTGAAAGCCTTCAGGAAGATCGATTACTTTATCACCATGACTCATCCAAACATTACTTTTTTGTGGTATGCCATTAAATAATTTTGAAGAGTCTAAAATGTTCAGTATTGAGTTACCATACTCTCTTTTGGATGTTTTTTTAACTTTGCCTTGATGATTAATTGCTATTAATTGCATTCCATAACAAATACCTAATACAGGAAGTTTACTTTCCATAACCCATTTTGGGATATCAGGTGAATTCTCCTCAAACACACTATTTGGGCCACCAGATAAGATAAAACCTTTAACTTTTCTTTCATCGAAAAATGATTTATCAATTTCTGGATAAACTAAATCACAAAATACATTTATCTCTCTTAACCTTCTAGATATAAGTCTTGTATATTGTGATCCATAATCAAAAACTACAATTGTATCTTGCTTCAAATCGAACTCAATTAAATTTTTATATAAAATTACAGGATAAAGGTAAAAATTTAAAATTTGAAGACAGAAAAAAATAAAAATATATTAATAGACGAAATAGTTGCAGAGTTATCTAATGGAGGTGTTTGTATTTTACCTACAGATACTTATTATTCTTTATCGGTTGTTGCCGATAAGCCTTCTGCTATTAATAATTTATTTGAAATAAAGGAAAGAGATTTGAGTAAACCAGTTCCAATACTTATTTCAAGCTTACTTGATATTAAAAAATATTGTGACATATCTTCCGAGCCTCTTCAAAAGCTAGCGAATAGTTTTTGGCCGGGTCCTCTAACAATAGTTTTGCCTCTTATTAATGATTTTCCTAAAGAGATAAATAATGGTTCTGGATTTCTAGGGGTTAGGGTACCAGATCATAGTTTTACTCAAAAAATAATTGAATCGCTAGGTAAACCTATAACAGGTACATCTGCAAATATCAGTAATGTTGCTCCAACAAAAGATATAAATGAAATAAAACAAACATTTAATAAAAAAGTTTCTATAATTGCAGATATAGATTGTGGACCAGAAAATCTATCTTCCACCGTTATAAAGATTGACAATAATAAATCAGGAATAGATATTTTAAGAGAAGGACCAGTAAGTTTGGAAAAAATTAAAAAAGTAATTAATTTATAAAGATTAAATGAAAAATTTCGTACCAACGCTATCTACTTTGCTTAACAAAGAAAATCTTGGTTTATATCAAATGATGAAATATCATTTTGGTATTGATAATGGTGTAGATTCTGATTCATCACATAACTTTCCTCTAGGAACCATATCTGAGTTATTTTGTGATCATTTTAGTATTGATATAAAAAATTCTAACCTAATTTCTTCTTCACTTGAATTATTAAATGCTTCATTTGAGGTTCATGAAGATGTCAGAAATGGTAATACTGAAAGATTTAGTAAAGAATCGCTATGGTGGAAATATGGTCCAGCTCAGGCAATAAATGTAGGAGATGGATTTCAAGCATTATCTAGGTCTGTTATTCTAGAAATTTCTGATAATTTAGATGATTATAAAGAATTATTAAAAATTATTTCTAAATTTGATACAAGTATTATAAAAATTTGTGAATCTGAAAACTTTGAACTTGATCTTCAAGAAAAACCAGTCACAACAACAGAAGATTATCTAAGCGTTGCTGAAAACAAATTTGGAACTTTATTGGGATTAGCTATTTCCATCCCTCTTATTATTAGTAAATCAAAATCAGACAACTATAATGAAATTGCTAAGTATCTTATGATTTATGAAAAAATCAGACAAGATGTTGACTTCCTAAGTGATGACTCACCCAATGATTCAGCAAAATTTGGAGGAATATTATCGAAAAACAAACCTCTTCCTGTGATTTTGATATTCGAAAAAGGAAGCGCAACTCAAAAAAGAAAAATTGGAGAAATTTATCTTGATAGAATTATTGATCCTAAAAAAGTGCCTGAAATAAAAGATCTTTGTATTGAATTAGATACAATCAATGATTCAATTATCATGGCAGAAAAATACAAAGAAAAAACTGATCTTAAATTAGATGAATTAGGTTTTTCAGATTCATCTAAAAATGAAATATATGAAAATTTGAGTTATTTATAAAAAAAATGGTAAGAATTAAAAGTATAGTTGGTAATAATTTTTCTGATAAAACTTGTATCTTAAGATTGGATTTAAATATTCCTTTGTCAGAAGATGGAGAAATTTTAGATGATACAAGGATCCTTGAAAGTATTCCAACAATAGATTATCTAATAAACCAATCAGCAAAAGTTATTATAATTTCTCACATAGGAAGACCAAACGGAAAGTTTAATAAAAATTACTCTTTTAAACCTCTTATTGAAGATATTAGCAAAAGAATAAATAGAGAAATTTTTTTTATTGAACACCAGAATCAATCAAAAATTTCTTCTATTGTAGATTCTCAGCCAAGTGGGACTTTATTCTTATTAGATAATATTAGATTTAATGAAGGAGAAGAAAATAGTAATCCTGATTTTATCGACTTTCTTTCTTCATTTTCTGATGTATTTATAAATGATGGATTTGGTACGATTCATCGTAGTCATTCATCCATAACTGGAATTACAAACAAATTGCCATCATACGGTGGAATACTCTTAGAAAAAGAAATTATAAATATTACTGAATGTATAAGTACTAAATCATCTAATTCTACTGCTATACTTGGAGGCTCAAAAATTAGTGATAAAATTCCAATAATAGAGAACCTTTCAAATAATTTTGAAAAAGTAATCATAACAGGGGGTATGATTAGACCTTTTTTGATTGCTAGTGACAAATTAAAACAAAAAAACATTTCAGAAATAAAGGAAGAAATATTCTACGCTGAAAAAATATTACAAAAACATCCTCAAATATATATTCCTGAACAACTNGTATGTTCAGAAAATATAAACAAAGAGCCAATAATTTTACATTCAAGCCAAATAAATGATNTAGATNTAATCTTTGATATAGGNCCTAATTCGATTGATGATATTGGTAAGATGATTTTAGAATCAGANAAAATAATTTGGAATGGNCCACCAGGGGTTTATGAAAATGAAAATTTTAGTAATGGAACCAAAAANCTANTTAACTTTATNGTAAACTCTAAATCAAAACTCAAAGTTGCAGGAGGAGGTTCAACTGTTGCTTCTATAAACCANTATAAAGCGTCAGATTATTTCTCACATATTTCAACTGGAGGAGGAGCATTCCTAAGATTACTNGAAGGGAAATTTTTAGAAGGAATTGAGGTTCTTAAGGATGAGTAAATTTTATATTCTAGCAAATTTGAAAATGAATAAGTCTTTTGATCAAAGTGTGATATACCTAGAATCTTTGTCCAAAAAAGTTACAAATTATAATGATGAAATTATATTATTCCCTTCAAATATATCTTTAGAATATTTTTCTAGAAATATTGGTAAATTTAAATTAGGAATACAAGATTTNGACCATAGAAATGAAGGGCAGGGAACAGGTTCAATTGCTGCNTCTCAAGTTAAGAATTTGTGTGATTATTCTTTGATAGGTCATTCAGAAAGAAGGCAGGATTTTTTTGAAAATGATGAAATTATATCTAGAAAAATCAATATTTCACAAAAAAATAATATAACTCCTGTTTTGTGCGTAGGAGAAGATTTAGATACAAGAAATAAAGGCTTTTTAGAGGTAGAAAAATTTATTTCAAATCAAATTAATAAAGCAATCTCCAAAGAAACTGATATTAGAAATATTATGATTGCATATGAACCAATTTGGGCAATTGGAACAGGAAAATCTGCNTCAATAATTGATATTGAAGAAGTTATATTAATTATTGAAAATTGTTTAGAAAAAATTTCGAAACAATTTATTGTTCCAATTCTTTATGGTGGTAGNGTAAGTGAAAAAAATTCAGAAGAATTTAGAAAAAGCAAAAAAATAAATGGCATATTAATTGGAAGTGCAAGCCTAAATTCAGAAATATTATCAAAAATAATAAATTATGGATAAATGAAAGAAAAAAGAATAATTTCTATTGTTGGTCCAACTGCATCTGGTAAATCTGATTTAGCTATAAATATTGCTGAAAAATACAAACTCTCAATAATTAATTCAGATTCAAAGCTTCTCTACAAAGGACTTAATATTGGAACAGCAAAGCCTTCAATTGAAGAACTTAATAAAGTTAAGCACTATATGGTAGATATTCTTCAACCANATGAATCAAGTAATTTGTTATGGTTTCTTGAAAATTGTCGAGAGATTATTAAACAACTTGATACTGTTCCAATACTTGTAGGAGGAACTGGTCAATATACTTGGGGGATTTTAGAAGGTTGGGATCCACCGCAAATAGAGCCTGATTTTAAGCTAAGAGAAAAGTTGGAGCAAGAAATTTCTGATTTAGGTATCAANCAAGTAATTGAAAAATATTCAAAAATATACCCACTCTATGAAAATAAAGATTTGGAGAATCCAAGAAGATTAATAAGAATAATTGAAAGATATAAATCTGGTTATAAAGNTTCTCCTAGAAGAAGAATAAAAAATAATTTAGAAAGCTTAATTTTGGGTATAAAAATAGATAGAGATAGAACTGATAAACTAATAAAATCTAGGATAAAAAAAATGATTGATTTTGGATGGATAGAAGAAGTAAATCAATTATTAAAAAATGGCGTAAAAAAATCCTCACCAGCAATGTCCTCCATAGGATATAAAGAAGTAGTAAGTTATATCAATGGAGATTACGATAAAANTCAACTTCAAGAAAAAATATTCATTTCAACAAGAAAGTTAATGCGTCATCAAGATAATTGGTTTAAGAANAGCGATAAAAGAATTAAATGGATAGATTTTGATAATTCTTTTGATCTTGCGGATAATATAATATCCGAATGGTTATCAANAAATTAGGAGTCTAAATGTTACCTTTTGTTAAACTTCAAGGTGCAGGAAATGATTATATAGCCTTAGATGGAAGGAATAAAAATTATGACTGGAATCAACTCTCTTTAGATATGAGTAAACCTGCTTTTGGAGTTGGCTCAGATGGNATAGTAGTAGTTTTTGAGAGTGAAACAGCTGATATTAGAATGAGAATTTATAACCCAGATGGCTCTGAAGCTGAAATTAGCGGTAATGGAATTAGGTTATTTACTAAATTCGTCATTGATTCTAAAATAATTTCTCCTAATAAAGAGTCAATAAAAATTGAAACAGGAGATGGCATTAAGACAGTTTATCCAAAAATTCAAGATGATAAAGTTATATCATCAAGAGTTGAAATGGGTGTTCCAAATTTTATTGCCAGCAAAATCCCTATAAGTGTACCTTCAATAAGTGATAATGATCCTCCTAAATTTCCCCTTGAAATACTTGGGAAAAAATTAGATATTACCTGTCTTTCAATAGGTAATCCTCATGCAGTAATTATAATTGATGAAAATGTTGAAGATTTNCCATTAGTAGAAATTGGTACGATTGTTGAGAAACATGAATATTTCCCCAACAGGATAAATTTTGAAATTGTCAATATTTTGTCAAGAAACAAAATAAGAGCTAGGATTTTTGAAAGAGGAGCAGGAGAAACTCTCTCCTCAGGTACTGGTAGCACTGCATCTGCTAGTGCTGCACGNTATAATGGANTAGTTGNTGATAATGTAGAAGTTATTTTGGATGGTGGAAGCTTGAATATTTCATGGGATAAAAATGATATNGCAATGCTTGANGGCCCAAGCGAAGAAGTTTTTTCTGGAATTTGGCCTCATTAATAAAAGGAGTTTTTTATGAAATTAGCTAAAAGAGTACAAAATTTACCACCCTATCTTTTTGTAGGAATTTCTAAAGCTATAGCTAAGAAAAAAGAAGAGGGTATNGAAGTGATTTCCTTTGGTATAGGAGATCCTGATATTCCAACCCCTAATACAGTTTTAGATAGACTAAAGAAAGCATCAGATAATCCTGTTCATCATCGATATCCAGAATCAGAAGGCTTACCTGAGTTTAGGCAAGCTGTTTCTAAATTTTATAAGGATCGTTTTAACGTTAATTTAAATTACGAAACAGAAATTATAAACTTAATTGGAGCAAAGGAAGGAATTGCTCATGCTCCTTTATGNTTTATTGATCCTGGTGATATTGCACTCGTTCCTAATCCTGCATATCCTGTTTACGAAATTGGTACAATGTTTGCTGGAGGAGAGACNGTTTTTGTTGATCTTTTAGAAAAAAATGAATTTCTTGTTGATTTCTCTTCTATAGATACACAGGTTGCGAAAGATGCAAAAATGCTTTGGATTAATTATCCTAATAATCCAACGGGAGCTATTGCTAATCTAGAATTCTTTACTGAAGCAGTTNAATTTTGTAAAGAATTCGATATTGCACTAATGCATGACGCATGCTACACCGAAGTTACTTATGACGGATATGTTGCACCTAGCTTACTTGAGGTACCTGGAGCTATGGATATTGCTATTGAATTCCATTCTCTATCGAAAACTGCAAATATGACAGGATGGAGAGTAGGAAGTGCAGCAGGAAATCCTGATTTAATAAATGCCTTAATGCGAGTAAAATCAAATATTGATTCAGGCTTATCACAAGCTATACAAGAAATGGGGATAGAGGCATTATCTCTATCACAAGANTGGCTNGATAGTAATAATGATATATACAAGAAAAGGCGAGATAAAGTTGTTTCAACCTTAAAAGAAATTGGNCTTGATGCTTTAGCTCCAAAGGCTACTCTTTATATATGGACTAAAGTCCCTGAAGGATATACATCTGCTTCATTTACAGAGAGGCTTCTTGAAGATGTCAATGTTGTTGTTACTCCAGGTAATGGATATGGATCTGCAGGTGAAGGGTATATTCGACTTTCATTGACTATCCCAGATGATCAAATCGATGAAGGATTAAGAAGACTTTCACAATTTACAGTAAGNTAATTTGAAAAGCTATAAAACAGAAATTATAAAAGAAAGAGCATTATTAATCGCTGCTGATCAAAAGAAGAAATGCTCAAAAAGAAAAATAAAAGAATCTCTATCTGAACTAAAAAACTTATGTATGTCAGCTGGAGCAGAACCTGTATTAGAATTATCTCAATTGTTAGATAAGCCAATTAATACCTATATTGGTTCAGGTAAAATTTCAGAAGTTAAGAATTTAATTAAACAATTAGATATAGACCTTTGTATATTTGATGATGAGCTTAATCCTAGTACTCAAAGAGATCTTGAAAATAGATTAAAAGTAAAAGTCATAGATAGAACAGCTCTAATTCTAGATATATTTTCAAAAAGAGCTCAAAGTCACGAAGGAAAGCTTCAAGTNGAATTAGCTCAATCTGAATATCTNTTACCTAGATTNGCAGGTCAATGGTCTCATTTAGAGAGACTTGGAGGAGGAATTGGAACAAGAGGGCCCGGAGAAACGCAGATTGAAACAGATAGACGGTTAGTTAGAGATAAAATAAAGCGAGTTAAGGCAGGAATGAAAAAAATAGAAAATACTCGTACATCNCAAAGAAGTAAAAGAATAAATAACAACATAATCAATTATTCTTTAGTTGGATATACTAACTCAGGGAAAAGTTTNTTATTCAATAGACTTGTTAAATCAAATATATTATCTAGAAATCAATTATTTTCTACATTAGATACTACAACTAGAAAATTTTATTTAAATCAAAGTATTTCTTCAACTATTTCAGATACTGTTGGATTTATAAATAAATTACCTACAATCTTAGTAGAGTCTTTTAAATCTACTCTAGAAGAAGCTATAAATGCAGATNTTTTGTTACATGTAGTAGATTTTGCATCAGATGATTATTTAGAAAAAATAAATACCGTAGATAATATATTAGATGACCTAGGGTTAGCCGAAGTACCTAAATTATTAATAAAAAACAAAATTGATCTTTTAGATAATTTTGATCAGATCATTGATTTAGATGCTAGTTATTTAGCTCAAATATCAACTTCAGCTAAGGAAGGTCTAGGGATAGAAGAATTAAGGCAAGCATTAATTACTTCGGCTGCTATTATACAAAATGAAAAAAGCTATATATTTATTTAAAAAGTGCATCTGTAAACGACACACTTGTTATTGCGTACTATATTAGTTATGTAAAATTTATACTTGAATTTTACGGTTAACCGCTAAATCCACCTGGAGCATAGTCAAGTTCAACTCCAGCTCTATCAGCTATAATTTTTCTTACTATTCCAGAATTCTTTTTACCCCATCCTTTATTCATTGCTTCAATTACTTTTTGTTCAATTATATTTGCCATGTCCATTGGAACTTTATTTTCTCTACCCATTTCGCAAGCTAATCTAACATCTTTCGCAGCTAATTCTAGGAAAAATGACATCTCATTGCCTTCAAAATTATATTCTTTAGATTCCTTCCAGTTATCAAAAGGAGGATTCTTTGCTGAGGCACATCGAGATATTGCGTCAACAAGTGTATCTAAGTCCATACCAGCTTTGACCCCAGATGTTAATACTTCAGTTGTTATTCCTAGTAATAAAGCACTAAATAACTGATGAGAGAGTTTACATATTGTTCCACTGCCCACAGGGCCGCAGTAAATGGCTTTGTCACCCATTGCATCAAGAGTGGATTTTATTTGATTGTATGTACTTTCTTGTCCGCCAACCATTATAGACATATCTTTATTCATAGCTCCTATAACTCCACCACTAACAGGACAATCTAAAAATTCNACGCCTTTTTGATCAAATAATTTGTGTAGTTTCTTTACCATTGCTAGAGAATTTGTTGATACATCTAGAACGATACTACTTTTCTTTATTGATTCAATGATTCCAGATTCTCCTATAGAGACTTTTTCAACATCCTGAGGCATAGGCAAACTCATGAAAACAACATCTTTATCCTTTGCACATTCTGCAGGTGTTTCAGCCCAAATTCCACCATCTTCTAAAATATCTATTGCTGACTCTTGATTGAGATCACAAACTGTAAATTCACTAACATGTTCTTGTATATGCTTAGCCATAGGTTTCCCCATGTTTCCAACACCAATCCACCCTACTTTCATAATTCCTCACTTACTATTGAATAAAATAATATAATAGATTTTGTTTTTGATTTTAGGAATATGTGTATTTAAGTAAATTTAATAAGAATATTTATTAAAGTTTAAGGCTTCTTTTTTAAAACTAAAGATTCCATTTTTATTCTCAATCGACTTCCAATATTTTTTGACATGCTGAATTTCTCGACTATTTGAATCAAAATCATTTTCTCTTGCACAATTATCAAAAAGACTAGAATCCATTATTGAATTTTCTGAAAGAAGATTTAACTTAGTCATTAATANTAGTGCTGCTGCTCCCCATTTATCTGGTTGCCCTATTAATTCATCTTCAGATAAATCCCTAATATCATATGCCATTCTTAATATTTCACTATCGATATTTTTCTTTGATTCTTTAGCTAAAATAGAAGTAGAAAAATAGTGAGCTCCTCCTTCAACAAACCAAATTGAGTTTGATTNAGAAAAATCTCCTTTAATATTGCATTGATCTAAATCATTTTGTTGAGCATGATAATACTCATGAATAAAGGTNTTTTTGAAATCATTTTGACTAGAAGCTAAACCAGATTCTTGGGGAATAGCTANTGCAATAATCCTCAAATTTTTACATTCAGCTGATTGAGTTGATAAATCTGCTCCATATCTAATCCATTGTTCGAAGTCAGTTACAACAACACTTGGTTCNAGNTTTCTTTCANTACATTTATTCGTATTGTTTTGCATCCAAGTATCCATATTAGTCAATATGTGACTTATTTCTTCTTCGCTTAATAAAACTTCGTGTTCATTTACGTATTTACCTCTCACCATTGACTCTTTATCTAAACTTCTTCCTATTGGATAAATAAAACTAAAGATTGCTTTATTTTCTTTATGGCTGAGCTTGTTATAACTAGTATTTTCCCAACTTAATATATCTTCATCATTNTATTTTGATAAATTTATTAGAACTGAGTAATCTCTTGGATATTGAATGCGTGATTTGGTAGGTGGAACAGGAGTCGCAGTAGGTGGAACTGAAGTNGCAGTAGGTGGAACNGAAGTNGCA
This sequence comes from Chloroflexi bacterium TMED70, assembly GCA_002171675.1. GTDB lineage: Bacteria > Chloroflexota > Dehalococcoidia > Lucifugimonadales > Lucifugimonadaceae > TMED-70. The sequence goes on along the minus strand of NHDX01000038.1, from coordinate 10,499 downwards.
GTAGGTGGAACNGAAGTNGCAGTAGGNGGAACAGAAGTCGCAGTAGGNGGAACTGAAGTAGCAGTTGGCGGAACAAAAGTTGAAGTAGGCGGAACAGTTGTTGCCTGTTCTATTTTAGCCTTAGTTATTTCTTTGTTAGAAGGACTATCCTTAATAGATTCTTTCTCAATAATTGAAACTTCCTCAGATTTTGTATCTTCATCTTGTAAATTACTTAAGTTTGAAGATATGGTTTCTTCAATAGATGAACAAGATAATAAAGATACAAAAAAAATAGCAAACAATAATTTTGTTCTAATTATTTTCAATATGTTAATATTATTCACCAGCTGTAGGATCACTTATCCCCTTCACTTCTTCTATTTGATTTGCTGGGGCACCTAATCTTTCTGCATGTTCCTTAACAAGTTCTTTATTGTCAGCTATATAAACACAATAAACTTTATCTTGTGTGGTGTAGCTATGTTGCCAATGAATATTTTTGCCTTCATCGTTCATTTCTTTTAAAACTTTATTTGAAGCAGTAGCTCCAGAATTACCTGTTCTGTCTCCAGCTCCTTCAATATTACGTTCAATTATATACTTTGGCATAAATTAGACCTTTCAATTGTTATAGTTTATTTTTACTTAAGTTTATAACTCTTTTTTCTTCTCATGAACTATAATTAAGTAGTAATGTGAGAAATTTCAATGCAAAATCAATTTAAAAATTTTAATAATATCTTAATTATGGTTATTTTAGCCATAGTATTTTTTGTTGTAGGATTTTTCATAAATGACTATATATCAGAAGATAATTTATTAACTGAAAATAATAAAGAAATTGTTTTCGAAAACACTGAAAGACCAAATTCAGTTCCTGAAAATATCAAAGCATTTTGGGAAGCCTATGATTTTATAAATGATTCATATTTTGACAGAACTAGAATTGATGATGAGAAAATTACAGATGAAACAGTAAAAACTCTAATCAGAACTCTAGATGACAAACACTCAACTTATGTATCGCCTGAAAAATGGCAAATCGCTAGCTCAGATCTTACAGGATCATATCAAGGAATAGGTGCATATGTTGATATGGCGAATGACCAGTCTTCTGTTGTAATTGTTTCACCTATTTCTGGAGGTCCTGCTGAAGCTGTAGGAATAAAAGGCGGTGATAAAATAATCAAGGTTGATGGAGTAAGTATAATTGGAATGACTCTAACTGAGGCTATCAATCTTATTAGAGGCCCAGAAGGAACATCAGTATTATTAACTATTGAGAGATTGGGCGACTTTGAGCCAATTGAGATTAAAGTTACTAGAGCTAAAATAGAACAACCAAGTGTAAACTCTGATCCAGTTCCAGATACAAAATATGTAAAAATTAGAATCAATCAATACACTGAATCTACTCCCAAGGAATTATCTGATGCATTTACTGAAGCAATTAATGAAGAAAATGCACAGGGAATAATATTAGATTTAAGAAATAATCCTGGTGGATTACTAGGATCAGCTGTAGATTCAACAAGTTTATTTTTAGATTCAGGCGTAGTAACTTTTGAAATAGATGCTAAGGGTAGAAAGACTTTATGGAATGTAAATGGAGAAATCGGTAAGTTCTCTAAAATACCGATGGTGACACTTGTTAATGGTAACTCAGCTAGTGGATCAGAAGTTATGGCAGGAGCCCTTCAAGATTACGGTAGAAGTGTAGTTATAGGAGAAAAGACTTACGGGAAAGGTAGTGTGAGTCTAGTGCGAAGCTTATCAAATGGAGGAGGAATGTTTCTTACTAATGCTCATTGGTTTACTCCCAACGGAAGAGCAATACATGATATAGGAATTGATCCTGATGTAGTAGTTGAATTACCTGATGCTTCATCTAAAGCAGCAGATTTCTATGACAATCAAATAGAAGCAGCAATAACTCAGCTAAATTTCGAAACTAAGGATTAATAAAATGTCTTTAGCAAGAAACAGAAAAGCATATTATGATTATGAAATACTAGACAAATTCGAAGCAGGTTTAGTTCTTAACGGTCCTGAAATAAAATCAATTAGGAATAGTAATGTTTCTATAGCTGAATCAAGAGTGATTATAAATAAAGGAGAAGCATGGTTAATAGGATGCCATGTTGCAGAATATAAATTTGATTCATCATCAGATTCATATGATCCAATAAGAGAAAGAAAACTTTTACTACATAGGAATCAAATTGATAAATTANGCGGTGCNANNACACAAAAAGGNNTNACNATANTNCCNTTNTCTNTATATNTNAAAAGAAATNTTNTNAAAATCGAAATTGCTTTNGCNAGAGGNAAAAAGAANTNNGATAAAAGAGCNTCTATTAAAGANAANGATTCTAATNGNNCAATNNNNAGANTTTTGAAAANNAANAATNNNTGANGTNAACTTAATTATGNAATATGGGGACGAGTGGGTTCGACAGGGAATGGATCTTTAAGTCGCAGGTCGTGTTGCCATACCACGTATGAAATGGCAAAATAATGATTGGCGATCAAGAATACGCTCTCGCTGCTTAATAAATAGTAGTGACGTTCTATAGTATCTTTGCTTAGGGTGATGCTTTAGAACGACGAATTACCTAGGCTGAGTAAAATTATTGCTAGAGTAATTTTACAAATACTTTTTCTGGCTAAGCAATAATAGTTGGTTTGTCGATAGCGCCTTTATTGACGAAAATTAAATTATCGGCTAAGCCTGTAGAAGCTTAAGGAATAAATTTCTTGGACGGGGGGTTCAACTCCTCCCCGTCTCCACCATAGTAATTTTTGATTTGAATATAAAAATAAAAAAATTTAATAATAGCTTGATTNTTACACCTAAGTTATCTTCAGTTATTGGAGAGAATATTCAAGGTCCATCAGTAATTAAATCCCCAACGTGGTTACATAATAAGTTAGGAAAATATTTATTATATTTTGCAGATCATAAAGGAAATAATATAAAACTTGCCTACTCTGATGATTTATTTGGACCTTGGAAAATATATGAAAAAGGAACATTAAAATTATCTGANTCACTTTTTTTAAACGAAAAACCAACTATTCCTGATGATTACGAAAATATTAAATTAGGGTCAATGAATAATCCATCTGGATATGAACCTCACCCAGACCAAGTAANTGCTATCCCNGATCGTTTAGATGACATGACCATACCGCATATTGCTTCACCGGATGTGCATGTTGATAATAAAAATAAAGAAATAATAATGTATTATCATGGTCTTGAGAAATTTGGATTTCAATTAACTAGAGTCGCAACATCTAAAGATGGGATAAATTTTGTCGCCTATAAAAATATAGTTGCTAGACCTTATTTCCGAAGATTTGAGTATAAAAATAAATTTTATGGTATTTCTATGCCAGGTGTTTTCTATGAAAAAGTAGATTCGATTGATAATTTCAAAGAATTAAAAACTCTTTTTGACGGCAATATGAGACATTCATCTGTTTTAGTAATTGGAGATACTTTATATATTTTTTTTACAAAAGTTGGTGACATNCCTGAAAAAATACTTCTTTCAAAAATAAATTTAAACCAAAAATCTTATAAATGGGCTCCAAGTGAACCTGTAGAAATAACTAGNCCAGAATTTGATTGGGAAGGAGCTNATTTACCATTGCAAAAATCAGCTCGAAGTTCAATAAATATGCCTGTTAACCAATTGAGGGATCCATTTATATTTAAAGAAAAAGAGAATGTTTATATGTTTTATGCAGTTAAAGGAGAGTCTGGAATAGCTATTTCAAAATTAATATTTTCTTAAAATTAATCACATTCACCACAAATGATATAAATCTCTAGATTATGAGAAAGAATTTCACCATTTATATTTTTCTCGTATTGATTTAAGTCTTTTTCAAAACCAATTAGATTTATTTCTTCAATTTTATTGCACTTTTTACAAACTGTGTGATGATGATGATCAGATAAAGATATGGCGTAATAGCTATGTTCATCAACTATATTAATTCTACAAATAGTACCAATTTCATATAATAATCTTAATGTTCTNTATACTGTAGCTCTNCCTATATTAGGTAGAGCTTTTGCAAGTTCTTCTGAAGTAAATAGACCTTCTTGTCTAGCAATTTCAGCTATTATTCTTCTTCTTGAACTAGTAATACTATTACCACTAATATTTACTAACTCTATTAATTTATTTACTGTTTCTACCTGATTATTTACCATGAAAAAAAATTAGATGCAAAACCTAGAAAATTCTGCAATATCTTGTGTTCTTTGATTATAAGCCATGAAGGTTATTATAATTAAAAAAACAAAGCTAACAATGAATATTAGAGATAAATTATTTCGTTTTACATTAACTAAAATAGAATTTTCAAACATTTCATTAGGAAGTATAACTAATTGTTTAGCTGGGCTTAGTAACCACCCTATAGCAAGACCACAAATAATACCGCTGATATGTGCTATATGATCGACTCCCGAAGCTGCTGCACCATATATAACATTTATAAAAATTATTGCTCCTATTGAAATCAATGAATCTTTACCTTGCTTTCCTAAAACATTCTTATTAACAATCAGGTAAGATGCATAAGCACCTAAAAGTCCAAATATTGCTCCGCTAGCTCCAGCTCCTACTGGACCACATGTAAAACCAAACCAAGATCCCGAAGAGTATGAAAAAACATTTGAACTTATACCGCAAAAAAAATAAATTAATAAATATTTTGATTTAGAGAAATCTTTTTCTACTAACATCCCAAAAATCCAAAGCCCAGCTAAATTAAGTAATAAATGAGTAAATCCTATGTGTAAGAAATTTGGAGTAATAAATCTCCACCAGTCCCCACTGGCAACATAAATATCGTATCTAGCTCCCATCTTGACTAGATCTACGGGATTGCTTGAATCTCCGCTTACTTCTTGAATGATATAAATAAATAAATTACTTATTATTAGTAAGAAAGTTATTGGATATGTTTTTATAAAACCAGTCTTTTTTTTATTTTGATTCATTTATTATTTTTTTTATTTTTTTTCTATCTAATTTTCCATTGTGTAATTTTGGCAAAGGTTTATTAAATTTAACAATATCTTTTGGATACTTAAATTTATCCAAACCATCAAGATAAGAATTTATTTCTTCTAATGTTATATCATCGTCTGAATAAATAGCAGCTATAACTTTTTCTCCCCAATATTCATCAGTTATTCCTAGTACAATGCATTCTTTTATTTTTTTATTTTTGCTAATAAATTCTTCAATTTCTAATGGATTTATATTCTCTCCACCAGAAATAATCAGCTCATCTATTCTGCCTTTGACAAATAAATAATTATCTTTATCTAAATAACCATAATCTCCCGTTTGGAGCCATTTTTTAGGCACTTTTTCATCATAATACTTAGCAACCATCTCTCCACTAACTTGTATCTCAGAATTTTTTGAAATTTTTATACTGCCTTTTGAAAGAGGTTTACCAACCGAATTTAAAGGCCTAAATATATCATTTGGTGAAGCTGTAGCAATCTGTGATGAAGTTTCAGTCATGCCATATGTAGGAAGAGTCCGTAATCCAATATTATTTGAACTAAAAATCAGTTCTTCTGGAGTTTTGGCACCTCCACATAGAACAAATTTGAATGATTTTGGTGCAATCAAATTTCTATCTTTCATTTCATAGACGATTTTACTTAGCATTGTTGGAACCATTGATACAATATTAATTTTCTCACTCATAATAAGGTCAATGACTTTTTCAGAATTAAAATCATCTTCTATATGAAATTTATTTCCAAGAATTAAGCTTCTATAAATAATTGATAACCCCCCTGCATGGTAAGGAGGCATACATAGCAACCATTTATCTGATTTTTCGACACTTAAATTTTTTTGAGATATATTACAACTTGATTCAATATTTTTTCTTGAAATACTAACTGCTTTAGGTAATCCCGAGCTTCCAGAAGTGAATAGAATACAAAATATATCTTCATAAGAAGGCCAAGTAAACTTATAATTACTAGCCTGTGATTTTTCAGAATGAAAAAGAGATATATTACCAACTTTTTCTAATTCAATACTCTCATCATAAATTATTTTTTTTGATCCAATAATATTCATTTTTTTTGTTATTTCATCTATAGGACTTTTTGGATTCATTGGAACAAATATTCCTCCTAACATGGGTATTAAATTTGAAAAAATTGAATATTGTAGAACGCTTTTTGATATAAATGTGATTTTTTCATTTTTATTTATAATTTCACTTGAGAAATTGTAATATTCAATTAATAATTCAAAAAAATCTTTAAAGCTATATTCCCCATTTTCTAAATATATAAATGGATTATTGCTTAAGTTTTTTTCTATCCAACTAGTAGTCATATAATAATCTTTCTTAGACTATTTTATTATTAATTTACAATATATTAATTATCCATTCAGAAAGTCCAAAAATTGGTGCTATATATTGCCAGGAAACTATAGCACAACTGATAAGTAAACAAATTATAAAATGACCTTTGACTGTTTTTATTAAAGTAAAATTTAATTCAGACAATCTAAAGCTTCTATTTAGATCGTACTTGAAACTAACTACTATAAATCTTTTGAATCCTATATCAGAAATTGGAAAAATATATAAAACTAAAATACTAAGTAGAATAAACAAAATATTATTTATGGATATAGCAATTATCAACATCAAAATTGATATTGCAATTAAGATGTACAAATATAAAAACCTTGATTTTGATTCTCCAAGTTTTACAGCAATTGTATTTTTTTTGTTTATCTGGTCATTTTGAATGTCTCTAATATTATTAACTAAAATTATAAGACTAGCTGAAAGCCCAGGTAAAATTGAGATAAGAAAAATTATAACTGAAGGATTAATATCAAATAAATATAAACTTCCTAAAACAGTGAATGGGCCAAAAACTATCAATACTGCTAATTCTCCTAATCCTAAATAACCATAAGGTAATGGTCCACCCGTATATGAATAAGCAAGAATAAATAATAATATTCCAAAAAATATTACAAAAATCCCAGATGATAAGAATGCTATAAATCCTAAAATTAAACTGATCATAAAAACAATTGAGATCAATAGTTTCATTTCTTTAATAGATAAGCCACCAGACTGAACTGCTCTAGTTGGGCCTAAACGTTGATTGTTATCTACTCCTTTTAGGAAATCTTCTAGATCATTAATTAAATTAACTAGAATTTGTAATGAAATTCCTATAGAAATTATCAATAATATCTTTAGAAAGTTGAAGTGATCTATACTTGATATAGCGATTGCAATAGATAGAGGACCTAGCACTGCAGGCAAAGTTTTCAATCTGAATGCAACTATAATATAACTAAGTTTTTTAGTCACAACTTAACCATGAAAAGGTGGTTTAGGGAATTTAGAAAAATCTGGAGATCTCTTTTCAACAAATGCATTTTTACCTTCTTTAGCCTCTTCAGTCATATAGTACATCATAGTTATGTCTCCAGCCATATTTTGAAGACCAGCTAAACCATCAGATTCAGCTATAAAAGTATTTTTTAAAAATCTAATTGCTGTCGGGCTTTTTTGTAAAATTTTATTAGCCCAAATTATTCCTTCATTTTCAAGATCATCATAATCAACAACTTTATTTATTAAACCCATCTCCAAAGCTTCTTCTGCATTATATTGATCACACAAAAACCAAATTTCCTTTGCTTTTTTTGTACCTACAAGTCTTACTAATTCATGACTTCCAAATCCAGCATCAAAAGAACCTACTCTTGGGCCAGTTTGACCAAAAATAGAATTACTTGAGGCAATTGTTAGGTCACAAATAACCTGAAGAACATGTCCCCCACCTATTGCATATCCACTCACTAATGCAATTACGGGTTTAGGCATATATCTAATAAATCTTTGTAGAGGAAGAACTCCTAAACTTGGGTTTCCTCCTTCATCATTATAGCCTCCATGACCTCTTACTTTTTGGTCACCCCCTGAACAGAAGGCTTTATCTCCAGCACCTCTAAAAAGTACAACTCCTGTCTCATCATCTTCCGCAGCTAATTTGAAAGCTTCAGAAAGTTCACTTATTGTTTCTGGTCTAAAAGCATTTCTAACTTCAGGTCTATTAATAGTAATTTTTGTGATTCCATTATAAAAATCTACTAAAATATCCTCATATTTCCCTTTGGATTTCCACTTAACTTCCATTTATTTCTCCTAATACAAATTTCTTAATTTCTTGAGCTACAAAAATAGGGTTTTCTAATATTATATTATGACCAGAATTTGGAACCATTAGTAATTTAGAATTTTGAATTTCTTTTGTTATTTCTTTTGACATTTCTTTATATTTTGAGTCATTACTTCCGTACATTATTAGACTTTTTGTTTTTATTTTTTTCAATTTATTGCCTATAAATTCTTGTTTACCTTGTCCTTGATAGCTTAGATTAAGAGCTAGCCCAATTTTGTTCTGAGATAACCTGATTTTATTGATTTTATTTCTTCTTTCGACAGAAAGATTCTTTTCTGAATCCCAAATATCTAGATTCTTCCAATATTTTACGAATGTTTCAATAGGCTTATTTTCTAGCATAGTAACAATTTTTTTATCAGATAAAACTCTATTTTCTCTATCTTCTTTTTTCTCTATTCCATAAGAGGCACTGCATATAATTAGACTACTTAATTTAGCAATATTTTTTAATGCAAATTGCATAGCTAATCTTCCTCCAAGTGAATATCCTATAAGATTTATTTTTTTTATAGATAACGAATCTAATATTTTATTTAAATCATTTATTGATTTATCAAAAGTATAGTTCTTACTTTCATAATTCATAGATTGACCATGACCTATCATATCCACAGTAATAACTTTAAACTGTGAACTTAGAAAACTCGAAACTTTTTGGAATGATTTATGAGAACCTGTAAAACCATGAATCAATAGTACTGGTGTACCACTTCCTTCAATTTTATAAAATAAATCTTTAGTCATTATTATTTTCAAAATCAGTTATAATTTTATTTATCTCTATATTGAAGTCTTCATAATCTGATTTACTTATATCTAACTCAATAATATCTACTTTGTTTTTGCTTAAATTTTCTAAAATAATATTTTTTAGTTCTGAGTCGTTGTTTGCATAGTGGTATTCACAACCAAAACTTTTTGATATGTTTTCTATAGAGAAATCAGAATGTGAAGTGATAAACCATTCATCATAAATTTTTTTCATATTTTTTTTCTGAGGGAGTAAATTAAAAATTTGTCCTCCTTTATTGTTATTAACTAATATAGTTAGCTTACTTCCATGCCTTACAGCTGTTATTAAGCTACTAACATCATGAAAAAAAGATAGATCTCCAATATCTAGAAAAGTATGATTTTCTGAAGCATTGCTGTAGCCAGTTGCAATTGATATGTTACCATCAATGCCAGATAATCCTCTGTTACCAACGAAATTTATTTTATTACTCTTGTTCATAATAATATCTAGGTGCCTTACAGGAAGAGAGTTACCTGATATATAGTTAGAATTAATAGGTATATTTTCTAGAATAGTTTTTTTCAAAGATAATTCTTTAAAATTACCTATAAATTCATCAATTTTATACCGTAGAATATCATTGAAATTTTTTAAAGTTTTTTTCCATTTATCATCGACTTTGATAATATTTTTTTTGTTTTTTGTTAGAAATGTATTTAAGTTACTTAATCTTAGTTTCAGGTGTAGATCTATTTTAGAAAAGCCTTCAGCTAATCTATTAGAGTCTTCTATAAATATATGATTTTTCGCATTTTCTATTTTTTTTGATATGAATTTTGAAACAGGAAGAGATCCTATATGAATTACAACTTCGGGAATGATCTCAGGATTAGAGGATCTAAATAAAAAATCTCCTGTATCTATTATTGTATTATTTTTATAATATTTTGAATCTCTCAGGTTTGAGAGTGGATCAGCTATGATTGGCCAATTTAAGTTTCTTGATAATTCAGATATTTCATCTAGGTTTTCGTTATGATCTCCTACTAAAATAATACCCCTCTTATTATTTGATATTTCTATAAAATATGAGAGTTTTTCATTATTAATTTCTGAAATTATTATTTTTTCATTGGATTGTGTTTGATTTATTTTTTCAATATTTCCATCTGTAAAAGGTTCATTGAATTGCCAATTAATATGAACAGGACCTTTTGGTGAATTATTAGAAAAATTGATAGCTTTGAAAGCTATATTAGAAATAATATTTAGGTCGGTTTGTAGTGGGATATCATAAAACCAATTTATATTATTTTGGTATAAATTAGTTTGATTCAATGTTTGATTTGCTCCTGTTTCTCTAAAATGCATTGGCCTATCTGAAGTGATAACTATCATGGGTATTTTAGAGTAATATGCTTCAGATATTGCAGGAGAATAATTTAATGTTGCAGTTCCTGATGTGCAAATTAATATTGTTGGAGAGTTTGTTTTTTTTGCTTT
>NHDX01000037.1 GCA_002171675.1 Chloroflexi bacterium TMED70 | reverse complement strand
CTTTGTATTCATTATTTTTAGAAAGATTTTTTAGTTCCCAAGGATCTTTTTCTAAGTCATAAAGTTCATCTATATCTCCAGTAGAATCGGTAATATACTTCCATTTTTCTGTTCTTACCATTTTTCGCCTGCCTTCAGCTTCACGTGCCCATAATGTTTCTAGCAAAGTTCTATAACCGCGGGTTGGCGTAAATTTTTTGAAATCTTCAAACTGAAATTTAGGACCTCCGGCCCCATATTCTGAAAAAGCAATATTCTTACCTTTATTTTTTGTGATTGATGGAAGTAAATGACCTTGGAAATTCCTTATATCTTCTTTAGATAAGATATATTTTTTTGATTCATTATTTTTTTTCCAACCTATTCCATTATCATTGAAATCTCCTATTCCTTGCAAATGAAGAAGTGTGGGAATTATATCAATTGTACTGACTACAGATTTTTCCTTTACCCCCTGATCAAAATCTCCATTATTCCAAGCAATAATAAGAGGAACTTTGACTAGGCAATCATAAAAAACCCCTCCTTTAACAAACATTCCATGTTCTCCCATAAAATCTCCGTGATCAGAAGTAAAAACAATAATAGTGTTATCCTTCAAATCTAATTCTTCTAATTTTTCTATTATTTCTTTTATTCCATCATCTATAAATTTGCACATGGCTTGATAAACACTAATTTGGGATCTAATTTGATCCTCTGATTCAGATTTATGTCCCATAATTTCAAACAAAATTTTATTTCTTTCAGGAGAAGTGCCATCATCAAACTCTCCTGCTCTTTGGGGAGGTAATTTTATTTTTTCAGGAGGAAACATATCTGTGTATCGCTTAGGGGCTTCATATGGTTCATGTGGATCTGGAAATGATATCCAAAGTGCAAAAGGCTTCTTTTCTTCTGAAAAATCACCTTTTTTAAATTTTTCTAAAAACTTAAGGCTTCTTTCTGTAATAAGAGATGTACTAAATAAACTTTCATCATTTTCCGAAGAAGAGAAGCAAATAGTATTTTTAGTTTTAGCCATTTCTAATCTATTGAGATTAGCTTTGTTGATCAGGTCTTCATCTGCCCCCCAATCCATTCCTTTTGTGCCTATATTTGCTCCTATATAATTTCCTTTTGGTAAACCTTGATGGCTAATTTCAAGCCTTACATCAAAAAGTTCAAGGTCTGAATTTTCTACATAACAATGATTCTTACCAATTAATCCAGTTGTATAATTTGCTTCTTTCCATATTTTGAATGCATGAATTTCGTTTTCAGGGAGAAGTGTTTCATTTCTTCTACAGCCTGTTGAATGGGGATATTTTGCTGTCATAATTGAGGTTCTTGCAGGAACACACAAAGGAGATGGAGTAATTGCGTTTTCAAATGTTACACCTTCTTTTGCTAATTTTTCAATCTGGGGGCACTCAATACCAATTTCAGAATATAGTCTTAATATTGAAGCTTTCATTTGATCTACCATTATAAAAAGAACGTTTGGTTTGTCTGACAAATTTATAACCTTTACTTGATTTTTTTATTATCAATAAATATTTTTGCAATTTTGTTTAAAGTATTCCAATGATTTATATTTAAAGTAGTGCTTTTTGATCCTTTTCCTTTAAATTCAAGTTCTATACTAAATCCAGAAAAGTTTTCGTGTAAGCTTTGAATTTTTATATCACCTAGATCCATTGAAAGAGAATTAATTTCTGAATCTTTAGTAAATTTTTCTGCTAAAAATTCTCCATTAGCATTATAGTCCCATCTAATAGATTTTACTTTACCAAATACTGGAAAAGATTTAATTCTTGTTGATTTGACTTCAGTGTAATCATTTTTATTTTCAGAAGTTTTCGATGGAATTGCAAAGTAATACCACCATCTTGGAGGAGTATCTTTACTCCTGTCTCTTTTTATTATGTTGATGTAGCTTATTAGGGAATCTGAATTAATATTAATAATACCTAAGCTTCTTCTATGCCAAGGATTAAAAAGTTTTTCTTCTTTAGCGCCTCTTTCAGCTAAAGAAGCATCGATGCCTAGCGTAATTAAGTGTTTGTAAAAATTATCTCTTGATTTATCCCTAGTATTACTTTTCAATTTTTTAAGAAAACTCATTAATTATTAATCTTCCTTTTTCTTTTAGGTAACAATCTAATTATTTCTAATCTTTTTTCTTCACTCAGATAAACCCAGTTTGTTATTTCTTCCCCACTTCTATAACATCCAGTGCAAAAAGTATAACTATAATCGTATTTACAATTTTTAATACAAGGAGAAGAAATTTTTTTCATATAGAAATTATCAATCAATCATAATAATTTTTCAATTAAATAAATAAACCATTACCCAAATTGTACTGGTGGGCGATACAGGACTTGAACCTGTGACCTCGTCGATGTCAACGACGCGCTCTAGCCAGCTGAGCTAACCGCCCAATTAGGCATATTATTCTTTATCTAAATCTTCACCCAAGTCAATATCATCGAGATTAAGTTCTTCTGAAAGATCTAAATCTAATTCATTTTCTTTTTTATCTGAGTCTTCATTTTCAGTATCTGCAAGTAAATTCTCTATAGAACTGTCTGGACTATCATTTGCTATAGCAGCCAATGCTTCTTCAAATGTTGCAGGGGCTTCAGTCATTCCTGTAAGATTATTGCCCTCAAGCATAGCATTGTCTTTATCTATACCTAATAACTCAAGGCCTTCAGGAGATTGATCCATTCTAGCAGGAATAAGCCTTCCTATTATCACATTTTCTTTAAGTCCAGAAAGTTGATCAACGGATCCATTTACTGCTGCTTCGGTTAAAACTCTAGCTGTTTCTTGGAAACTTGCTGCAGCTAAGAATGAATCTGTAACTAAAGATGCTCTTGTAACACCTAATAATACCGGTGTAGCTTCAGCTGGTTCTTTATTTTCTTCAATCATTCTTGCATTGAGCTCTTCAAAGTCAAATTTGTCAATTAACTCACCTGGAAGCAAGCCAGTATCACCTGCATTTTCAATTCTGATCTTTCTTAGCATTTGTCTAAGAATTACCTCAATATGCTTATCATGAATATGAACACCTTGAGACCTATAAACTGTTTGAACTTCTGATACTAAGTAAGCTTGAACCTCTTCAACTCCTTGTATTCTTAAAATCTCATGTGGATTTTTTGGACCAGAAGTGATAGGGTCTCCAGCAGTGATTTTTTGACCATCAGAAACTAAAAGTTCTGATGCTGCAGGTATAGCGTATTCTCTCTCGTTTTCATCTTCCCAAGTTATTGTTATTTCGCCTTTTGTTACGGTTACTAACCCCTCATATGGAGCAACAATATCTTGTGAAATCTCTTCATAATTCTCTTCATTCTTTAGTTTTGAAACTAAAGATTTCTTTATAGAAATTATTGTTTCTCCTACTCCAATTCTTTGGCCTGATTTAACAATAGNTCTATGAGTTTCTGGNATTTCGGTGGTAATAGAATTNTTTTCAGTNTTTGAAATTCTAACAATTCTTAATTCACCTACATTTCCAAGTTTTACTACACCTGAAATTTCAGAAAGAATAGAAACNCCTTTTGGTATTCTTGCTTCAAACAGTTCAATTACCCGTGGAAGACCAGANGTAATATCAGATCCAGCAATACCACCTGTGTGAAACGTTCTCATAGTTAGCTGAGTTCCAGGTTCTCCAATGGATTGAGCAGCAATAATACCCACGGCTTCTCCCATCATTGCAGTTTTACCTGTTGCTAATGAAGCTCCATAACTCTTTTGAGAAATTCCTTTTTTNGCATTTGATGAAAGTGGTGAATAGCACCATACTTCTTCAATCCCAGCCTCTTCAATTTCCTTTGCTATTTTAGGACTAATTATAGTATCTGTGTCGCACATTACTTCTCCTGTTTCAGGATGTGTAACAGGGAGTGATGGAAATCTACTAACTATTCTGTCAGCCAAGGTGCTTCCCATGCCATCAGTTTCTTTTCCTATTTTTATACCTACAGCCCCTTCATCTTCTTCTTTATTTATAATAAGATCTTGCGCTACATCTGCTAGTCTTCTAGTTANATAACCTGAATCTGCAGTTCTAAGGGCTGTATCAGCCAANCCTTTTCTTGCACCGTGAGTGGATATAAAATATTCCATAACACTTAAACCTTCNGCGAATGATGATCTAATAGGTAATTCAATAATTCTTCCTTTTGGATCTGACATTAAGCCTCTCATTCCAGCCATTTGCTTAATCTGAGCTAAGTTTCCCTTNGCACCTGAGTCAGCCATTGAATAAATACCTGCATAATTTGGCAAAGAGTCTGAAACAGCAGTTTCCATTTTTTTAGAAACGTCTTCCCAAACACTTATTGAGCTTTGGTATCTTTCAACTTCAGTTATCATTCCTTCCATGTATTGTTCATCAAGCTTTCTAATCTTTTGATCTGCAGATGAAAGCAATGATTGTTTTTGTGGAGGTGTAATAATATCTTTAATAGCTATNGTTGTACCAGATTGAGTAGCAAACTTAAATCCTATATCTTTTATATCATCAAGAACCACTGTTGTTATGTCTTTTCCAAATGAGTCATAACATTCAGACACNAAGTCTTCAATTGAAGATTTNGTAAATTGAATATTTCTAAANCCTAATTCCTCAGGAATAATATCATTCCAAAGTATTCTACCTATTGTTGTTTCAATAAAATCACCTTCTAATTTAACTCTAATTAGTTCTCTAAGGCCTAGAGTTTCTGTTTCATATGCAAATATCGCAGATTCTTTAGAATTAAAACTCATTTGTTTATCTTTAGCTTCACCTTCAACACCCGTAAGATAATAGATTCCCAGAACCATATCTAGGTTAGGGGCTACTATTGGCTCTCCTGATCTTGGAGCTAGCATATTATTAGTTGATAGCATGATTTTTTTTGCCTCAAGTACAGATTCTCTTGAAAGAGGTACATGAACAGCCATCTGATCTCCATCAAAATCTGCATTGAAAGCAGTACATACTAATGGATGAAGTTGAATTGCAGACCCTTCAACAAGTACAGGCTGAAAAGCTTGAATTCCTAATCTATGTAAAGTTGGCGCTCTGTTTAGAAGCACGGGGTGATCTTTAATTACTTCTTCCAAAATATCCCAAATTTCAGGTTGAGATTTTTCAGCTAACCT
Source organism: Chloroflexi bacterium TMED70 (assembly GCA_002171675.1). GTDB lineage: Bacteria > Chloroflexota > Dehalococcoidia > Lucifugimonadales > Lucifugimonadaceae > TMED-70. Next base: position 9,074 of record NHDX01000037.1, on the reverse strand, counting down.
TTTCGCAGACTTAATATTGTGTGCATAACCTTTTACAACTAATGAATTCATCACAAAAGGTTTGAAAAGTTCTAANGCCATTTTTTTTGGAAGGCCACATTCACTCAATTTCAATTGGGGCCCAGATATAATTACTGATCTTCCTGAGTAATCTACTCTTTTACCAAGAAGATTTTGNCTAAACCTTCCTTGCTTACCTCTCAATAAATCTGTTAAAGACTTCAACTTATGGTTGTGAGAACCAAGAATAGGTCTTCCTCTTCTTCCATTATCTACAAGAGCATCTACAGCCTCTTGTAGCATTCTCTTTTCATTTCTGATAATTATTTCAGGAGCTTGAAGGTCTAGCAGATGCTTTAATCTGTTATTTCTATTAATTACTCTTCTGTATAAATCATTAAGGTCTGANGTTGCAAATCTGCCTCCATCTAATTGAACCATTGGGTGTAATTCAGGAGGAAGAACAGGCAATATTGTTAAAACCATCCATTCAGGTTTATTTCCACTTTTTTTAAAGCTTTCAATTACCCTGAGTCTTTTTATTGCTTTCTTTCTTCTCTGTCCTGATGTTTGTCTAATTTCATCAATCAATTCATCAGTTGCTTTTTCAAGATCAAATTCCTGTAATATTTTTAGGATTGCTTCAGCACCCATTTCTGCTACGAAAACTGGACCAAATTTATCTCTAAATTCTCTATATTTTGCTTCAGTAAGAAGATCCATTACTTCTAAGGATTCAAGATCTTGAATTGTTTCCTCTGTATTTGTTTGTTCTTCATCTATGAATTCTGCATATATAGTTTTTACAATCTCTTCTAACTTTTCAGGCTTTTTGGCATCAGTTTTCTTAACTTTAATCTCAAGTCTTTCTAGTTCTTCAAGATATTCTTTTGATTCTAGTACTGCTTCTAATCTAGTTTTTATTTCTTCTATTTTTTGTTCAGCATCTTGTTTGAAAAAATTAATAGCATCTAGTTTTTCATTATTATTAATTTCAGTTACTATATATTGAGCAAAGTATAAAACTCTTTCTAAATTTTTAGGCGAAACGTCCAAAAGAAGCCCAAGTCTTGAAGGGGTACTCTTTGAAAACCAGATGTGAGCTACAGGAGCGGCTAATTTTATGTGCCCCATTCTTTCTCTTCTTACCTTAGCCCTAGTGACCTCTACTCCACATCGATCACAAATTACACCTTTATATCGTATTTTTTTATATTTTCCACAATAACATTCCCAGTCTTTTGTTGGACCAAATATTTTTTCACAAAATAGACCATCTTTTTCTGGTCTCAATGTTCTATAGTTTATTGTTTCTGGCTTAGTTACCTCTCCATAAGACCAAGCTTTAATTTGATCAGGTGACGCAAGTGAAATTCTTATTGAATTAAAGTCTGATGATGATCTAGTAGTCATTTGTTTTCTCCTGTAAGATTTTTTGTAATTTAGCTTTTTTCTTCTTCTGAATCTTCTGATTCTTCAATTTCTTGTTCGGCTTTGATATCTAATGAAATTTCTGAACCTTCTGATTCACTTTCATTACTATCATCAGCCTTTTCTTCTGAATCACCTGATTCATCATCTGAGTCTGACAAAAGATCAATATCTTCGCTTGATTCATCATCAAAATCTGAAATATCCAACATATCATTCCAGTCAATTTCACCTGTTGGTGTTGCAGATCCTTGTGGAAGCTCTTCAGCCATGCTTTTATTGAGTAGCTCAATTGAAAGCCCTAATCCTTGAAGCTCTTTAAGTAAAACATGGAAAGATTCAGGAACTCCTGGTTGAATTACCTGTTCACCTTTTACAATAGCTTCATATGTTTTAACCCTTCCAACGACATCGTCAGATTTGATAGTTAACATTTCCTGAAGTGTATATGCCGCAGAGTAAGCCTCTAAAGCCCAAACTTCCATTTCACCAAATCTTTGTCCTCCAAATTGAGCCTTTCCACCCAACGGTTGCTGAGTAATTAAGGAGTAAGGACCGGTTGATCTAGCATGAATTTTATCTTCAACTAAATGAATTAATTTCATCATATAAACTCTACCAACAGTAATTTGGCTTTCAAAAGGTATACCTGTTTTACCGTCAAATATTTTTTGCTTACCAAATATCGGAGCTGATAAATTTTTATTTCTTGAAATATCCAAAGCTTTTTGCATTAAGCCAGTTGGTTTTAGATCATCAGTTTTTTCATTTGCATATTCTTTAAGCCAAATAGACAAACAAGCATCTCTAGCTGTTCCTTGGTTAGACGCAGCATCGCTCCAAAGTTTCTCCCTTTGGTATCCTCTTTCTTCTAGCCAATCGTCAACAGCTTCCCAGTTAATATCATTATTTTCTAAATCAGTCTTATCTACTGCATTAGATGCTGTAATAAACCATGCTCTAGCCAAATGGTCTTCAATGATAACGTCTGTAGCTCCATCAAAAACAGGTGTTCTTGCTTTGAATCCTAAGATTTCAGCAGCCCAACCTAGGTGAGTTTCCATAATTTGGCCTAAGTTCATTCTACTTGGAACTCCTATAGGATTAAGAATAATATCTATTGGCGTACCATCTTCTAAGTAAGGCATATCTTCTCGTGGAAGAACTCTAGACACAACACCTTTGTTTCCATGCCTACCAGCCATCTTGTCACCTTGTGTAATTTTTCTTGTATGGGCAATCCACACTCTAACAATTTTTTGAACGCCAGGAAGTAATTGATCTCCGTTTTCTTTAGTAAGAATTTTTACATCAGTTACCTTTCCGTGTTGTCCATGAGGGACTCTAAGGGAACTATCCTTAACGTCTCTTGCTTTTTCACCAAAAATAGCTCTTAGAAGCTTTTCTTCAGCAGTAAGTTCAGTTTCTCCCTTAGGGGTTATTTTTCCCACAAGAATATCTCCTTGGTTTACTCTTGCTCCTATTCTAATAATTCCATCTTGGTCAAGATTAGTAAGAGCTTCCTCTCCAACATTTGGGATATCTCGAGTTATTTCCTCTGGCCCTAACTTTGTATCTCTAGCTTCAATTTCATGTTTTTCAATATGAACTGAAGTAAACCTATCATTTCTGACTAGATCTTCATTTAAAACGATTGAGTCCTCGTAATTTAGTCCTTCCCAGCTCATAAATGCAACAGTTAAATTTTGGCCTAAAGCAAGCTCAGCCCCATCAGTTGAAGTAGAATCAGCTAATGGTTGATTCAGCTCTACTTTTTGACCCTTTCTTACTACAGGAATTTGATTGATACAAGTTCCTTGGTTTGATCTTCTATATTTATATAATTCATGGTGAAAGTCATTGCCATCTTTATCTGTAACCACAATGTTTTCTGCTGTCACGCTTGTTACTAGACCCTCAGCTCTTGATTCAATTACCTGTCCTGAGTCAATAGCAACTCTTCTTTCCATACCGGTTCCCACAAGAGGAGCCTGTGGATTAATACACGGTACAGCTTGTCTCTGCATATTTGAACCCATAAGTGCCCGGTTAGCATCATCATGTTCTAAAAATGGAATAAGCGCTGTAGAAACGGATACAATCTGCATAGGAGATACATCCATGTAATCTACATTTTCAGGAGGCTCATGTGCAAACCCTTCACCCTCTCTAACTTCTACTTGATTTGATATTATTTGTCCCTTGGAATCAACCTGAGTAGTAGCCTGACCAATATTATGTTCCTCTTCAATATCTGCAGTCATATAATCTACATCTTTTCCGTCTGAAGAAGGAAAAGGTATAACTTTAATTTTAGATTTAGGCATTTTAGCTATTTCTTCAAACATATTTTTGGTAACAGCTTTTCCAGATTCACATAAAACCTTGCCATTAGAATCTAAAATATCTTCGATGGGAATTCTTCCTATAATATCTTCTGAATTACTTTGGCATTCACTTAAAACTTTTCTGTATGGGGTTTCAATAAAACCAAATGGATTTATTCTTCCAAATGTAGATAAAGACCCAAGAAGTCCAATGTTTGGACCTTCTGGAGTTTCAATTGGACAAATTCGCCCATAGTGAGAATGATGCACATCTCGGACATCAAAACCAGCCCTATCTCTTGAAAGTCCACCTGGTCCAAGTGCAGACAACCTTCTTTTATGCGTTAGTTCTGCAAGTGGATTTGTTTGATCCATGAATTGTGAAAGCTGAGAAGCACCAAAAAATTCTCTTAACGCCGAAACAATTGGCCTTATATTTATAAGTGCTGCTGGAGTAGTAGTACTTGGGTCAATTTGAGTAGACATTCTTTCTTTTACTACTCTTTCCATTCTTACTAGCCCAACTCTTATTTGATTTTGAATAAGCTCACCAACACCTCTAACTCTTCTATTACCAAGATGATCTATGTCATCTTTTCTTGCTTCACCATTATTTATCTGAATTAACCTTTTGATTATTTCAACTATGTCTTCTTTAGTTAAAGTTCTTTCTTCAGCTGGAGCTGTGATATCAAACTTAGCATTTAATAACTTAGAACTTAATTTATGTCTTCCTACTTTTCCTAAGTCATATTTTTTAGGGTCAAAAAACATACCATCAATTAGATTTTTTGCATTTTCTACACTTGGTGGCTCTCCAGGCCTAAGTCTTTTGTAAAATTCAATGAGCGCTTCATCTTGTGTAATATTTTTTCCTTCTCTAGCTAAAGTAGACTTAATAAATTTATGTTGATTATCAACATCTACATTTTTGAATTCATTAAGGATTTTTTGATCTGTATCCCAACCAATTGCTCTAAGCAATGTAGTAATATTGGCTTTTCTTTTTCTGTCTACCTTGACAGATATGATGTCCTTGTTTGATGTTTCAAGTTCAATCCATGCGCCTCTATAAGGGATCAACTTAGCAGAACAAAGTTGTCTACCAGTTGCGGGATCGGTTTCTGTAGTAAAATAAGCTCCTGGAGATCTTACTAATTGAGAGACAATCACTCTTTCTGCTCCATTGATAATAAATGTTCCTGTCTTTGTCATTTGAGGTAAATGACCAAAAAATAAAACTTGTTCTTTTATCTCTTGAGTTTCTTTAATGATTAGCTGAACAGTAATATATAGAGGAGCTTGAAATGTTATTTCTCTTTCTCTGCATTGCTCTTCATTGAACTCTGGCTCTCTAATTTCATGGTCTATTAGCCTAACTTCAAATCTTCCACCAGAAAAATCTTCAATTGGAGAAATTTCTTCAATAAGTTCTAATATTCCTGGCCCTTTCAACCAATTAAAGGATTCAGTTTGTATTTCTAAAAGATTTGGTACATCGACTACGTTTTCTATTTTGTTAAACCACTTTTTGTCATCAATTGACAAGGAATTTCTATCAGCTATAACCATTGATTTCTCCAGATATCTTTAAAGTAAAAAACCCTCTCCACGATTTAGGTCAGCTCGCAAAGCGGGTATATAAATTTTTTGTGCAATTAGTATAATATGATTTATAACGGAAATAATCAATACATATTAGTAGCACTTTTGAGTAAAAAATTGGATAATGCTTCACTTAAAAAATCAATAATGTACAGTCATCCAACATGCGGATACTGTGATTTGATGCGAGAAGAACTTCAAGAACAAGGACATGATTTTGAAGAAATAGATGTTTCTAAATTTCCTGAATATTGGAAAGAGATAGAAAATCTATCGGGTGGAGATAGAATTACTCCTGTTTTAGTAAGATCTGACGGTACAGTTGAGATAGGCTTCAGAGGCATTGGTTGTAATTATAATACCTAATCTCTAAACTTGAATCTCTTATCAAAAAAAAATATATTTTTAGGAACCGTAGTTCTTTTGGTTGCAGTTTATATAATATTCTCTGTATATATAACAACTCTATCAATCAAAGCTACTCGAAAAATACCTGAAAATACCCCAAGTGATCAGGGAATGGTATATCTTGACATAAACTTTCAAACTAGTGATGGAATTAATTTGGAAGGATGGTATGTCGATAACAAAAAAAATGAATTAGTTATTCTTATTCATGGAGTAGATTCAAATAAATCTGATGGAAAAATGCTTGATATAGCTAAAGATATATACGATATGGGTTATAAGGTTATGAGCTTCGACCTAAGGGCGCATGGTAATTCTGGTGGAGAAAATCTAGGTTTAACATATGTAGAAAGAGATGACCTTTATAGCTCTATAGTTTTTGCAAAATCTGAGCTTAATGTTGAAAACATTGTGATTTATGGAACAAGCTATGGAGCCACTATTGCAGTCTCAAATGCCCTTATGGATGAATCTATAAAAGGGGTGATTTTAGATAGTCCTTTTTATGACCTCCCAGAACTATTAGTGTCAGAAGTTTCAAATCGAACATTTATTCCTCCNTTTATTGCTAATTTATTGAAATTTGGAATTATTCAAAGTATAAAATTTCTTTATCAAATAGAAACAAACAAAATACTGGACAGAATCCATACTATNGAAAAATTTAATTCTCCNGTATTAATGTTTCATTGTGAAGCAGACGATAGGATNCCTATAAGTCATTCTGAAAGAATAAATAGATATTTGCCAAATAATAGTAAATTTGTAATATTCGATAATTGTNAACATGCTCAAGCTTATGAAAAAAATACGATTATTTTTAAAAACGAAATCAAAGATTATCTAGAAGCTTCATTCAATTAGACTAATGAATTCTTCTCTAATACTTTATCTATTTCTTTTAAGTGAAGTTCAGTTGGCCTTAATCCAGGGCTTCTAGAAAAAGAAGATTCTTTACTAATTACACCCCTTTTGAATAAAATATATTTATCTATCCAATTAGCTAAACCNTGACCTTGGCCAGCAATCTTTATTATTTCAGCAAAGTCACTAAAATATTTGTGAGCTTCTTCTTNTTTATTTTTTTGCCAAAGATTCCAGACTTTTACAAAAACATCAGCTATAACTGAACTTGGCATTGTCCCTGATGAGCCTCTTCTTAATTCCTCAATAAAAAATGATCCACCAACTCCTCCAAACAGAATTAATTTATCTTTTGAGGATTTTTCATTACAATAATCAAATCTTGGAACTGTAGGTATGCTTTCTAGTTTTATATAAGATAAATTTTCATTAGAGTCGGATAATTTTATTGCCATATCTCCAGAAATAGGAGTGCTTCCTTGATCTTGCATAAATATTGGTATATTGACTGAATTAGCGACATCCTCAAAATGTTTCTCAATAGAAGATGCAGGAGCACCATCAAATCCTGGAGGTTTTATCATTAATCCAGAAGCTCCCATTCCTTCAGCTTTTTTAGACATTTCTATTGTGTAATGACTGCTTTCTTCACTTGTATTCATTATTATTGGGACTCTGTCTGAAGCTTCATCAATAACAGTCTTTAGAAGATCAAATTTTTCTATATCGCTTAGCTTAAAAATTTCACTGCTCAGTGCAATACCTATTCCATCTACACCATTTGCTATTAGCCACTCTGTTTCTTTTCGAACATCATCATGAACTATTTCCTCTTTTTCATTAAAGGGAGTCTTTAAAATTGGAAAAACTCCGCTAAAGCTTAAGTGCCTCATGTATTTCTCCTCTACAGATAATCTTTTAGTATGAATTCTAATTCTTTTTTGTCGTCCTCATCCATGCTTGGTGAAGGGTATCTTACATTAGAATATTTAGTTATATTTCGTCTTTTTAGTATCTCTTTTCTTATGGATAAAGATATACCGACTGTATTTTCATATCTTATTAGAGGTAACCATTCATAAAATAATTTTTTTGCGTCATCTGTTTTTTTTGAATTATATAGATCATATATTTGAACAAGAATTTCTGTAAAAGCAAATCCAGTCATAGTGCCTGATGCTCCTCTGAGCAGTTCTTCTAGAAAGAATAAACCTCCGAGTCCTCCGAATATTTTCAAGTCATTTGATTTTATTTTTACAATTTTAGAAATTTTAGATGGAGTAGGAGGGTCTTCAAGTTTTATAGAATTTACTTTTTCTAAGCTCTTGTCTAAATGAACCATGAACTCAGGTGACATATGAACCCCTGATTGATCTGGAAGATCTTGAATCACAATTTTAGTATTATCATTAATTGAATTATTTACTTCTTCATAATAACGAAAAAGAACCTTTTCATTAGGTTTTTTCATTATAGGAGGGGCTACCATTACTTGTTCAGCCCCAGCATTTGATGCAGTCTCCGAATATCTTGAAACTAAGTATCCACTTTCAGCGCTTACTCCAACTGTAAGTATTAAAGATAAGTCTTTTGCAGATTTAGAAATTTCTTTTATTAGAAAGTTTCTTTCATCTTCAGATAATCTATGAGCTTCCCCCATGACTCCTAGGAGAACAAGTCCGACGCATCCAGATTCTTTTGCAAATTTTGTAATATTGATCATTGAGTCTAGGTCTATTTTTCCAGAATCGTCAAAAATAGTTGGCATCATAAAATGCACACCATTATTATTCATTTTTCCCTCGCTATTCTAAATCACTTAAGTATATCTTCTTATCATGATTGATATTATAGCGAATAAAAATAGAACTAAACCCTTAACTAAAATACTTCTCGGATTATATTTTTTTTTCATAAGTCCTTGAAGTATTTTAGCTAATTATTTTTTTACTCAGATCTTAGTGTCAATATACCAATTAACAAAGTTATTATAGCTCCACCTAGGTATGGAATAATCATAATAGCAACTTCAGTGTAGTTGCCACTAACAGGCCCAGCTATACCAATTATACCTGCGATAGCTAAAAGTATTGCAAGGATTTTATTGAAAGCACCACTTAGAAATGCTGCGATACCTATTAATGCATAACCAGCAAATAATACAGCGGTTCCACCAGCTCCTAGAGCTTGTCCACCTGCCCACATAGCAGCTGCAGTTCCCATTCCTGCTCCACCTGGCATTGCAGCAGCTTCAGCAGCTGCACCGTAAAGGAATTGCTCTCCTAATACGACAGATATACCGATTATTAGAAGCATTCCCCCAATACTGGAATAATTAGAAACGCTATCATTTGAATTCATTCCAACAATAAAGTATCTAAATCCAATAACAGACATAAGTAATCCAACGTCAAGAATTAGGAAGCTTATTTTAGCCAT
>NHDX01000036.1 GCA_002171675.1 Chloroflexi bacterium TMED70 | reverse complement strand
GTTGTTCTTTTATGTTGAACTTAGTGATATTCAAACTTTAGAAAGTTATATAGAAGCTCAGGAAAAAGAAGAAAGTACCTCAAAATAAAGGAATTTTATGAAAAGCCCAAAAATAAAAGATATAAAAGTTATATTTACAGAACCAGATAATATAAGGCTAATTATTGTCAAGATATTAACAGATCAAGATGGTTTATATGGTGTTGGATGCGCAACCTTTACACAAAGGCCAAATCCTGTGAAATATGCTATTGAAGATTATTTGAAGCCTTTTTTGATTGGAAAAGAAGTGAATAATATTGAAGATATTTGGCAATCATCTTATGTTTCTTCGTACTGGAGAAATGGCCCTGTATTAAATAATGCTCTATCAGGAGTTGATCAAGCATTATGGGATCTAAAAGGAAAGATGGCAGATATGCCTTTGTATGATCTTTTTGGAGGAAAAACCAGAGAAGCTGCAGCTGTTTATGTTCATTCTTCAGGTGATTCAAATGAAGAAGTTGGTGATAAAATGCAAGCATTTATTGAAGAAGGATTCCATCATATAAGAGTTCAAGTTTCAACACCTGGTTACTCAACTTACGGTAATAAATCAGCTAAAGCTGGTGATAAAACCTTAACAAATAATGATCCTACATTAGGCCCCATTCCAGTTACCAAGAGATTAAAAGATTATAGCGATGGAAAGTTATATGCTCACCCTGGTGGAGTATTTGAACCAAAACCTTACCTTAGATCAGCTTTATCCTTATTTGAATATATAAGAGACAGGTTTGGATACGGAATAGAAATCCTACATGATGTTCATGAAAGAATTCCACCAATATTGGGGGTATGGTTTGCAAAAGAAGTTGAAAAATATCAACTCTTCTTTTTGGAAGATTTATTTAGCCCTGAAGATAATGAATACTTTAATATGGTCAGAGCTCAAAGTTCCACCCCAATAGCTATGGGAGAACTTTACAGTTCACCTCATGAAATAGTACCAATGATTAAGAATAGATTAATTGATTTTATAAGGATTCATATATCAGATATAGGAGGGTTAACTCCGGCAAAAAAAATCGCTGCAATGGGAGAGATATTTGGAGTAAGAACAGCTTGGCATGGCCCTGGAGATACTTCACCGATAGGGCATGCAGCAAATTTAGCATTGGACCTAAGTTGTTATAACTTTGGAATACAAGAATATTCAATTTTTGGAGAAAATACCAAAGAGGTTTTTCCAGGTTGTCCTGTAGTAAAACAAGGTATGATGTGGTCTAATGATAAACCTGGTCTGGGTATTGATATTGACGAAAAATTAGCTAAAAAATTCCCATTTAAGGAAAGAGAATACGGTGGAGCTTGGGACACAGTCAGAAGAGCTGATGGATCTATGGTAAAGCCTTAAATAAAATATCCATTTAGTTCAGTCACTTTTTTTCTTTTATCAAAAGCTAAATTTCCATTTACAAAGACTTTATTTATACCAACTGACAAAATTTCAGGATCTTCAAAAGTAGCCAAATCATTTATTTCCTCTGAATCAAATACCACCAAATCAGCAAAATTATTTTCTTTGATTTCACCTCTGCCTTTCAGACCAATTTTATCCGCAGGTAGTTTAGTCATACGATTGATTAGAAGTTCAATAGGTATGTTAAACCTTCTTCTTAATCTTCCAAGTATTCTAGTAAAACAACCATATGCCCTAGGATGAAGAGTTTGACCAGTTGGAACAGAGTCTGAACCTACAACATAATCAGGTCTTTGTAATAAATTCATTATGTCTTCTTCAACCTGTCTCCATTTTGAAATACTTTGAGGAGGTATTACTCTAAAGCCACAATTCAATTTAGTTCTATACATTATATCCAACACATGCTGAATAGGAGATAAGTTGTCTTTTTTGGCTCCATCAATAACACTGAGGCCTGCATAATCATGCATATCTTCTCTACCAATTGATGTCCACATAGCGCCTTCAATATCGTGCCTAGGAGCATTTTTTAATAATTCTTTTTCCCAATAATCTCTTTTTTCTTGATCAGCTAGTATAGACATAATATTATCAATACCTCCAAGATGAAAATCACCAGGAAAAAATATTAAAGGAATAGTACATCCTACGGGATAAGAATAAGTTTCCATCGTAATATCTATGCCTTCTTTTTTTGCTTTTTCTACAGGTTCTAGCAGAACATCTATTTGACCTGCTGTTTCTTCAACGGTTCTGTAATGCTCGACCAATAATGAAACTTCTGATCTTCTAGCAACTTCTATAGCTTCTAAAATACCTCCATTAGCAAAAGCTCTGTGTTTTTCATGACTTCTTAGGTGAACAGAATAAACTCTATTTTTTGATTTTGCGACTTTAGAAAGTTCAATTAATTCTTGAGTATTTGAAAACGTTTGAGGGTAATAATCTAAGCCTGTTGAAAACCCTGCAGCTCCTTGTTCAAGAGACTCCTCTAACTTATATTTTGCTTTTTTCAGTAAATCTCCCTCTAATGGAATATCATTCATTCCAGTAAGATTTAACCTAAGTGGCCCGTGCCCAGCAAATACAGCCACATTGATTTTACTTTTCTTATGATAAAACTTTTTAGCTGATTCGAATGAAGTACCGTCAAAATCTTCTGTAGGATGACCTAAAATACCCGATAGATAATCGATATGTTTTTTTGATTTAGCTTTATCTAAAGGAACTATACCTATACCATCAGGAGATAGTATTTCTGTTGTCACTCCCTGAGATATACCATAAATGTGCTGAGGGTCTCTTAAAATATCAAAATCTGCATGGGAATGAGTATCTATAAAGCCAGGAGAAACACATAATCCTTCGGCATCAACAATAGTTTTAGCTTCCTGATTTTTCAAGTCTCCAATTGAAATTATCTTATCACCATTAATTCCGATATCTGATTTTCTTGGTTTACTACCAGTTCCATCAATAATATTTCCATTTTTAATAATTAAATCAAACACGCTTCTCACCTAAAATAATTTTATAAAATAATCATTTATACTATATTACATAAGAAAATAAACAATAATAAATAATGCTCAAACCTGATACTGAAGCTTATATTCCTTCCGTAGTTGAATCTAAATGGCAAAAAAAATGGAAGGATTCAGATATCTACAAAACATCTGATAATGTTCCTTCCAAAAAAAATTGGTATGCATTATCAATGTTTCCTTATCCCTCAGGAGATTTACATATTGGTCATTGGTTTGCATTTACTCCTGCAGACGCACATGCAAGATTTAAGCGATTAGAAGGATACAATGTGATGCATCCACAAGGATTTGATGCATTTGGCTTACCAGCAGAAAATGCTGCTATAAAAAGAAATATCAATCCCAAAAAATGGACTTTTGACAATATAAGTAATATGCAAAAGCAATTTGATATGATGGGGAATTCTTATGATTGGAATCGAAAAGTTGTTACTTGCACACCTGAATATTATAAGTGGAATCAAAAGTTTTTTATAGATATGTTTAAAAAAGGATTGGCATATAGAAAAAATGGGCCTGTCTGGTGGGATCCTATTGACCAAACAACACTTGCTAATGAACAAGTAGTAGACGGGAAATCAGAAAGATCGGGAGCTGAAGTAGTAAAAAAATTAATGCCCCAGTGGTACTTTAAAATTACTGATTATGCTGAAGAATTATTAGATATGAGCAGCTTAGATTGGCCAGAAAAAATCAAACAGATGCAAAGAAACTGGATTGGAAAATCTGAAGGGGTAACAATAAAGTTTAATATTGAAAATTCAGATAAAAAAATTAGTACATTTACTACTAGAATTGATACTATCTATGGAGTCACTTTCGTAGTCTTAGCTCCAGAACATCCTTTAATTAATGAATTGGCTTTAGACAAAAATAAAAATGTCAAAGAATATATCAAGGAATCTCAAAAATTATCTGAAATAGATAGAACTTCTACAATTAGAGAAAAGACTGGAGTTAAAACAGATATTTATTGTATAAATCCAGTCACAAATGAAAAGGTTCCTGTATTTATTGGTGATTACGTATTAGCATCTTATGGGACTGGTGCAGTAATGGGCGTCCCGGCACACGACGAAAGAGATTTTATTTTTGCAAAAAAATATGATTTACCCATAAAAGTAGTAATATCACCAGATGGCTCTAAAAATCTAGAATTAAATGAAGCTTTCACTGGAAATGGAATTCAAATAAATTCAAATGAATTTAATGGGTTAAATAATAATGAGGGAAAGAAAAAAATTGCAAATTTAATTGAAGATAAGGGATTTGGTGAAAAAACTATAACTTATCATCTAAGAGATTGGTTAATATCAAGACAAAGATATTGGGGTACGCCTATACCTATGTTTTATGATGATAATAATGAAATCATTCCAGTAGACGAAGAATTTTTACCAGTTATACTTCCCGATGCTAAAGAGTTTATGCCTACTGGGCAGTCTCCTCTAACTCTAGATGAAAACTTTTTATATTTTGATCATCCTAAATATGGAAAATTGAGAAGAGAAACAGATACTATGGATACTTTTATGGATTCTTCATGGTACCATCTTAAATTTGCAAGTCCGGGCATTTTAGATATACCTTTTGAGAAAGAAAAAATTGATCTATGGAGTCCCGTTGATCAATATATGGGTGGAGCAGAACATGCTGTGATGCATTTATTATATGCAAGATTTTTTAATAAAGTTCTTCGTGATCTTGGGTATGTAGACTTCGATGAACCATACAAAAGATTATTTAATCAAGGCGTAATGCTAGCAAGGCATATGAAAATATCAAAAAGAAATAATCCATTAAACCCAGAACCTTTAGTTGAAAAATATGGGACAGATTCAGTAAGAGCATACCTAATGTTTCTTGGCCCTTGGGATAGGGGTGGTGACTGGTCAGATTCTGGAATTAATGGAGTTTATAGATGGTTGCATAGAATTTGGGATATGGTGACCATAAGATACAAAGAAAATAAGATTTCTGAGAAAGAAACCAAAAATTGTAAGCAAATTTCAAATGAAACTACTAAGAATATTCTCAGTGACATGGAAAATTTTAAGTTTAATACTTCAATAGCTTCATTAATGGAATATAGCAATTATCTATCTAAAATAAAAAAAGAAGGTAGTATTTCTAACTCAGACTGGCAAGATTGTTGTAAAAGATTATTGATTCACCTATCTCCAATTTGTCCTCATATAACAGAAGAAATTTGGAATATCTTAGGTAATAAAAATTCAATACATTTACAAAACAATCCTACTTTTGACGAAAAATTAATTGAAAAAGATAACTTTACGTTGATAGTTCAAATTAATGGAAAATTAAGAGATCAAATAGAGATGACTAAAAATTTATCTGAAGAAGATGTAAAAACTTTAGTATTATCATCTGAAAAAGTTCAAAAAAATATCGATAATAAAACAATTATTAAAGAAATTTATGTAAAGGATAAATTATATAACTTAGTTGTTAAGTAATCTTTTCCCATACCCTTAAGCTTGCAGTTTCTCTCGGAGGGATAAAATTTCTTCCAACTTCAGTATATGATACTTCAGCTACATAAATTTTACCTTTAGAATCTATAGCTATTGAATGGGGCCAGAGAAATTGATCATGGTTTTCTCCTGGTAATTCTGCACCTAATTTTTCAATTAAGCTTCCATCTTTAGTCCATACGCCAACCGAATGACCAATATTCTTTACTCCATATTGAACAGGAGGAGGGCCTTGTTCAGCTATATAAATATTCCCTTCATCATCTATGGTCGATGCAACCGCTTTATGAACGTGCCATTCTCTGATAAATTCTCCATTAACTGAAAAAATTTGCACTCTGTGATTTTCTCTATCACAAACTAGCATTTCAGTATCACTTATCATATTTACATTATGAGGCAAAGAAAATTCACCCGGATTAGTTCCTGAAATACCCCAACTCTTGATAAATTTACCTTCATGATCAAAATGATGAATTCTTGAATTTCCATAACCATCACTAACAAATATTTCTCCTGATGATTTTCTTATAGCTACATCGGTTGGTCTATTAAAAGGTATTCCACTTTCTCTTTCGGATGGATTGCCATCACCCAATGTTAGCAGAAGCTCAAAAGATTGATTAAACTTATAAATTTTATGGCCAAAATCATCAACACACCAGATGTTATCTTCACTATCAATTCTTACAGAATGAGGTCTTATGAATTTTGATTCTTCCCAAATTTGAAGGTTGGAACCCTCTAGTATTTTTATATTCCCTAAGGGATCTTCATTTCCCCAATTTGAAATCAGGTCACCTGAACTATTAAAAATAAGTAGTGGAATATTACCCCTATTGTATATATAAACATTGTCCTTACTATCCACTGCTACACTTGTAGCTTCTCTAAGCCAAATTCCATGGGGAATTTTAGCCCAAAATTTTATTGCTTGAAAGGTAATATTTTTATTCATAATTTTTTCACCATACTATTTATCCTAAGCTTATGTTGGTGATATTAACATCTTTTATAATATTTTTTAATAATTTATTTTTTATTAGATCTGGATCTTCATCTATTATTTTTGAAGCAACTTTATTTACATTTTGAATTAGTTCAAAATCTAGGGGATCAGCCATTTTATAGTCAGGAAATCCACTTTGTTTAGTTTTATCTATTTCACCTGGACCTCTTATCTTAAGATCTTCTTCTGAAAGAATAAACCCATCATTACTTTTTACTATTGCTTCTAACCTTTTAGACGTAATTTCATTTATTTCTTCAGATGAAACTATTATGCACTTAGATTCTTTTTCTCCTCTTCCAACTCTTCCTCTTAACTGATGAAGTTGAGAGATCCCAAATCTTTCAGCAGAATTAATAACTATTAATGTTGCATTAGGAATATCAACTCCTACCTCAATTAGCGGAGTACTAACTAAGATATCAATTTCTCCTCTTCTTAATTTTTCCATTATTCTTTGCTTTTCTTCTATCTTCATTCTTCCATGCAATAGTTCAATTTTGTAATTTGCTAATCTACTAGATGACAATTTTTCAAATTCTTGAATAACCGAGGATACTTCAATTTTCTCTGATGTTTCTATATGAGGACAAACATAGAAAACTTGAGAATTTAATTTTAATTCTTTTTCTACATGAGATAAGACTTCCTCAAAATCACTATTTTTTAGCCACAAAGTTTTAACATCTCTTTTTCTATTGGGCATAGTTTTTATAGTAGATATAGATAAATCACCATACAAAGTCATATTAAGGGTTCGCGGAATCGGAGTAGCAGACATAGCTAACATATTTGGGATGGGATCTCTTTTAAGCAATAAATTTCTTTGTTCAACACCAAATCTTTGCTGCTCATCAATAACAATCAATCCAGAGAAGTTCTTTGAAATTTCCTCTTGAAGTATAGCATGAGTTCCAATTACTATATCGACTTCATTATTAACTATCATTGATCGAGTTTTATCTTTAATTTTTTGATTTAATGATCCTGTTAGTAATGCTATTTTTTTCTCATTAGAAAGCTTAAAAACTCTGATATTTTCATCATTTCCAAACTCTATGGATGCACCTACTAAATCAGAAAGATTAAGGAAATGTTGTTCAGCTAATACTTCAGTTGGGGCTAATAAAATTCCTTGTTGATCCTCCATTGCCGTTAGTATTAGAGAAATTAAGGCTATTATAGTTTTACCAGAACCAACTTCTCCTTGTAAAAGCCTAGCCATAGGCAATCTACTTGATAAATCTTTCTCTATTTCATTTATGGATTTTTTTTGATCCAAGGTTAATTCAAAAGGAAGAAATTTACTGACTATTTCATAGTTCTCATTAAAAGACTTAAACAAATATGATGTAATATTCTTTTCTCTCTGTTTCTTTCTAAATTTGACTGAAATTTGATTTTCAAAAACTTCATGAAAAGCATAACTTTTAGAAGCTTTTTCTTTTTCTTCAATACTCTTTGAAAAATGTAATTTCTTAATTGAAGATTTAAGAGAATATAGATTATTACTAATTAATACGTCATCAGGAATGAATTCTTCAATTTTATCTATAGCATTAGATTTTATTGCTTTTGAAATTCGTGTTTTTATCATTTCTTGAGAAAGTCTTTCGGTTGAATGATAAATAGGTTGTAAGTACTGAAATCTTCTTGGATTATCACTAAAGATTTCATATTCAGGATTAGTAAATTGTAAAGAATTTCTAAATTTTTTTACTGTGCCTGCTAAAGCAATATTTTGTCCCACTTTCAATTCTCTAATTAAATATGCCATATTAAAAAATGTTGCCGTAATTGATCCTGAAGAATCTGTAACGATAATTTGAGGGGCATTCATTCTTCTAATCAGTATTTTTTTTGTTATTTTTCCTATGACTGTGGCGTTTTGATTTTCGGATAAGAGATTTACCTTTTTTATATTCGTATAATCTTCATATCTAAAAGGAAAATGTAAAATTAAATCTTTAAGATTATATACTCCTATATTAGAAAATTTCGAAGTAAATCTTTTGTTTATAAATGGAACCTGATCAATGGGAGTTTCAAGTGGAAGATTTTTTAATATTAACTCTCTACTTATTTTAGCTTCAGATATTTTAATTTCATAAGTAATTTTAGAAATAAGATTTTTAATCCAAATGTGTCTTTCACCAATTCCTAGGTTTTTATATGATCTATTTTGAATTGGGTATGTACTAAATATCCACTGAATATCAATAAAGTTATTTTTTAAGTAGTTATCTAATCCTAATTCAACAGATTGATCACTTAATCCAAGATTATATTCTTGAGAAAGAATAGATACTAATTGTTTCAGTCTATCTATCTTTTTAGATCTCACTAATTATTACTCCGTGGTAACAAAACCGATTCCAAATGAACCTGGGCCTAAGTGGGTACCTACAACTGGTCCAAACTCTGAAATGATAATATTTTTGGGATCAATAACTTCCTCTAGTTTTTTAATTAGAATATTTGCACTTTCTATATCTCCGCCATGTACTACGAACAAATCTTCTATTTGATTATCCCTAACAATATCAACTAAGTAATCCATTCCTTTTGAAAAAGTTTTGACTTTTGCAACTGAACCAATTTCACCATCAAATCCATTTGCTGAAAGTATAGGCTTAACTTTAAGCAATGAACCCAAAAATTTTTGAGCTTTACCAATTCTTCCACCCTTAGCCAAATATTCTAAGGTGGCACAAAGACCATAAAATTGAGATTTATCAATCATTTGATCTGCAACACTTACTAAAGCTTCAAGATCTTTTTCTTTTTTTGATCTTTTGGAGATATAGTGCACTAAAGCTCCTAGTCCTAATGTACCATTTTTACTATCAATAACCTTTATATTGTCGTTTGATAACTGTTCTTTGGCTTGTAATGCTGAGGAATATGTAGCGCTCAGTTTTGATGAGATATGAATTGAAATTATACTATCATAAGACTTTAATACTTTTTCATAAGTTTCTAAGAAAGTACCAACAGAAGGTTGAGAAGTAGTTGGATGAAACTCTGAACTAATTAACTTTGGATAAAATTCAGAGGTATTCAAATTTACTCCATCAATAAAAGTTTCATCACCAAAATGAACATTAAGTGGAACAACAAATATCCCATTATCTTTTGTGACTTTATTTGGTAAATCTGAAGTGCTATCAGTAACTATTGCTATTTTTGACATAATTCCCTCTTATTCTGCTAATAATAGATAATTATAGTATGATTGATTACCATCCACAATAACAACCTCTTTGTCAGTAAATTTATCTAATATTTCATTTTCTAATTCATCATAATTATCTAAGATTGATTCATGTCCTACAAAGATTGTTAATATTTCATTTCTTTTAAGTAAATCTCTAGAAACACTAACTAATGCTTTTTCAGGTGATGCATCANTCTCATAAATCTTGTCATTTAATGTAGAAAAAAAATCATCTTTNTTAATTTTTTTACCATCAAAAACAACATCTCTAGTAGACACTGTTACAAAAGCCTCCTCAATATCTAAAAGACTATCTTCCATATCTTTAATATTTGATTCAAATGAGCTTGATTGGTCATATGAAAAAATTGAAGCTATGCCTTGTTGAATAGAGCTTGTATTTACCATATGAATATTATTATTTTCATTAAGTTCTATTAATTGCTTAACGGTAGCAGCTATATTTGAATTATTAGGAAGTATGATGATATGCGGAGACTTAATCTTATTTACTTCTTCCATTATATTTTTGATACTAGGATTATTTTTTGAACCCCCTTGAATAATATGAACTCCGTCTCCTCCAGTTTCAAAAAATGCATCAATTATTCCATCTCCATCGCAAATAGATATTATTGAAGTTTCTATATCAGTATAGTCTCTATTTTTTCTGGAAAAATCTTTAGTTTGATTATCCATATTTTGAATAAATAAATTATCTACTTTTCCAATATTATTTGAATAATCTATAACCTTAGTTTCATCTAAAACATGTATATGAACCTTAATTAAAGTCGAATCTCCTGTGATGACAGGTGATCTTCCAAATTTAGATATTTGCTCTCTTTCATAATCAATATCAAGATCATTTCCAGATATTGTAAAAACAGTACAGTTACCCCATTCTAGTTCATCATTTGACTCAAGGAAACTTTTAGAAACTTTGTCAGAAAGGCCTGAAATCATTTCTGAATAAGCCTTTTCTAGATTATCTTCAATATTATTTTGGATCTTTGTATAGTACCAAGCATTCATCATCATAGCTAAACCCAAGCCACCGGAGTCAACAACTCCTGCCTCTTTTAATATATCTAATTTATTTGGNGTATTTTTTACAGAAATTATTGAGCTCTTAGCAATGATTTCTAATAGATCTTCTAATTTTTCAGATTCATGTAAGCCATNATNAGCTGAATCTGCAATNTCTTCANAAACTGTCATCATTGTTCCATCGACTGGATTTGGTAAAGATTTTCTAGTATTTTTAGCAGCAATTTTGAATGACTCTGCTAATTCTGAAATAGTAAAAGAGTCATTAACTTNATACGAGGATAGTAATCCCTGAAAAAATTGAGATAAAATAACTCCTGAATTTCCTCTAGCCTCCATAAGTGAGGATTGTCTTAAGTGACTTAAAAGAGATTTTATATCGANTAAAGAATCTAGGTCAGTATCAATATTTTTTATTGTTAACAACATATTAGTTCCNGTATCTCCGTCTGGAACAGGGAAGACATTTAAATTGTTGATCTTTTCTTTGTATAAATTCAAGCTAAAAATAAATGCTTTAATTGCTTGAGTTATTTCGTTNGAGGAGATCTCTTTATTTAAATTCATAGAAAATTATTTCNGATTATAGATTTGGATGATAAACTAAAGAGATAAAAAAATATATATTTAAAATAACTAAAATAACCAAGAGTAAAAAATGTCAATTGATCCAAGAAAACACCTNGGTTTAGGCCCTTTAAAGAAACCTCTTTTCGGACATAATAGATCTCATGCGCTTAATGCAACTCAGAAGATTTCAAAACCAAATGTTCAAAAAAGAAAAATCACAATAAATGATAAGGAATACACTGTAAAACTTACAGCACGTGAAATAAGAACATTAGATAAAAAAGGAATTATCCTCGGATAATTTTATGAAATTCATTAACAGCCCCTTTGTATCCNAGGTCACTGTTAAGTATGCCTGTTCCAGATATAAATAATCTTGCTCCAGCATTNTATCCTCCATAAATAGTATCGATCTTTACACCACCATCTATCGCTAAGAGTACTTGTTGGGTCTTTAATTTTTTAGAAAATTCTGAGATCTTATCATTTACCTCTTCCATATATTTTTGACCACCTTTNCCNGGNTAAACGGTCATAAATAAGATTCTTTCAATTTGATCTATATATGGTTCAATCATACTANTTGGAGTATCTGGATTTATTGCTACTCCTACTTTCATTTTATGTTTCTTAATATTAGATATTGTCTCTAAAATATTAGATTTACTCTCTACATGAAAAGTAAAAATATCTACTCCTAATTCAGAAAAATTTTTAACATAATTATTTGGATTATCAACCATAAGGTGAGCTTCAATAGGTATTGAAGTTAATGATCTTACAGCTTTTATAATTGGATCACCAAATGATATCGATTCAACAAAATTTCCATCCATTATATCAAGATGAAATTCATCAATTCCTGAANGATTTAAGGAAATAATTTCTTTCTCTAAATTCTTAAAATCTGATGAAAGTATAGATACACTTAAGAAAAGTTCTTTATTTTGCATTTTTATTTTTTTTTAAAAAATTCTTAGCTTCTATAATTTGATTCCTAACTGAATTAGTTGAGGTTCCTCCAGTTGAGTTTCTATTTTCTATAGAATTTCTTAGTGAAATATCAAGAGCATCTTTTTCAAAAAGTTTAGAAAATTGCCTTAATTCGTCCAATGAAAGCTCGTGTATATATTTTCCCTTTAAGTTCAAAGAAATATCTTTTATTATCTTATAAGCCTCTCTGTAAGGTATTTTTTTATTGGCCAAATAATCTGCAAAATCTGTTGCCAAAATATTTGATTTGTTAGCAGAATCAATCATTTTTTCTTCATTAAATGAAATTTTAGAAAATAAATTCTTAATTACTTCTAAAGATTGAGTAACTATTTCTATGGAGTCCATTGCTCCTTTTCTATCTTCTTGTAAATCTCTATTATAGGTAAAAGTTAATCCTTTCAGAGAAGTAGCTAAGTTTACCAATTGCCCCAAAGAATGACCTGTTTTACCTCGAATCAATTCTAAATAATCAGGATTCCTTTTTTGAGGCATTATACTCGATCCTGTTGTAAATTCATCAGGAATATTTACAAAATCAAATTCTTCAGAATTCCATATTATAAGTTCCTCAGAAATTCTTGATAAATTAATCATTATTGATGAGCAAGAATAAAGTATATCCAAAATGTGATCTCTTGAAGAAACTCCATCAATTGAATTACTAGATATATTTGAGAAGCCTAGCTCACTTGCTAAATATTCTCTATCAATTGGAATTGTAACTCCAGCAAATGCACCTGATCCAAGAGGCATATTATCTAGGTTATTTCTAGCATTGAGGAATCGCNTTAAATCTCTTGAAATTATAGAAAAATATGACATTAGATTATGAGAAATCAATATTGGTTGACCTTTTTGAAGATGCGTATAGCCAGGTAGCATTATTGAAATATTTTTTTCAGATAATTTTACTAATTCTTGAAGAAAATCAATTATAAGGGTATTTAGAAAATCTATTTTTCTTATGAAGTATAACCTTGAATCAGTNGCAACTTGATCGTTTCTTGATCTTCCAAAATGAAGCTTACCTGCAACTTCACCTATNTTATCGTACATTGAATTTTCAATATTTAAGTGAATATCTTCAAGTTTTTTATCCCATTTAAAAGTACCATTCTTTATTTCGTTTCTTATATCTTCTAAAGCTGAATTTATAAGATTAGTTTCATCTAGAGTCAATACTCCAATCTTACTCAACATATTTGAGTATGCTATAGAAACATCTATGTCTTCAGAATACATTCGAATATCTGAGTCGAATGAGCTAGTAAAATCTCCATATATTTCTCCGCCTTGAACGGAAGAGGTTTTATTATTTAAATTCTTATTCAAAATTTATAAATCATTAAATTTTTGTTTTTTTGCTTGAATTCTTGATGGTAATGAATAAATATCAATAAAGCCTTCTGCAGATTGATGATTAAAACTATCAGTTGTTGAATAAGTTGACATATCATAGTCATAAAGAGAATATTTAGATTTTCTTCCTATNACAGTTACATTCCCTTTGTATAATTTTAGTTTTACATCTCCAGAAGAAAATTTTTGAGCACTATTCATAAATGATTCTATATTTTCTCTTAGCAAAGTAAACCATCTTCCATCATAAACAAGATCTGAATAAATTTTTGATAAATTAGATTTTATTCTTTGTTGCTCCCTTGATAATGTAGCTGTTTCTAATGCTGATATTGCATTATACAAAATAATCGCAGCAGGAGTTTCATAAACCTCTCTACTCTTGATTCCAACTAATCTATTTTCAAGATGATCAACTCTTCCAATTCCATGTTTTCCTGCAGTGACATTTAGTTTTTCTATAAGAGTAACTCCATCAATTTTTTCTCCATTCAAAGATATCGGTATTCCTTTATCAAAACCAATTTCAATAATCTCTGGAGTGTCAGGAGCATCTTCCGCATTTGAAGTCCAAGAGAATGCATCCTCAGGAGGTTCAACCCAAGTATCTTCTAAATCTTCTCCTTCTATTGCTAATCCCCATAAATTCCTATCTATTGAATAAACTCTATTGTTATCGCCCACTTCTCTTAATTCAAGCCCTGCTTTAGCTGCATATTCTTTTTCTTCATCTCTTGTCATACCCCATTCTCTAGCTGGAGCAATAATTTTAATTGATTCACCGTCTCCAGAAAGCGTCATTATAGATGCATCAAATCGTACTTGATCATTTCCTTTACCAGTACATCCGTGAGATACATATTCAGCTCCATATTTCCTTGCAGTTTCTACCAATTTTTTAGACATTAGGGGTCTTGCCAAAGCGGTGGATAGTGCGTAGACATCTTCATACATACCACCTGATTTTAAAGCAGGAAAAATATATTCGTTTACAAATTCATCTTTTGCATCTATAACTACAGAATCTATTGCTCCTGCACTTTTTGACTTTTCTCTAACACCTTCTATTTCTGGTCCTGCACCTAAATCAACAGTCAATGTAATAACATCTAGGTCATATTTTTCTTTAATCCACACTACAGAAATTGTTGAATCCATCCCACCAGAATAAGCTAGTACACATTTTCCTTTTGACATTATTTAGATTCCTCTAATATTTCATCTATTACTTTAACAGCTTGATCAATTTCATNTTTAGAAACATTCAATGGAGGCATAAATCGGATCATATTTGGCCTNACTGCGTTAATNAGTAGCCCTTTTTCGAGAGCTTTACCTACAATTTCACCTGATAAATCTTTATTCATTTCAAGTCCTATTAATAATCCCATTCCTCTTACTTCTGTTATGAAATTAAATTTTTTCATCAATTCACTCAGTTTCTCAAACATATATTTACCTGATTCTAAAGCCATATTTGGAATATTATTTTTCACCATAAATTCAGCCGCAGCAGCTCCTGCTGAAGTTGTAAGTGCATTACCTCCAAAGGTAGATCCATGATCACCTGGTTCTAAAACCGAGCAAAACTCTTTTGAACAAAAAGCCCCTAAAGGTGCTCCTGATCCTAAAGCTTTAGCTAAAGTCATAACATCAGGCTCTACACCTTGAAATCTTTGATAGCCAAATAGTGTTCCTAGCCTTCCCATTCCTGTTTGAACCTCATCAAGCATAAAAAGGATATTCTTTGATTTACAAAATTCTTGAACAGATCTTAAATAATCTGAATCAGGTACATTTACCCCACCTTCTCCTTGAACTGGCTCTATAAGAACTGCACAAGTATTATCGGTATATGCATCTTTGATTTGTTGCAAATTATTGTATTCAACGTTAACAAAACCTGGCATTAATGGTCTCCAGTTATCTTGGTAATGAGGTTGTCCTGTAGCAGCCATCATAGCCTGTGTTCGTCCATGAAATGAGTTTAGTGTGGTTATGATTTCAAAAGCACCATTTAATTCCTTCTTACCCCATTTTCTGGCTAATTTAGCTGCACCTTCATTTGCTTCTGCTCCAGAATTACAAAAGAAAACTCTATCAACAGCTGAATTATCTACAATAGTTTTTGCCAAAGAAAGTTGAGGGGTTGTGTAATATAGATTACTCATTTGGAGTATCTTTCCTGCTTGATCTTTTATTGCTTCAGTTACTGAATCATGAGAATGACCTAAATTTAAAACTGCCCAGCCAGCAGTAAAATCTAAATAATCATTACCATCATTATCTGTAACGACTGTACCTTTACCACTAACTAGAACAGGAGCCATTCTGTTTACAACTTGCATATAATATTTTTTTTCAAGATCTTTATATTCTTTGGTTGACTTCATTTATCTCTCCTGTTTCTTTTATCTTTAAACTATTCTAGTACCAATATTGCCATTAGTGAATGCACTTAATAGCGCTCCTGAGTCTCTTCCATCGATTATTCTTCCAACATTAACAGAGTTTAAGGCATCAATACAAGATTTGATTTTCGGAATCATTCCTCCCTGTACTATTCCCGATTGAATCAAATCTAAAGCTTGATTTTTTGTCATTTGAGGAATGACTCTTCGATTTGAATCAAATACTCCCGGAACATCAGTTTGAAAAATTATATTATCAGCACTTAATTCTTTAGCTATAACACCTGCAGCTGTGTCTGCATTAGTGNTATATATTTGATTTATAGAATCATTTGCTAATGCCATTGGTGAGATAATTGGAAGAAATCCATTATCTAAAAGGTTATTCAACAAGCTTGTGTCACAACTAACTATTTCACCTACAAATCCGAGTTTTTCATCTAGCTTATTAGCCCTTAGAATTCCTGAAGAACCTGAAATCCCTACAGCGTTAACTCCTAAATTTTGAAATTCAGAAACAATTTCNGAATTTATTTTTCCAGAAAGGACAGCCAGAGCAACATCAAGAGTTTTTTTATCTGTCACCCTTAGTCCGTCTAAGAACTGAGGTTCAATACCTTGTTTATTAATCCAATTAGAAATTTCCTTACCACCACCATGTACTAAAATAATTTTCCAGCCTTTTTTGAATAATGTGACAATATCTTCAAATGTACTATCACCTTCTCCTAAGGTAGATCCTCCTATTTTTATTACTGAAATATTGTTAGAATTTTTCATCACGAATTTAGGTTGTATAAGCTGAATTGAAAACTACATATTCTTCAGTCAATTCACTACCCCAAGCTACTCCAGATTCTGATCCAATATTAAGATTAATTTTAAATCGAATTAACTCTTCACCCATAGCTATCACTATACTCTGATGATTATATGATATTGCAATTCCTTCAGAAACAATTTGAATGTCATTTACAAATATTTCAATCTTAGATTCGTCAAGAGGAATTTGAGATGCTCCTAAGGCCATAATTATTCTNCCCCAATTAGGATCACGACCATACACAGCTGTTTTAACAAGATTTGAAGTTACAATAAACCTTGATGCAAGCATTGCATCTTCTTCAGTTTTAGCTCCTGTAACTGTAGCCTCAATTAATCTTGTATTACCCTCTCCATCTTTTGCGATCTCTTGGGCTAAAAATGTACAAACAATATCTAGTGCTTCAATAAATTTTTTAGAGTCATTCTCTGTATTTATTTTTTTGTTTTTAGCCATTCCATTTGCTAATAGTAGAACAGTATCATTTGTTGATTGATCGCCATCCACGCTAATTTGATTAAAAGACTTATTAACTGAATTTTTTAGAATTTTTTGAAGANCAGGCTTTTCAATATCNATATCACTAGTTATGAATGCCAGCATAGTCGCCATATTTGGATGAATCATTCCTGAACCTTTAGCTACTCCAGCTACATTTATTTCTGTACCATCAATTTCAAAAGAAACTGAAATCTCTTTTGTTTTAGTGTCTGTAGTTAGTATTGATCTTGCAAAACCATTACCGTCTTTTTTTGACATCTTAATTTCTGGAATAAATTTTCTCATTAACGCCATAGGAAGCTCTACTCCAATTATTCCAGTAGAAGCAACAGCNACTTCTTTTTGATCAATCCCCAAAGAATTAGCAGCAATAGATGCCATTTCCTTAGCATCTATGAGACCTTGTTCTCCAACAGCACAATTTGCACATCCAGAGTTAGCTACAATAGCTTTAACATTACCGTTAGAAGTAATGTCTTTGGTCCATGTAACAGATGGTGAAACAACAGAATTTTGAGTAAAAGTTCCTGCACTAATACAATCTGATTCTGAATAAATTATTCCTATATCTCTTTTATCTTGACCTGGCGATTTGATTCCTGAAAATATAGAACCAGACAAAAAACCTTTTGGAGAACATATATCTCCTTTTTTATTTATCTTAATCTCAGATTCCATCTTTCTCTCCTAGAAAAAATTTTTTTATTACTGTTATTTACTCTAATCATATAATAATATCTATAGATACAACCTTGGAATTATTCAACAAAAAAAAAATATTTATTAGAAAATATGTCAAATAATCAAATAAAAAAAGTAGATTTATTAATAGCTGGTCAAGGAGCTGCTGGTTTCTCAGCTGGATTGTACGCAGCTAGGTACCAGATGAACACAGTTATAATTGGGGAAGAATTTGGAGGAGAAACTGCAATTGGTGGACTTATTGAGAATTATCCCGGAAATAATGATATTGACGGTTTTGACCTAATGCTAGAGTTCAAAAATCAAGTTACAAATCTTGATGTACCAATAATTGAACAAAACCTAGCTTCTATCGAAAAAAATGATAAATTATTTTCATGNTCACTATACGATGGCTCAATTATTGAAGCCAAAACTGTAATTTTAGCAATTGGTAGAGAACGAAGAAAACTAAATCTTGAAAACGAAGATGATTGGACAGGAAAAGGGGTCTCATATTGTTCTACATGTGATGCTCCGTTGTATAGAAATAAAGAATTGGCTGTGGTAGTGGGTGGAGGTAATGCTGCTGTTGAAGGTGCTATTCTTATTGCAAAATATGCTAAAAGAGTTTTTTTAGTTTATAGAGGNNAAAAACTATGGAGACCAGAACCAATTCTACTAGAAACTTTAGAAAAGACAGATAACGTCGATGTGCTTCTAAACAATAATGTTACCAAGCTTTTGGGTACAGAATTTGGTGGGTTAGAAGAAATTGAACTTGAAAATGAGTTTCAAAAATCAAAAAAGTTTAGANTAGATGGATTGATGATAGAAGCAGGAGCAGATCCAAGAATTGAAATCCCTAACTCTCTAGGAATAAATTTAGACGAAACTACTAATGAAGTTTCTGTAGACAAAGATCAAAAGACAAACATATCTGGAATTTATGCAGCAGGAGATATAACCAATGGTTCAAACCTAAAGCAAACTATCACCGCAGCTTCACAAGGCGCAATTTCAGCATTAAGTGCTTACAACTATTGCCTAGAAAATAAATAGTTTCAAGGTTTATTGATTTTATAACTTANCAAAAGAGTCCCCCAATTAGTATTGAAAGCTTTTTTTACTCTATTTTTTCCTATGAATCTTAACCAGAATGAATTGTGATACAAATTTGAAGCTATATAAGCTAATTTAACTAATGGGGTTCTTAATAAAAGTTTTTCTAAAGGTTTTAATGGGCCCCAGTAAATATATTTTTGAATCCTACTTGCAAAAGTATTCTTGTTTCTAGTAAATCTCCAATTAGTAGTTGATATATTTTCTCCAATAACTTTTATTTCTCTTGGATTAGCGATACCTAATCCTTTTTCATGAGCGATCCTTAATTTAGGAATAGTCAAAGGGTCAAATCCCATAAGTTTTGCTGAAATAGAATCTATTGCTACCTGATCATGAGATGCCAAAATCATATTTTTAACCTTAAAATTCATAGCTCTAGGACCAGGTCCATCACCTGCAAATGTACCATCCATCACTGCGAATATATTTTGATGTATTTCATATTGTATTGTGAGTAGATCAACTAATGTATTATGAATGTCTGCATGAGCCCAATGCCTATTTTGATGAAGAAGACCTCCGAAAGCATTTTTCATTGCTCCTGTTATAGTAGTAAAAACATGAGTTTTTACTGTTGGTAAATGAATAATGTTTGTTTCTAATAGTTTTTTTGGAATCATTATTCCTTCAGGGTATATTTTATCCAAAACAATCATCTTGTTACGAGGTATATATTTTATCCAATCTTGATTAGGGTCATCTAAAATCGTACTTGCAATTGAAAGGTCATTTTCAATCTTTAAAAAACCATTATTTACTTTCCCCTCATGGGCATTTACAACAACGGTTCCATTGTGAGCTACCTCAAGATTATCTATTCCTAAGCTTCTTAGACCTCTAATCACACCATCTAATTGCCATGGAGCTGTTGAGCATGCTGGAAAATAATGTTGCCAAGAGATATTAGCTTTTATTAGAGTTTTAGTTTTATTGTTAATGCTTTTTTGAATTTTTGATATGGATAATAGCTTTGCATAGTCACCAATAACAAAATTTGGAGATGTTTTTGAGATAAAAACTTCACCAAATTTACTTCTATCAATATTAATATTTGTCATAATAATTAAATTATAGAAAAAAAATTGAAATGAATATAGATTCTCTAACACATATATTGCCAAAGGAAATTTCTGAAGAAATTAATAGATTCAAAAAATTAGATAAAAAATTTACAGAACTATTTGATGAAAAAACTAAAATTTCTCAAGCAGAAGAATTAATTAGTGAAATTAAAAAGAATAATATTGATAAAGTTGTGGTCGGAGGATTTGGATGGTCAAGTGATGAAATAACTAAGATAGTTAATGAATATATTTTAGATTCAAAAAATAAATACGATGAAATCATTCCNCTTTGCTCTATAAATCTTTATTCTAAAAATCCNGAATCAGAATTGCTTGATTATATAGATAAGGGAGTAAAAGGAGTTGGAGAACTACATCTTAATTATGATGAAGAAATAGAAAATAATAAGATNCTTATAAATACACTTCAAATAGCACTTGAATATAATCTTCCTACAATAATTCATGGTTCAGAGCCAGTNGGACATTCTTATCCAGGGAAAGGCAGAAACTTACCTGAAAAACTTTATTCTTTAGCAAAAAAACATCCTTCTAACAAATTTATTTTTTCACATTTTGGAGGCGGCTTAGTTTTTTATGAACATATGCCTGAAGTTAAGGAAGCTCTAAAAAATGTATACTATGATTCAGCNGCTCAGCCATTTTTATATGATAAAAAAATCTATAACAATGCAATTAATTCTTCAAATATAAAAAAAATTCTCTTTGCGTCAGATTATCCACTGATAAATATAAAAAGATGCTTATCTCAGTTAAGTGATTTAACTGAAGATGAAAAGAATCATATTCTATCTTATAATCCAATATCTGTATTCAATTTGTAGTACTTAAGCTTAATTCAAATGTAAAATTGATATATAAATGACTACAGAAAATAAAAAACATTATCCAGAAATCAACTCCTCAGTTTCATTGCCTGAAATTGAGGAAAAAATATTAGCAAAATGGGAAAAAGAAAAAACTTTTTCTGAATCCTTAAATTTAAGAGATAAAGCTAAAGAATTTGTATTTTATGATGGCCCTCCTTTTGCAAATGGGCTTCCTCATTATGGTCATTTACTTACGGGATTTGTAAAAGATATTATTCCNNGGTATCAGACAATGAAAGGTAAAAAAGTTGATAGAAGGTTTGGATGGGATTGTCATGGATTACCAGCAGAAATGGAATCTGAAAAAGAATTAGGAATTTCTGGAAGAAGACAAATTCAAGATTACGGAGTTGAAAATTTTAATCATCATTGCCAAACATCAGTAATGAGATATACAAAAGAATGGGAAGTAACTGTAGGTAGACAAGCGAGATGGGTTGACTTTGAAAATGATTATAAAACTATGGATCTTAGTTATATGGAATCAGTTATTTGGGCATTCAAACAACTGTGGGATAAAGGATTAGTTTACGAAAAAGATAGAGTTATGCCTTATTCATGGAAAGCTGAAACNCCTCTATCAAACTTTGAAACAAGGCTTGATGATTCATATAGAGAGAGAAAGGATCCAGCTGTTACTGTAAAATTCCAAATTCTAAATTCTAATCTTGATCTAAATGACGAAACTTATCTTTTAGCATGGACTACCACNCCATGGACCTTACCTTCAAACTTAGCATGTGCAGTTGGTNAAGATATAGATTATTGTTTAATATCACTAAATGAAGAAAACTACATTATCGCAAATTCAGTCCTTCAAAACTATGAAAAAGAGCTTGATGGTCACAAAATACTAAAGCAACTCAAAGGTTCAGACTTAGTTGGTATTATATATAAGCCTTTATTTCCATATTTTAGTAGTAACGAAAATTCTTTTAGAGTACTCGGTGCAGAATTTGTAAATACAGAAGAAGGAACAGGAATTGTTCATATGGCNCCNGGNTTTGGTGAAGATGATCAACTGGTTTGTGAATCAAATGGAATTAAANTCGTTTGTCCTGTAGATGATCAAGGAAAGTTCACTAAAGAAGTTCCTGACTACGAAGGATTAGTTGTTTTTGATGCCAATGAAAAAATAATATCTGAATTAAAAGAAAAAAATCTTGTAATAAAAAAAGAATCTTATCTTCATAATTACCCTCATAGCTGGAGAACGGATGAACCCTTAATATATAAATCTGTAAATTCTTGGTATGTTAACGTATCATCATTCAAAAATAGAATGGTTGAGTTGAACCAACAAATTAACTGGGTTCCTGAACATATAAAGGATGGTACTTTCGGTAAATGGCTAGCAGGTGCTAGAGACTGGTCAATAAGTAGAAATAGATTTTGGGGGTCACCAATCCCTGTTTGGAAATCTGATGATCCTAAATATCCAAGGATAGATGTNTATGGAAGTTTGGATGAAATAGAAAAAGATTTTGGNGTCCGACCAGATAATCTCCACAGACCACATATTGATAACTTAACTAGAGCCAATCCAGATGANCCAACTGGAAAAAGTACAATGAGAAGAGTTCCAGAGGTATTTGATTGTTGGTTTGAATCTGGGTCTATGCCTTTTGCACAAGTCCACTATCCTTTTGAAAATAAAGATTGGTTTGAGTCTCATTTTCCAGCAGATTTTATTGTTGAATACATAGGCCAAACTAGAGGTTGGTTCTACACAATGATGGTATTGAGCACAGCAATTTTTGATAAACCTCCCTTTAAAAATTCTATAAGCCACGGTATTGTATTGGACACAAATGGCGTAAAACTTTCCAAAAAACTTAGGAATTATCCAGAGCCTGATTTAATTTGGAAAAAATATGGTGCTGATTCACTCAGATGGTTTTTTTCTTCATCTCCTATCTTGAAAGGTCAAAATCTACAAATAGATATGGAAGGTAAAGGAATAGCCGAAGCACAAAGGCAAATTATCACTCCACTATGGAATGCATTTTACTTTTTTACTCTTTACGCAAATGCTGAAAGTGTACGCGCAAAAGAAAATTATTCTTCAAAAAACCCTTTAGATAAATATGCTTTATTAAAGACGAAGGAATTAATTGAAAATATAGATCATAATTTATCAAATTATGATATTTCAGGTGCTTGCCAGTCTGTTCCNGGCTTTATTGATGCAATAAATAATTGGTACATAAGGCGAAGCAGACCAAGATTCTGGAAGCATGCTGATGATAACGATTCAAAGAATGCATATGACACTTTATANACAGTTTTATTGAATGTTACAAAAGCATTATCTCCTTTGCTTCCTCTTGTTTCAGAGGAAATNTACACAAAGCTTACTAATTCGAAAAGTGTACATCTTACTGATTGGCCATCTATAGATAAATTCCCTAAAGATGATACTTTTATGAAAAATATGGATATAGTAAGAGAAATTTGTTCAGCAGGCTTAGGAATAAGAAAATCAAATAATATAAGAGTTAGGCAGCCTCTGAAGGAGTTAACTGTAGTAGGTGATGATGCTAAATGGATTCAAGACTTTGAAAATTATGTGCTCGAAGAAGTGAATATAAAAAAAATACATATAAATAGTAGTTCAGATTCTCTATACAAAAATAAAATTAAAATTAATCTTAGAAAGCTTGGACCAAAACTTGGAAAAGATACAGGTAAATTTATGCAAGCTGCAAATAACGATGAATGGAAAATGAACCATGATAAAACTTTAAGTATTTTAGATAAAACGTTGAGTGAGGATGAATATATTTTAGAAAAAGAATCATTGCCTGGAACAGAAACTAGGGATATTGAAAATGGTAATATAATTGTGTCTTTAAACATAGATATTGATAATGACTTAGAAATAGAAGGAATAGCAAGAGATATATTGAGAGCGATTCAAAATAAAAGAAAAGAATTAGATTTAGATATTTCCGACAAAATTAATGTAAATATATTTGGTAATTCAAAAATCAATGAAACTCTTGAATCTTATAATGAGTATATTTCAACTAACTCTCTAGCAGAAAAGTTGGTTTTTGATAAAAATACTAAAAGTGAAAAAATCAAGATATCTGAAACTAATGAAATATTCCTTAGTATAAATAAATCTTAAGAAAGTCTTTCTAAGCTAGATTCTAGGATTTTATTTTGTTTATTTTGTTGCCTTATGTTTAAATAAACCGTATTTCTTGCAGATATTTGTGCTCCAATAAGAAGAATTATTGAAGATATATAAATAAAAGCCATAAAAACAATTATGGCACTTACTCCTCCATAAATTGATCCTGATATTCCGCTAAAATTTCTAAGATATAAAATAAAAACCATCTTATTTATTTCTTCAGCTAAAGTTGCAAGAATAGCAGCTGGCAAAACTGATATGAAAGATAATTCAATGTTTGGAAGCCACCAAAAACAAATAAGAAATACTAAAAAAGTTAAAAAAGGTGGTACTAATAAAGCTAATCTATTCCAAATATTTTGATCAATAAGCGGAGAATCAGGAAATGTTATAGAAATTAATTCACTTAAAAAACTCAATCCAGTTGTTAAAGCAAAAGAACTAATTAATAAAAAAGAAGCTATAAATAACATTGAGAAATCGATTTTTCTTTCTTCAAAAAAAGTTCTTTTTTTGTCAATTTCCCAAATAAAGTTAATACTTTTCCTTATAGTTCCAAAAACTGCACTAGAAGCAAAAAGAAGGCCGATACCTGCTACTGTACTTGTTGCTAGCCTGTTGGAAGTTAGGCTATCAAAAAATGATTTTAGAAATTCATCGTCCTGTTCATCAAAAATTGGAATAACATTTTTTAAAGAATCAATTAATGTTTGCTCAAAACCTTGAATACCCAAAAATATTGAAAAAATCATTATTAATCCTAATAGCAAGGGGAATAATGAAAAAAAGGCATAAAAAGATATTGATGCACACATGAAAGGTACATTTTTTTCAATAAACTCATTAGTAATATCACCAACAAATCTTAGAAACCAAAGTACAAAACGCACTAAGTACATTTTAGATTCTCTTTTCTCTAAAAGCTTTTAAATATGATACACAAAATTCATCATGACCTTCTAGCATTGATTTGGTTAAATCATAAGCTTCAGTAGTTTTATCAATACTTAAAATTCTTTCGATTTTAGATTCAATGGGGTTAATAATTCCAGAATTTGCACCATTTTCTATGGCTAAACTTATAAATACATCATTGATTAGCCTTCTTTTAGGTAGTCCAAATGAAACATTGCTCATTCCACCTGTAATATTTATGTTTTCCCATCTGTTTTTTATCTCTTTAATGGCATCAAGAGCGTCTTTACCATAAGCAGAAGAAACAGATATAGGAAAGATCAAAGGATCAACGTATATATCTTCAGAAATCAATCCCTTTTTAAAGCAAACATCAATTAATTGTTCTAGATTTTCTAATCTTTCATCAGAGCTGTCAGGCATACTACTCTCACTAGCAGCACTAACCACAGCCTGTGCATTAAACTTTACAATTGTGTCTATTAAATCAATTCTCTCCAATGACAAAGAATTTACTAATGGTCTCATATGATTATCGTATTCCTCTAAACCTGATTTGATTATCTCAGGATTTGAAGAATCAATAGATACAGGTATATCTGAAAATTGCTTAANTACATTCACCAACCATTTCATAGCAGTTATTTGATCATCAAGTTTATAACTATATTCATCAACGTTTATATCTAAAAATTTAGCGCCAAAATTTGTTTGTCTTTCAATTTCCCATTTTATGTAATCAATTCCTTTATCTGAATCTCCATTNATTCCTTGCCAGATAGCTATCATAAAATGCTTAACCTGACCTTGTTTGTATGGTTGGGTCTCCATAAAATGATCTGGAATATCTAAGATTGAGAAATCGTCACCTTTTTTTCTATAGGTTAAAACCTTTTTACCATCAATATCTTTTATTCTTATACCATCTAGTTTGACAGAGCGAGTTGTATGTATATTTTCTCCGATTATTATAAAGTCTTCCATTTTTCACCTATTATTTACTATTATTAATCCATTCAGAAAGTTCTTTTATTCCTCCAAAAGGGAAAAAATGTAGATTATCATATTCTTCCAATCCNCTAATAATTTCTGAAGGATTATGCTTGACCAGTTTAGTTAAGCCAAATTTTTTATTCCTAATTATTAATGAAGTCGCTGAAACTCCACAAATTTTTGCATAATTAATCAATGTTGTTAGTTTTGCTGGACCAGCTATTCCTAAATTAATATTGATCTTCCCTTGGTTTTTACTAATAATATTCTTCTTAATTTCTTTTACCCAGCTATTAGTTTGATCTATGTTTAAGGTCCATTGGGTTACAATTGAAGAATTAAAGCCTTTACTCATAAGCCAATCACATTTTAATATCAAATTTTTTTCTGAATCCTTATCATCTGGATTACCTTCAGGATGGCCTGCTATATTTATACTTTCAAAATTATATTTCTCAAATAAACCCGTACTAAATATATCCAAAGTTTTATCAAAAATTCCCACTTTATTTTTTGGACTACCACCTATAGCTAAGATTTTATTTATTTTTTCTTTAGCTAACCCTGAAAGAAAAAAATCTAATTCATTTTCATCCAAAATACTTCTAGCTGGACAATGAGGAACNGGGTTAAAACCTTGAGATTTAAGAAGCTTAGAAGCTTCAATTATATTTGAAATATTATCTCCAGGTATAAATGCCACATATATATCTTTGAACATTTTTGGAGGTAATATTTTTAAACGTTCAATCTGTTTGGGTACAATTTCAAGTGAGTATCTAGTCATATATAAATTTGAAGAGGCTTAAAACACTATAAATAAGTATAATCTATATATAAAAATAAATAAGTTATAAGTATAGGTATTTGAATATTTTCAATGGTAAAAGAAGAAATTAATACACTAAATGGAGATAAAATTCATAGGGTAAGAAGGTCTATGGAACTTCAACCTGAGGTNATTAAGCTTGAAAATAAAAGAAGCTCTAAAAGAGGATTTAATTCACCGCTTATACTTTTTTATGGACTTATTGCCTTAATTGGACTTGGAACACTTATATTATTTCTCCCTATTTCAGTAAATTCTAATCAGAATATAAGTTTAGTTGATAGCTTTTTTGTATCTACATCAGCTGTTACAGTTACTGGCTTAACTCCAGTACAATCCGAAGTTACATGGAGTATTTTTGGTCTTGGAGTAATAGCAATTCTTTCTTTCATTGGTGGATTAGGATTTATGATTGGAGCTGGCTTTNTAATATACATATTATTTGGTAAAAAAATCAATTTAGAACAAAAAATGTTAATTAATGAAAGTTTAAGTGATAGCACTCCTTCTAAATATGTCGCTAGTAGTTCAATAAGAGTTGTATTGAATATATTTTATATATCTATAGTTTTACAAGTATTAGGCTCTGCGTTATTTTATCTATTCTGGAAAGAAAGCGATATAAATAATGAACATGGACTTATTTTTAACTCTATTTTTCATTCAATATCATCATTTAATGGGNCTGGATTTGATATTTTAGCTGATGGTAATGGAGGAAGTATTGGTTCAATAACTAATAACAACAATTTGTTAGCTATTACCATGATTCTTATTTTTTTAGGGAGTATTGGATACCCCATAATTTTGGAATTTTCAGAAAATATTAAACTTTTTTTTCAATCAAAGTTTAAACAAATTTTCGTTTCTCTAAATTTCAAAGTGGTAGTTTTCACAACTATAATTGTTCTGATAACTGGTATGTTACAGTTTTTATTTGCCGAATGGTCAAATCAATTAACAATTGGGTTAGAAAGTACTCAAAATAAGATTATTTATTCTGTTTTTCATGCAATAACAAGGACTGCTGGATTTTCTATAATTGACTACGATTTGATACATAATAGTACTACAGTTACAACTATGGCTTTAATGTTTATAGGAGGAGGGTCGCTTTCAGTAGCAGGAGGNATTAAAGTAGGTACATTAACAATAATTTTAACTGCTCTAATTTCTACAATCATGGGAAAAGAAGAAATAACACTTTTCAAAAGAACTATCACTAGAGAAATTACAAGAAGAGCTCTCATAATTTTTATNTTTTCTATTTTTTTAATATTATTTTCATTTATTGTAATTTCTTCTTTTGAACCTGATAGTATATTTAGAGAATTACTTTTTGAATGTGTAAGTGCTTTTGGAAACGTAGGCCTTACCACTGGAATTACTGAAAAACTTAATGATTTTTCAAAAATTTTTATTTCCTTTTTGATGATTATTGGAAGATTTGGTCCACTTTTATTAGCATTAATGTTTGTGGGTAAAAAAATTGAAGCAAAAGCAAAGCCTGCATATGAAGTTGTGAGATTAGGATAGATATGAAAATAAAACCACAAGTTGTAGTTGTTGGACTTGGAAGATTTGGNACTAGTTTTGCAAGCAAAATGTATCAACTTGGATATGATGTTATGGCAATTGATAAAGATGAAGATAAAGTTCAGTCAATGATTGGACAGGTAACTTATCCAGTAACAGCTGATGCTTCTTCTGAAACGGCTCTAAGAGAGCTTGGAGTNCAAGATTTTGATGTAGGNGTGGTAGCTATAGGATCTAATGTTGAGGTTTCAGTTATGGTGACTGTATTATTTAAAACTTTTGATATCAATACAGTTATGGCTAGAGCTTCGTCTACTCTTCATGAAAGCACCCTAAGAAGATTAGGATGCGATAAAGTTATTTTTGCTGAAGAAGAAATGGGAGAGAGATTGGCAGGTACTATTTTTACTCCCAATGTGGATGATTACCTTGAGCTTTCTTTAAATATTGGGATAAGTAAACTAAAAGTCCCAGACCGATTAGTAGGTATGACATTAGGGGAAGCAGGTTTTATAAATAAACCAGGTCCACAAAAATTAACAGTTGTATCAATTCTTAGAGGNGATTCNTTGATGCTGTATCCTTCAAATGAAGAGGTTATTNGTGAAAACGATGAACTTACAATTATCGGCAATAATAACAACATNGATAAACTTTTATAAATGAAGTCTGAAAAAATTTTAGTACTACTAGATTCTAAAAATAATGAAAATCTCTTAAATCTATCTGTATCATTGGCTAAAAATGATAAATCAACGCTTTATTTTATTTATGTAGTAGAAGTACCTCATAAGTATCCCGTAGAATATGAAATTGGAAATCAAATCAGCCTAGGTGAAAACTTACTAAGAGAAGCAAATAATTTTTTATCAAAAAAAAGATTAGAGTACGATATT
Source organism: Chloroflexi bacterium TMED70 (assembly GCA_002171675.1). Classification (GTDB taxonomy): domain Bacteria; phylum Chloroflexota; class Dehalococcoidia; order Lucifugimonadales; family Lucifugimonadaceae; genus TMED-70. The sequence goes on along the minus strand of NHDX01000036.1, from coordinate 1,245 downwards.
AATTCAGAAAATTTTATTCTTGTACAATCTAGAAATGCTGGAGTNGCAACAATTAAGGAATCAAAAAGAATAAANCCTGATACGATTATTTTTTCTAAAAATAGTAATAATGAAGATTANAAATATTCTTACATAAAAAAATACNCAGAAGTAAATATAATAGAACTTATAAATAATAATTAACTTATGAAAATTTCAATATTTGGCATATCNNANGCAACNATAAATATCATTGAATCNNTAGAAAATTTCTCNGATNAAATAGANNTTTTTGANTTAAATAATAACTTNGATTTTAANAATGAAATTTCNNANAAAAAAAATATAAAAATAAATATTGATCAAAACNTAATTAATNANCCNAAAANTATTATTGAAAATTCAGATTANGTATTTTTAGCTAGTNATTCAGATATATTNAANTCNTTTTTNTANCATAAATTTATTNGNGATTTNGATAAAAATAAGATTCAAATGATTATATTAAATAAAGATCTTTATGAAATGTANAAGAGTAAAAACTATTCTGTTATTAATCTTTTTGATTCAANTAAAAATGAAATAGTGNNTACTATNAGGAGTTAANNTTTGTACATAATAATTGCTGGAATAAATAATTTNAGTTATCAANTAGGAGAAGGTTTTATTACTCANGGTAATGAAGTAACTTTCATTGATCCAAAGCAATNNAATGCAGANAGAATAGAAAAAAGTTTAGGNTTTTTATCAATTCTTGGAAATTCTTATAATAAAAAAACTCTCTTAGAAGCNGGNNTANATAGAGCAGATTANTTTATNGCAGCACATCAGAATGATGAAAATAANCTTGTNTCATNTCAAATCNCAAAGTTTATTAACTCTGATATTAAGGTAATAACATTATTGAATTCAAAGAAAAATAGAGATATTTTTCTTAATGATAATTTTGATTACGTAGTTGATTATGATGAAATTTTAGGCAATTCAATAAATTCTTATATATCAGATTATTCGAATATGAGCATCTTTTCAGATAACGATAACTACACTGAAATAAGAATAATGAGCGCTGGAACAGATTCTAGAATAATAGGTAAATCAGTCAGTGAAATAGAGCTACCGAATAATTCTAAAGTAATAGCAATAATATCTTCATCCGGTAATATCAGCCATAATTTCAGTAACACTATTAATTCTCTTGATAAAATAATATTTCAAGTACCCATAAATAAATAAGCTAATGGAAGAAAATAAAAAAAATCTAAG
>NHDX01000035.1 GCA_002171675.1 Chloroflexi bacterium TMED70 | reverse complement strand
GATAAGAAAATACAGTTTTGGTTTAAGTTTTCAAAAAATTTACCAAGTTTTTTATGGAATTATAATAAATCTATAAAAAACTTAGAAGGAATAAATATTTATTCCAGTGGTTATATTGTTGCGCCACCTTCATTCATAAGAAAAAACAACATAATTGGACAATATGAAATTGAAGATGGGAAACCTCCAGTTTTTTTCCCAAATGAAATAACTTTTTTTAAAAAAATACTATCTGAATAGCTTTAGATTATTCACAGGCCAAATTCTAAGAGCAATTTGTCCCTCGATTCTTTCAAGCGGCACACATCCAAATTGCCTTGAATCATTTGACAAGATTCTGTTATCACCTAAAACAAAAATACAATTTTCTGGTATATCTATTGGGAATCCCATTTTAGGTGAAGTTAAAGTCATTCCTCTTGGTTGAATGACATCATTTATGTATACGGTTTGGTTGCGAATATCGATTTCATCATTTGGAAGCCCAATTACTCTTTTGACTAACTCGACTTCATTTTCTTTTTTAAAAGCTATTATAGATTCTCTTTTTGGCAAAGATAATGTAACTTTTTTTTCTATTATTGGTAAATATAAATGATTCAGTCTAAGTACCAAAATTTTATCTCCATCATTTAGTGTTGGTTCCATTGATCTACCATTAACTTCAAATGGTACAAATAATAAAGAAATAATTATGACTATCATTGATGATAGAATCATTGTTTTTGAAATTGATAAAAGATTTTGAAGCATATTTTTTTTTATTTACAAACAATTCTATATTGTTTGTAAAAAATCTTGACGTCGATATAGAAAAAATTTTCAGATGTTTCTACTATAAATCAGGGTATAAATCGTTNAAATTTTAATATAATCTTAAGGAAGTAAGACACCAAAGGGGAATTATGGTTTTTTCAGATAAAGATATTAAAGATGCAATAAAAGCTGGAATTATCGGTATAGATCCATATTTTGAAAAAGATGTTCAACCAGCAAGTGTTGATCTTCACCTAGATAAAAAACTGCTAATTTTTAATAATTCTAATGCTCCATATATAGACTTGAAGAAAGAGCTTCCAGATCTAAATGAACCAATAATAATAAAAGGTGATGAGCCTTTTATTATCCATCCAGGAGATTTTGTACTTGGATCCACATTAGAAAAAATTAGTATACCTAATGATATGGTTGCTAGAATTGAAGGTAAAAGTTCACTTGGAAGATTAGGTTTATTAATTCACTCAACAGCTGGTTTTGTAGATCCTGGTTTTAATGGGAATTTAACATTAGAACTAGCAAATGTTTCCAGATTACCGATAACTCTTTATTATGGAATGAGAATAGGCCAAATTTCCTTTCAAAAAATGGTCTCTGAAGCTGAAAAACCTTATGGATCTCCTGAGCTAAAAAGTAGGTATCAAGGTCANCTAGACCCTACTGAAAGTAGAGTTTTTAAGGACTTCGAAAAACAGATTTCAAAAAAAGATTAAATGGATGAAGAAAAATTTCAACAACTAGCTATTGATCTTGCTAATAAATCTATTGGCAAAGTATCCCCNCGACCTCCAGTTGGAGCAGTCATAGTAAAAGATGGAAAAGTTGTAGGTCAAGGTAGAACAAAAATAAGTCCCGGTGACCATGCTGAAGCTGAAGCTATTACCGAAGCATCAAATAAAGCTAATGGTGCAACACTTTATTGCACATTAGAACCTCATAATTTTTTCAGTAAAGATGAAGCTTGTACAAAGAAGATTATTGATTCAGGCATTGCAAAGGTTTCTTGCCCAACAATTGATATTAATCCAAAGGTAAATGGTAACGGCTTCAAAGAATTACGTAATGCAGGGATAGAATTAGAGAATAATTGGAATGATTATCAAAAAAAACAATGTGAATCACTTTATGAATCATATAACTTTAAAATTTTAAATAATAGACCATTGATTTCAATTAAGTTAGCTATGACTCTTGATGGAAAAATAGCAACAAAAAATAATGAGTCTNAATGGATTACTAATGAAAAATCAAGGCTAAAAGGTCATGAACTGAGAGGAATTAGTGATGCAATAATTACTGGAATAAACACAATAATTTCAGATGATCCAAANATGAATTCAAGGGGAATTAAAATTTATGAAGGAAACCCTAAGTATAGAGTCATATTAGATAATGAGGGGAAATTAAATAAAAATNATCAAATTTATAAAGATGAAAATTTAGGTAAGATTGTTTGGTTTACAGGCAAAGGTGTAGATAGATCCCAACTACCTGATCATATAATACANATCAAATCTTCTAAAATGAAAATTGAAATAAATGATGTAATAAAAGAGTTAGATATTCTTGGTTGCAATAATATATTAATTGAGGCAGGAGGGACCCTTGCTGGATCTTTTTTTGATAAAAAATTAGTAGATAAAGTATATGCTTTTATAGCACCTAGCATTTTTGGAGGGAAAAAATCTCCTAATGCAATTGAAGGCGAAGGTATAGATAAAATTAAAGATAGAATTAATTTAAAAATCTCATCCATTGAGCAACTAGATGAAGATATACTTATCATAGGAAGAACTTATTAAATAATGTTTACTGGAATAGTAGAAGAAGTTGGAAAAATTCATTCAATNAAGGGTGAAGAAATTTCTATAAAATGTAAAAAAATATTGGAAGGCTCTAAAATTGGAGATTCAATATCAGTTTCTGGTGTTTGTCTTACTATTACTGTAATTACGGAAGATAGCCTTAACTTTCAAATATCAGAAGAAACCAGAGCAAAAACAATCTTTGGAACTGAAGATAGTCAAAGTTTTGTAAATTTAGAGAGAGCAGCTACTTATGAATCTAGAATAGGTGGGCATAATGTCGAAGGACATGTTGAAAATACAGGGATTTGTAANTCAATAAAAAAAATTAAAGATAGCACAATAGTAACTTTTGAAGCTGATTCGGAAATAATAAATAATATAATAGTAAAAGGTTATGTAAGCATTGATGGAACAAGTTTGACTGTAAACGAAATAGATGGAAATTTATTTAAAGTTTCTCTTATTCCACACACAATAGCTGAAACAACCTTTAAAAATATTAAAATAGGACAGTCAGTTAATATAGAAACTGACGTGAATGCAAGATACATTAGGAAATATGTTGAGGAAATAATGGAGAAGCGTTTAAATGAGTGATCAAATCGATAATAAACCACCTGCAAGTAAACAAATTAAATCTGTTGAAACAGCTATTGAGTACTTCAAAAAAGGAAAGATGGTAATAATTGTTGATGATGAAGGTAGAGAAAATGAGGGTGACNTAGCATTACCCGCTCAAGATTGTACTCCAGATAACATTAACTTTATGGCAACTATTGCTAGAGGATTGATATGTACACCATTAGATGGAGATATTATTGATAATTTAGAGCTTGAACCAATGGTAACAAGAAATACAGAATCAATGGGAACTGCTTTTACAGTTTCTGTAGATGCATCATCTGGAATAGAATCAGGAATTTCAGCTAAGGATAGATCAAATACTGTTAAGAAACTAAGTGATACAAAATCTACTCGAGAAGATTTTGTAAAACCTGGACATATTTTCCCATTAAGATATCAAAAAGGTGGAGTATTAGTAAGAGCAGGTCACACTGAAGGATCAGTAGATTTAGTAAAATTATCCGGGAAAAGACCTGCCGCAGTCATATGTGAAGTTATGAATGAAGATGGGACTATGGCACGAATAGATGATCTGAAAAAAGTCTCTGAAAAATACAATCTTCCAATAGTTTCTATTGAAGATATTATTGCATACAGAATAGCAAAAGAAAATTTAGTCTCAATAGTATCAGAAGCTAATCTTCCTACTAAATTTGGAGAATTTACTGCATATGGGTTCAAGTCTGAAGTTGATAAATCTGAGCCAATTGCTTTAGTCAAAGGAAATATAGACAAGAATANACCTACTTTAGTTAGGGTTCATTCGGAGTGTGCAACTGGAGATTTATTAGGATCCTTAAGATGTGATTGTGGAGATCAATTAGAATTAGCCTTAGAAAAAATTTCTAAATCAGAAGCTGGAGTTTTTGTTTATATGAGACAAGAAGGTAGAGGTATAGGGCTGATTAATAAGTTGAGAGCTTATAATCTTCAAGACAAAGGATTAGATACAGTTGATGCAAATCTCTCTCTTGGATTTCCCATGGACTTAAGAAACTACGGCATAGGAGCACAAATATTAAGAAATCTTGGTGTAAAGAAATTTGATTTATTAACTAATAATCCCAAAAAAGTAGTTGGCCTTGAAGGATTTGGTTTAGAAATAAATTCTACGATAAATTTATCTTCTGAAAAAAGACCTGAAAACGAAAAATATTTAGAGACAAAAAAATCAAAAATGGGGCATGAAATTGAGTAAACAACCAGGATTTATGGCGAGCCTAAGCTCAGATCCATCAAAAATCAAAATAGCTATTATAAAAGCAAAATTTAACTATGATATNACTGAAGAAATGGAAAATTTAGCAATAGATAGGCTTAAAGAATTAGGTGTAAAAAATATTTCAAGTTATGAAGTTCCAGGATCTTACGAATTACCTTATGCAGCAAATAAAGTTATAGATAATTATGATGGTGCTATTGTAATAGGATGCCTTATTAAGGGAGAAACTGACCATTACGAATATATTTCAGATAGTGTTTCACACGCTATACAAGATGTGATTATAGAATCTAAAAAACCAATTATATTTGGTGTTTTAACTGTAAAAAATTATGAGCAAGCTAAAGCAAGAATTAAAAATTCTATAACTTACGCTGAAAACGCTTTAGAAGTTATTTGTAATTTCTAAATCAAACCCACTTCTTTAGCTCTAGAAATTAATTCTTTAGTTTCTGAATCTGTTAATCTTCGATTTGGAAGTATTGATCTACCACAATCTATTTCTAAAATTTCAGATAATAAAGCTTTTGAAGCATCTGCAGCAGAATTATAAGATTTCAAAACACTTACTTTTTTTGTCACTTCTTTTTGTTTCTCTTGAGCCGTTTCAATATCACCTGAGACCCATGCTTTATAAAGTTCGTTATAAACAGAAGGAATAATTGATAGTGGTGCATCAACAGTTCCAACTGCACCAAGTGTAAGAGAAGGTAAAGGTAGAAATCCATTACCAGAAAAACAAGCAAGTCCCATATTTTTGAAAATAGGAATCATAGCTTGATTTGCAGCAGAATGTTTTAATCCTGCAACATTCGGTACTTGAGCTATAACCTTATCCATTGAAACCTGGCCTGGGGTACCTGCATTTCCTGGTACAAATTCTACCCCTGTAATCTGAGGAAGGTTGTAAACAAAAAATGGAAGATTATCACAAGCATCTGAAATTTCTTTATAGAAATCTATAACTCCTTGCTCATCAGTAGGATATAAAAAAGGAGGTAATAAACAAATTGCATCACATCCAGAATCTTTAGCAGCTATAGCTCCAGCAATTGAGAGTTCGGTAGTTATACCACCTACATGCATAATAGTTTTTACTCTTCCTTTACAAACATCTGCTGAAATTTCTGCAGTTTCTCTTCTTTGCCTTTCAGATAGTATAGGACCTTCACCAGTAGTTCCTGCAAGCCAAAATCCTCCTGCCCCATTTTGAATATCAAACTCCAAAATAGCTCTTAATGCATCTTCTTTAATACCTTCACCCTGATGAACAGGAGTAGGGTTAGCCGGAAAAAATCCTTTATAATCTTCAATATCTTTTGCTATCATCTAAAAACCTCACTATCATATAACTTATAAACAATCTAAAAGGATTATACAATTGACAAGCCCTGTAGACAATTGGGAAATTATAGATAATAAATTATTCAGAAGATATGAATTTAAATCATTCATGGATGCAATTGATTTTATTAATAAAGTTGCTGAAATAGCTGAAAAAATGGATCATCACCCTTTAATTAGAAATGTATATAATTCAGTAGAATTTGAACTGTGGAGTCACGATCAAAACAAAATAACAGACTCTGACTATTCCTTAGCAAAAGAGATCGAAGCATTAAGTGAAGGTAAAGTATGAATTTCAGAATAGCGATAATTAAGTGTTTTATGCTCTATTTTGTATTTAAAGGTAGAGCAAAAAGAGCTGAATTTTGGTGGTTTTTCTTATTCTTGATGATTCTAGGTGTAATGACATCAATAATTGATTCAACCCTTGGAACACAAATAGTTACAAACAATATGGGAACAATTACTGAAGTAGATGATCAAAAAACAGGGATTTTTTCTACAGTAGTACAATTAATAACTTTTATCCCTGGGTTAGCAGTTGGGGCTAGAAGACTTCACGATACTAATCGCTCTGGTTGGTGGCAACTATTATGGATAGTAATTTTAATTGGCTGGATTCCATTATTTATATTTTTTGCATCTTCAAGTAAAAATGATGAAGGTGTGAATTATAATAAATTTGGCCATGAAGAAGAATAAGATTATTAATGAGTAATTTTTCAAAAAAAAAGATAAATAGATTAGGCGATCATCTAAAAGATGTATATATACCTAAAAGATTGCCAGGGTGCTCGGTTTTAATTAATCATGGCAATGAAGAAGTATATTATTACGAAACTGGGTCAGCTGATCTAAAAAGAAAAAAAAATATAAATAGAGATTCTATTTTCAGAATTTATTCAATGACAAAGCCATTAACTAGTATGGGAATAATGCTTTTATTAGAAGAAGGCAAAATCAAAATAGAAGATGAAGTTGAAAAATTTATACCAGAATGGAAAGACTTAAGTGTTTACCAGTCTGGTTCGATAGAAAACTTAATTACTGAGCCACCAAAAAGAAAAATGAAAATTCATGATTTATTAACTCACAGATCTGGTTTGACTTATCATTTTAATGAATCTACTATAGCTAAAATATATCTTGATAAAGGAGTTACGATTGCAGGATCTCGAGAAAAAATAACTCCTGATGAGTATATAAAGATTATTTCAGATATTCCTCTAGAATTTTCTCCGGGAGAATATTTTAATTACTCTATTTCCACAGATATTTTAGGATTCATAATAGAAAGAATTTCTTGCATGACTCTGGAAGAATATCTAAGAGAAAAAATCATTATTCCACTTGGAATGAATGATACTACTTTTCATATTGATAAATCTAAATTAGATAGACTTAGTTCGTGTTATATATATGATGAAATAGCTGATAAATATATTCTCCAAGATGATTCTGTAGAAACCAGCTACTTAGAAAAGCCAAGAAGTTTTTCAGGTGGAGGAGGTTTACTTTCAACAATCGATGATTATATGAAATTTTGTAATCTAATTCAAAATAATGGATCAACAGATAAAGAAAATATTATAGGCTCACGAACATTAGATTACATGATGTCAAATCAATTAAACCATGGAGAAGACCTACATCAAATAGCAAAAGGGAGATGGGGTAAAGAAGAATTTAAGGGTGTGGGATTCAGCTTGGGAGGATCAGTAGTAATTGATCCTGTAGAAAATATGAGCATAAGGTCTAAAGGAGAATTCGCTTGGGGTGGAAAAGCATCAACAGCATTTTGGATTGATAAAAAAGAAAATATTAGTGTTGTATTCATGACACAAATGTTAAGTTTCCCCTACAGTGATAGCTTAAGAAAAGAA
>NHDX01000034.1 GCA_002171675.1 Chloroflexi bacterium TMED70 | reverse complement strand
AGCAAATATTTATTAATCAGAATAATTTTTATATGTCTGGGAAGTATATTTGTAGGGATAGGGGCAATTGGAGTTTTAGTGCCTGGTCTTCCTACTACACCATTTATGATTTTAGCAGCAGCTTGTTATATAAGATCTTCAGATAAATTATACAATTGGCTAATTAAGAATAGAATTTTTGGAAAGCATATAAAAAGTATTAGAGAAGGTAAAGGGATACCTCTTAAAGTAAAGATTTTTGCTCAGTCCATGATGATTTTATTCATTACATTAGCAATAATTCCATTTTCTCCAATTTCAGTTCCAACGATTTTTCTAAAAGTCATTATATTTTTTGCTGGTATTATAAGTTTTTGGTACGTAGGTTATAAAGTTCCTACTTTAAAGCAGTGATTTTTTTTAGAAACAAAAAAAAATATTTTTTTATTACACTCTCAGTTTTCATAATAATTTATTTATTTATTTCAATATTTTCTTCAATTTCAATTTTTAGTTTTTCAAATGAAGAATCATTAGATACCTCAATAAAAGATTTAGATTATGAACAACTAATCTCTGATCACGAAAGTTACCCAATTATTAATTCTGATGATTTTATTCTAAAAAAATTGGAGCTTGATATTAAATTTGATAATCCCTGGGCGATAAAATTAATAGATGATAATCAATTAATAATTTCTGAAAAAAATGGTCGCCTTTCATACATAAATCTAGAAGAAAAAACATCAAAAAATATCACACATAAAATTCCAGTGACACAAATTGGTCAAGGTGGGTTATTAGATTTAGAAATCTATGAGGAATTTTTATATGTTTCATTTAGTAAAGAAAAAAATAATAAATATACCACTGCAATAGGTAGAGGTAAATTTTCAAATGAATATTCAGAATTATCTGAATTTGAAATTTTATTTGAAGCTATGCCCTACTACAAAGATAGTGTCCATTTTGGATCAAGAATTATTATTAAAGATGATTATTTATACGCTTCAATTGGAGAAAGAGGTAAAGGAAATGTAGGTCAGGAACTCGATTCACATGCAGGAAGTATCATAAGAATAAACCTAGACGGATCAGTACCCAAAAATCCATTTGATACAGAAACTGAACTTACAGAAATTTATATGATAGGTGTAAGAAATCCTCAAGGAATGGCAAAAGATAGTAACGGCAATTTATACATTACAAATCATGGTGCAAAAGGCGGAGACTTTGTTGGATTAGTAGAATCGGGAGGAAACTATGGATGGAACAAAGTAGGTTGGGGTGGTAAAAATTATTCTGGAACTAAGATAGGTAGTGGTAAAAACTTTTCAAATGAATTTAAAACTCCTATAATTTCCTGGGTTCCTTCAATAGCTCCAAGTGATTTGATCTTTTATCAAGGTGATGAATTTCCAGATTGGAATGGAGATATTCTTGTAACATCTTTAAAATTTAAGCAACTCATTAAATTAGATTATGAAAATGAGAAACTCACAAATAAAGAAATAATTTTTAAGGATGAAATAGGAAGATTAAGAGACATAGACATAAACTCAAGCGGTGAAATATTTTTAATCACAGATGAAAGAAATTCAAATATATGGAAATTAATATCTTCAAGATAGAGTAATAACCATACTTTTCTAGAATATAATCATTTATAAAAAAGATTATTGGAGATTTTATTGAAAAGAGTAGGATTTATATTAAAAGTAAAAGAGAATCATCTTGATGAGTATAAAAAGTATCATAGAGATGTATGGCCTGAAATGAAATCTGCACTCAAAAATAATGGATGGAATAACTATAGCTTATTTATGAGAAAAGATGGCTTAATGTTTGGATATTTTGAAGCTGAAAAATCATTTTCTGATTCATTATCTGGAATGTCAAAGGAAGAAGTTAATGAACGGTGGCAAAAACTTATGGCGCCTTTTTTTGAAATACCTGAAGGTGCAGCACCTGATCAATCGATGATTGAAATAGAAGAAGTTTTTCATTTGGATTAATAAATCAAAAGGAGTTAATTTATGAGATTAAATAATAGGACCGCAATAGTCACTGGCAGTGGAAATGGTATAGGTAGAGCGACAGCAATATTATTTGCAAAAGAAGGTGCTAATGTCATTGTTGCTGAGATAGAAGAAGATACAGGGAATGAAACTGTAGAAATGATTAAGAGTGATGGTGGTGAAGCTACGTATATAAATGTAGATACATCAAAAATAGATTCAGTAGAAAGAATGGTTAGTAATTCAGTAGAAAAGTATGGAGATATTAATATATTAGTTAATAATGCTGCGGCTTTTGTATTTGGAAATATTGAACATGTAACTCAAGATGATTGGGGTAAAGTTTTAGGGGTGAATGTTATAGGTTATGCAAACTGTGTACAAAAATCTTTGGAATCCTTAAAAAAGAATAGTGACAGTTCAATTATAAATATAGCTTCAGTTTCTTCATTTATAGCACAGCCTGATTTTGTACCATATAACACTTCTAAAGGTGCAGTTATTCAGTTATCCAAATGTTTGGCAATGGATTTATCAAAATATAATATTAGAGTAAACTCAATCTGTCCTGGTTCTATAAGAACAAGAGCTAGTGACCAGCATATTAAATCTCTGGGACTAGATCCTGAAAAAGCTTATGAAGATTTTGCAAATGATTCAATGTTAAAAAGGAATGGAAAACCAATAGAAATTGCATATGGAGCTCTTTTCTTAGCTTCAAAAGAATCTTCTTTTATGACAGGTTCTCAAATAGTAATAGATGGTGGAGCTACAATTGACTGATAAATTTAAATTTATAGATTCTCATGTTCATCTTTATGACATGAAACATCCTACACTTCACTACGGTCATTGGCAGCCTGATGAAGATTTACCTCTTAGGGAATTAGGGAATAGAAATTATTTAGCAAATGATTTTATTAATGAGGCTAAGCCACTAGGAATGAAAAAAATGATTCATGTTCAGGCAGCAATAGGATCAAAAGATCCTGTTGAAGAAACTAAATGGTTAGAAGAAATATATAGTAATTATGAGATCCCAAACGCAATAGTAGGACATGTTGATTTAAGGGCTGATAATGCAAGAGAGGTTATTGAAAAGCACTTAATATATCCTCATTTCAAAGGTATAAGAGATTTTTCTTATGGAAATTATTTAATAAATGATGATTTCCGTTCAGGCTTTAAGTTACATGAAGAATATGGATTGATTTCAAGCATAGCAGCTAGATGGGATGAGATGGATAATTTAGCTGATCTTGCAAAAAGTTTCCCTAACATAACTATAGTTCTAGATCGTGCAGGGAATCCAGATTTTAGAACCAAAGAATATTTTAATAATTGGTTAGAAGGTATGAATAAGATATCTAATATAGAAAATATAATTTGTAAAATTTCTGGTTTAGGAATGGGAGATCACAATTGGACAATTGATTCTATAAAACCTTATGTCTATTCTTGTTTGGAACTTTTTGGTTTTGAAAGATCTATTTTTGCTACTAATTGGCCTGTTGATAGTTTATACAGTAGTTATAAAAAAGTTATTGAATCCTATATAAAATTAACTGAAAATTTTTCCAAATCTGAAAGTGAGCTTTTCTTTTATAAAAATTCAGAAAGAATTTACAACATTTAATTATCTATAGTTACATTAGAAGGTTTAAAATTTTTCTTAGATTTCCATTCCTTATACACGTCTCTACGCTTTTGCATAAATTTTTTATAATCATCTATAACCTGTTGTCTAAACGGATCAATTTTTTGATCTCCAGGTACAGGTGTACCTAAATAATTAACTCCTGGTGGCCAAAAGTATGGATTTTCAAGAGTATCTGGAACCGGCGTAGGTCTTTGCCAATCCTCTACTCCTACATAAGAAGAAAACCAAGCATGAAAGAAGATAATAACAATAATAATAGATATACCAGCAATAACGGGTAACTTATTTTCACTAAAATTAATCATAAAAATTCAAAGTATTTATACTGAATTTTACCAAAAAGAAGGAAGGGGTTTAAATAGCTAAATTTATAAAACAATAATTTAAGTTTTCGATTTGACCTCTAATATAGACAAATCGAAAACTTATAAATTACAAAGCTTTTGAACCAGTATCTCCAGTTCTAACTCTAATAACATCAGATACTTCTGATACAAAGATCTTTCCGTCTCCAATTTCACCATTTTTACTAGTTTTTGCAGCAGATACTATAGCATCTATAACTTTCTTTTTTATGGAAGTTTCTACAACTGCTGTGATCATAACTTTAGGAAGTGAAACTCTGTTAGCAGTTGAGCTGCCTCTTCCAGTAAAGACTTCAACGCCTTGCTGAGTTCCTCTACCTGTTACATTTCCATATGTAAATCCAGTGCATCCTGCTGCTGCCATTGCCTCAAGTACTATATTTACTCTTTCAGGTCTTACGACTGCATCAATTCTTATCATAATTAACTCCTTTTGCTAATCAGCTCCATCAGCGACATAACCTCTTTCGCTATGATCGCTTAAGTCTAATCCTTGATCTTCTTCATTTTCTTCTGATCTAAGACCTAAGCCTGGGATCATATCTAAAATCTTAAGGATAACTATACTTACAATTAATGAATATGCTACGGTTGAAACAATCATTATAAAGTTTTCTATGAGAAGGTCTGATGAACCATTAATTAGACCTCCGTTAGTAGCAAATATTCCTGTTCCAATTAATCCCACAATTCCTCCAATACCATGAACGGCAAATACATCTAAAGCATCATCAAGATTCACTTTACTCTTGAAATAAACAGCATAGAAAGTTATTATCCCTGTAATAATTCCTAGATAAAGAGAAGATTCAACACCTATGAATCCTGAAGCAGGTGTTATTGTAGCTAAACCTGCAATCGCACCGGTAGCTGCACCAACTCCACTAACTTTCCCTCCATGAAACATTCCGAGTATAACCCAGATCATCATTGCAGTTGCAGCACAAGTATTTGTTACAAGAAATGCTGAAACAGCTAAACCATCTGCAGCTAATCCTGATCCTGCATTAAATCCAAACCATCCAAACCACAAGATCGAAGCTCCTAATATTACATAAGGAACATTGTGAGGCTCGACACCTCTTTCTATGTTTCTTCTTCTACCTACTAAAGCTGCAGCAGCAATAGCAGCCATACCTGCATTAATATGAACTACAGCACCACCTGCAAAATCAAGAGCACCTCTTTTGAATAACCAACCGTTAGAATCCCATACCCAATGTGCAATTGGTGCATAAACAAATGTTATCCAGAGTACTAAAAAGATCATATATGTCTTAAATTTAAATCTTTCACAAAAAGCTCCTGTAATTAGAGCAGGAGTAATAATTGCAAACATCATTTGGAATATAGCAAATACTTGATCATCAGGAGAGTCTACACCTCGTAATGCGAAATTATTTAAGCTCCCTATAAGATTGCCTCCGCCCTCTCCAAATGAAAGAGTATAACCCCAAAGTACCCAAATAACACTAACAAGCCCCATACAAATAAATGAATACATTATTGTTGAAACAACATTTTTTCTTCTGACTAATCCGCCATAAAAGAAAGCAAGACCTGGAGTCATCAAGAGTACTAAAGCAGAGCAAGTTAACATCCACGCTATTGAACCAGAATCCATAAATATCCCCCTTAAAATTCTTATTATTACATTTTGTTATAAAAATGTTTCAAAAATGTTAACTCTATTAATATGAAAAAAATTTTCTGGGATGAGGTTTCATATTTTATGATGATTATGTAAAATTATAGAAAATGAAAAAATCATTAAACATCTTATTATATTTATCTTCGTTCAGCTTATTATTTGTAGCATGTAGCCATAGTCATGATGACTTGAGTCACAACCTTAATGATCATAACTCGCACATTACAATAAATAGTATTTTAGAACGAACTTAGAATTGAAATGCTTTTTATAAAAATAATTTTATTACCAGTAAAGATTCTATTACTTCCAGTTAAGATATTGATCAAGTCTTTAATTCCTGGGAAAAATTAANTTATTTATTTTTAGCCCTAATAATCAGCTTAAATTCATAAGATGCATTCTCAGAATTTCCTTGTTGAATTCTCATCACATAATCTCCAGGATCTAATACTACTTTATCTCTATTGCTATCCATATTTTTTGAATAATAAAGTATATTTTGACCAACTTTGTTATAGNTTGATTCTGGACCAAAATGGCCATAAGATAACATTTTAGTTATATCGTCTTCGGCTGTAAATTTATCATTTTTTTGAATAGCAAAAAATGCTATTTTATCTTGCCCATAATAGTCAATTAGATTAATTGCTTCAACGAAGAAATTTTCTTTGATTGTAAATCCAACATAATCTCTATTGTTGTCTCCAAAAATATTAGAAATATTAGTATCTTTATCAAGTATTCCAATGATTGAAGGATCATAAGGATTATCTGAATAATCATCCGGAAATATTTTTTGTATCGGAACCGCGGTTGGGGCTGGCAAAGCAGTGGATGCAGGTAAAGGAGTTGATGGAGGAATAGACGTTGCTGCTGGCAAAGCAGTAGATGCAGGTAAAGGAGTTGATGGAGGAATAGGAGTGTCTGAAATAAGTATTACAGTTTCATTAGTAGAGGGTCCGCATGCAGTAAATAATAATATGGTTAGAACAATAAATCTTCTCATGTAAAAATAATAACAATTTACAAGTAAAATTTAAATTTAAATGATTTATTGTTAATTATTTACAACCAAGTAGTTATAGTTTTGAAGTCTTTTCTAGTTTTTTTGGAATTAGATTTGGGATATCCAACTGATAAAACTCCAACTATCTTAAGTTGATCCTTAAGTTTTAAGATCTCATCAAGGTNNGAAATTTTACAAATTTTTCCTGTAGACCATCCAACTCCAAGCCCCATTTCCGTAGCCGTTAATTGAATATTTTGAATAGCACAACACACAGCTCCATAGTTTTCTTCTGTAATTTCGTCATTTTCCCCCAATAAACTGTAAACAAAAATAAGCGACGGNGAAGAATAAATTTGATCATAAATTTTATCTTTTTGATCTTGAGTTAGTTTATTGCCTGAGCTGCTCTCTTGCAATGAAATAATTCCTTCAGAAATTTTATTTCTTAATAACGAATCTTTACCAACAACATAAAATCTCCAAGGTTCTGTATTTCTATGATTTGGTGCCCAAATAGCAGATTCTAATAAAATTTCTATTTGAGAATTATCAATTTCTCTATCTTCAAAAATTTTAGTATTTCTTCTATTTTTAATAATGTCTAATATTTCTGGTGATTTTTTCATAATAATTTCCTTATTTAAAAAATTGTCTACCACATCAGTATACTTTATAAGATAAATATATAATCTTCTTTTTGATAAAATTATAAATATACAAAAAAAATATTATGGATCTAAAAAATATAAAATTAGCAGATTGGGTTTTTGTAATTGTTGAAACTATTATAATTGCATTTGGGTTATTCACAATTATTGGATCTCAGTTAGATAAATCTGAAGCAAAAAGAAGAAAATTTGAAGAAGCTACAAGTATAACTCAACAAATGTATTTTCAAGAACTTCAATTATTAGCTTCAATAGAAATGATTTTTGGAGCTCTAATATTGGTTTTAGCCTCTATATTCGTCTTTATTTACTTTAAGATTATAAAAAAATAGTTATCAGTAATGAAGAATTATTTTCAAGATAAACTCTATGGTAATAATTGCTATGGTTGTGGAGCTTGGAATAAAGAAGGCTTAAGAATTAAATCATTTTGGGAAAAAGATGAATCCGTATGTATTTTTGATCCAAAACCTCATCATGCGGCTATGCCACCAGATGTAATGAATGGTGGCACCATTTCAGCTCTAATTGATTGCCATTGTGTTTGTTCATCAATTGCTGACGCTTATAGATTTGAGAGACGAGAAATTGGAGAAGGAGAAACAATTTGGTATGCAACTGCGACATTAAATATTCAATTTAAAAAGCCAACTCCAATTGACGGACCAGTAACAATTAGAGCAAGATTAATAGAAAGAAAGCCTAAGACTACTTTGTTCTATGCTGATTTTTTTTCTCATAAAGGTGAATTAACATGTACTGGTGAAGTTTTGTCAGTCAGAGTTTCTAAAAAATGGTCTGATCCCAAAGGTTTTTTTCACTAAGATAGGAAATTTATGGAAAATGAACTTGAAATGATTCAAACTCTATTTGAGTATCAAAATTTTGGATTAGCTCCATTCCCCATAATGCCATTTTCAAAAGAAATCCACAAAGGTAATAAAGGAAAAATATTTTTTGATAACGCACAATCTGGTATTCAAATGTCAGAGGAGGAAATATATGATTGGTTTGGTGAAAAAAAATTAGATAACTGTGGACTTATTTGTGGTGAAGAAGGGAATCTTTCAGTCCTAGAATTCGAATCAGACACTGTAATAATTAGATTGATGAGTCTAATTGAAAAAGAAAGTTTAGATAAAATTTCAAATCTGATTTTTTATAATTTTTTAGAAAATTTATATAGTTCTACAACTTTTATTAGAACTCCTGATAAGAAAATACAGTTTTGGTTTAAGTTTTCAAAAAATTTACCAAGTTTTTTATGGAATTATAATAAATCTATAAAAAACTTAGAAGGAATAAATATTTATTCCAGTGGTTATATTGTTGCGCCACCTTCATTCATAAGAAAAAACAACATAATTGGACAATATGAAATTGAAGATGGGAAACCTCCAGTTTTTTTCCCAAATGAAATAACTTTTTTTAAAAAAATACTATCTGAATAGCTTTANATTATTCACAGGCCAAATTCTAAGAGCAATTTGTCCCTCGATTCTTTCAAGCGGCACACATCCAAATTGCCTTGAATCATTTGACAAGATTCTGTTATCACCTAAAACAAAAATACAATTTTCTGGTATTTCTATTGGGAATCCCATTTTAGGTGAAGTCAAAGTCATTCCTCTTGGTTGAATGACATCATTTATGTATACAGTTTGGTTGCGAATATCGATTTCATCATATGGAAGCCCAATTACTCTTTTGACTAACTCGACGTCATTTTCTTTTTTAAAAGCTATTATCGATTCTCTTTTTGGCAAAGATAATGTAACTTTTTTTTCTAATATAGGTAAATATAAATGATTCAGCCTAAGTACCAAAATTTTATCTCCATCACTAAGTGTTGGTTCCATTGATCTACCATTAACTTCAAATGGTANAAATAATAAAGAAATAATTATTACTATCATTGATGATAGAATCATTGTTTTTGAAATTGATAAAAGATTTTGAAGCATATTTTTTTTTATTTACAAACAATTCTATATTGTTTGTAAAAAATCTTGACGTCGATATAGAAAAAATTTTCAGATGTTTCTACTATAAATCAGGGTATAAATCGTTTAAATTTTAATATAATCTTAAGGAAGTAAGACACCAAAGGGGAATTATGGTTTTTTCAGATAAAGATATTAAAGATGCAATAAAAGCTGGAATTATCGGTATAGATCCATATTTTGAAAAAGATGTTCAACCAGCAAGTGTTGATCTTCACCTAGATAAAAAACTGCTAATTTTTAATAATTCTAATGCTCCATATATAGACTTGAAGAAAGAGCTTCCAGATCTAAATGAACCAATAATAATAAAAGGTGATGAGCCTTTTATTATCCATCCAGGAGATTTTGTACTTGGATCCACATTAGAAAAAATTAGTATACCTAATGATATGGTTGCTAGAATTGAAGGTAAAAGTTCACTTGGAAGATTAGGTTTATTAATTCACTCAACAGCTGGTTTTGTAGATCCTGGTTTTAATGGGAATTTAACATTAGAACTAGCAAATGTTTCCAGATTACCGATAACTCTTTATTATGGAATGAGAATAGGCCAAATTTCCTTTCAAAAAATGGTCTCTGAAGCTGAAAAACCTTATGGATCTCCTGAGCTAAAAAGTAGGTATCAAGGTCANCTAGACCCTACTGAAAGTAGAGTTTTTAAGGACTTCGAAAAACAGATTTCAAAAAAAGATTAAATGGATGAAGAAAAATTTCAACAACTAGCTATTGATCTTGCTAATAAATCTATTGGCAAAGTATCCCCACGACCTCCAGTTGGAGCAGTCATAGTNAAAGATGGAAAAGTTGTAGGTCAAGGTAGAACAAAAATAAGTCCCGGTGACCATGCTGAAGCTGAAGCTATTACNGAAGCATCAAATAAAGCTAATGGTGCAACACTTTATTGCACATTAGAACCTCATAATTTTTTCAGTAAAGATGAAGCTTGTACAAANAAGATTATTGATTCAGGCATTNCAAAGGTTTCTTGCCCAACAATTGATATTAATCCAAAGNTAAATGGTAACGGCTTCAAAGAATTACGTAATGCAGGGATAGAATTAGAGAATAATTGGAATGATTATCAAAAAAAACAATGTGAANNACTTTATGAATCATATAACTTTAAAATTNTAAATAATAGACCATTNATTTCAATTAAGTTAGCTATGACTCTTGATGGAAAAATAGCAACAAAAAATAATGAGTCTAAATGGATTACTAATGAAAAATCAAGGCTAAAAGGTCATGAACTGAGAGGAATTAGTGATGCAATAATTACTGGAATAAACACAATAATTTCAGATGATCCAAAAATGAATTCAAGGGGAATTAAAATTTATGAAGGAAACCCTAAGTATAGAGTCATATTAGATAATGAGGGGAAATTAAATAAAAATCATCAAATTTATAAATATGAAAATTTAGGTAAGATTGTTTGGTTTACAGGCAAAGGTGTAGATAGATCCCAACTACCTGATCATATAATACATATCAAATCTTCTAAAATGAAAATTGAAATAAATGATGTAATAAAAGAGTTAGATATTCTTGGTTGCAATAATATATTAATTGAGGCAGGAGGGACCCTTGCTGGATCTTTTTTTGATAAAAAATTAGTAGATAAAGTATATGCTTTTATAGCACCTAGCATTTTTGGAGGGAAAAAATCTCCTAATGCAATTGAAGGCGAAGGTATAGATAAAATTAAAGATAGAATTAATTTAAAAATCTCATCCATTGAGCAACTAGATGAAGATATACTTATCATAGGAAGAACTTATTAAATAATGTTTACTGGAATAGTAGAAGAAGTTGGAAAAATTCATTCAATAAAGGGTGAA
>NHDX01000033.1 GCA_002171675.1 Chloroflexi bacterium TMED70 | reverse complement strand
ACCAATATAAATGTATGGATATGTGATCAAGGTCAATACAATTACTGATCCTGAAAGGCCATAAAATGAGGGCAAGGGACCAGTCCCAAAAAATTTATTTAATATATCATAAGCTATTCCTCTGGGGCCCCATAATTCTATTTGAGTTGTAGCCATTACATAACTAGGTAAAGCTATAGGAAGAACACTGATGGAAATTAGATATTTTGCAAATGGCAAATTTGTTCTTACATTCAAGAAAGCCAAAGGTAATGATATAAGAGTTG
Source organism: Chloroflexi bacterium TMED70 (assembly GCA_002171675.1). Classification (GTDB taxonomy): domain Bacteria; phylum Chloroflexota; class Dehalococcoidia; order Lucifugimonadales; family Lucifugimonadaceae; genus TMED-70. The sequence goes on along the minus strand of NHDX01000033.1, from coordinate 9,326 downwards.
CTAAACAAACTACCAACAAAACGAGTAAGACTGAGTTAATTGTAATCTTTAAAATATTATAATTTAGTATAAAGTCAAAAAATAAGTTAATCCCAAAGGTTATCTTTAGAAATATATAAATAATAGGTAAAGATAGAATAATAGAGAAAATAATAGCCCAAAATATTATGAGCGTAGATGCAAAATTTAGTTTTCTAAATTTTCTTTGAAAATATAGATTATAGTTTGATAAATTCAAATTACTTATTATTTATTACTATTTCAGTATACAATCAAATTTCAACTAATGAGTATATACAATTCATTTCGAAAATATAGTTTAGTAATAAAATCAATTTTGGTTTTGTTAGGTGTATTAACAACTATACTTTTCTTACTATCTTCAAATTTTATATTTTTTGATCTTGACGAATATCCCGGTATCAATGATGAAATAGCACTTCCCGTAATAGAAGAAAAAAAAGATATTATTGAACCAGAAATACCCCTTCCAGTAATAGAAGAAAAAAAAGTTATTATTGAACCAGAAATACCAGAGATTATTGCTTTAGTGATGTCCCAGATAATAAGTAGTAAAAATATTCCCTCTAGTGAAATTGATTTTATTAAATTCGAAGAAAAGGTATGGAATTCAAGTGCTCTAGGATGCCCTGTAGAAGGAATGATGTATGCTCAAGTTCAAGTGAAGGGATACAAAATTCATTATTTGATCAATAATTCAGAAAATATCATACATTCAGATTACGATGGAAGATTTATTAACTGCACTGAGATTGAACACAAAAATACGACCTCAAATTATAATTTCTCAGAGATATTCAATTTACAAAATACAAATCTGATTATTTTAGAATTAGCAATTGATAATAGATTAATAGCTGAAATCAATGATCTGGACAAAATAAATGAAATTATAGATAAGTTAGACACAGAATTTATAATTTTAGGAGCAGAAATATGTCAACACAAATATAATTTGATTTTTTATAAAAATACTGACAAAACTTCCTTTGGTATATTATGTGATAATAACCTCAATTATATATATGCTAATTCTCCATTAGAAGGAACGAATATTTTCTTAAAGATTATTGAACCATTATTATCAAACTTAGAATTTCCAGGTATGCCAAAAAATGACTAGTTTTTTACCAGTTGGAAAATTAAATAATAAATTACTTCAAGAAATATTAAGTGAGATCAACAATGTAGGATCCACTCCAAAAATTGGAGAAGATTCTGCAATGATTTCAATAAGAGATCAAGAAGATTTATTAGTTTCATCAGACCCAATTACATTTGATTCTGAAAATATTGGAAAGTATGTTTTAGATGTATGTGCAAATGATATATACGCAGCAGGGGGAGTACCAAAATGGTTTTTACTTACTACATTAATTCCTCCTAAAACAAGATTTAGTGATCTAAAAAAAGTCTTATCAGAAGTAAACGAACGTGCACAATTACTTAATATAGATATAGTTGGTGGTCATACTGAAATCACGGAAGCAGTTAACAAAATAATACTAAGTGGAACAATATTAGGAACATTTAATAAAAATTTCATAAATGGTCAGGTTGTTACGGAAAATCAAACTATAATTCTTGGAGGATTAGCAGGTATAGAAGGTAGCAAAATAATAACAGAGAATATTAAACTATCAAATTCTAAATTAAAAAACCTGTCTAATCTTGCAAGCAATTTGAGTATCAGTGTAAGCGAAATTGCAGAAATTGCTATTTCAACAGGAAAAATAATCAAAATGCATGATCCCACTGAAGGAGGGATTTCAACTGCTATACATGAAATATGTGAGTTCTCAAATGTTGGATGTGAAATCGATATAAATGCTATAAATTTTGTTAGTGACTTTAAGGAAGTTTGTGAAACATTAAATATTAATCCTCTAGGAGTAATAAGTTCAGGTTGCTTATTAATAATTTGCGAGGAAAAAGATTCGCTATCTATTGTGAATAAACTTAATTTATCAGGAATTAATGGAAAAATAATCGGTAAAACGACAAAATCATTAAATCGTAATATTATTAAAACAGATGGTAGTAAAGAAAAATTAGAAAGATTTGATCAAGATGAGATTATAAAAATCTTTGAATAATATGTATACAGATAATTTAATTAATAAAATAGAATCATATTTACCTAATGAAGAGGTATCAAAAATCATAGGTGCTTTTGAGTTTGCAAAAGATGCACACGAAGGGCAAAAGAGAAAATCTGGTCATGATTTCATTGTTCATCCAGTAGAAGTTGCAACTCACTTAGCTAGATTAGAACTAGACCCTACAGTTATTATTTCTGGATTACTACATGATGTTATAGAAGATACAAAAATCAATGCTAAAGATATACAAAATGAGTTCGGTAAGGAAATTTCTGAAATTGTTACTGCCCTTACAAAGTTAACAAATGACGAAAATAATTTGATTCAGAATGTAGATCAAAAAAACATGAGAAGATTCTTGGTTTCTATGGCCAAGGATGTAAGGGTCATAATTATAAAGCTTGCAGATAGGCTACATAATGTAGAAACATTGGAATATCTAGACTTAGACAAAAGGAAAAAAATTGCAAAAGAAACTTTATCAATACATGCCCCATTAGCTCAAAAAATTGGTATGAATGATTTAAAGTGGAGGCTTGAAGATGAGAGCTTTAAGCATCTTATGCCTGATAAATTCAAAATGACCAAAAGACTGATTAGTCAGAAAAGAGAAGAGAGAGAAATAACTACTCAAAAAATGATTAATCAAATAAATAATCATTTAAATATGTTCAATATAAAAGCAGAAGTCACTGGAAGACCCAAAAATTTATATTCAGTTTACAACAAGCTTCAAAGATATAAGCAGCTTGGAAGAAATTTCTCTGATATTGAAGATTTAATTGCTATAAGAGTTGTTGTAAAGAGAAAAGAGGATTGTTACATCGTATTAGGTAAAATTCATGACCTATGGAGACCCATTGCAGGTTCTTTTGATGACTATATAGCTTCGCCTAAAGAAAATTATTATCAATCTTTACATACAGTAGTTATGAATGAGAGTAATCAAAAAATTGAATTTCAAATAAGATCTGAAAAAATGCATAATTTCGCTGAACAAGGTGTGGCGTCTCATTGGAAATATAAGGATTCAATTGAAGAGTCGAAATCTGAAAACTTCAGTAAGGATACTTACTGGTTAAAGGATATGATGGACTTTGAAAATGAAATTATAGAAGACAGCGAATACCTAGAATCTATTAATAATGATATTTTGTCCGATAAGGTAATTGTATACTCCCCTAAAAATGATATCTTTACACTTCCCATAGGTTCAACACCTCTAGATTATGCTTACAGCCTACATACAGATCTTGGGCATTCTTGCCAAGCTTCATTTATAAATGGAGCATTAAAACCTTTGAATACAAAGTTGAATAATGGAGACACTGTTCAAATACAAAAATCTGAGGATTTAAGTGGACCTGAGCTTGATTGGTTAAATGATAGTTTAGGTTATCTTAGAACAGCAAATGCTAAAAATAAGGTAAAGGCATGGTTTAAGAAAAGAGAAAGAAATGAAAATATTGAAAGAGGAGAAAGGCAAATTCTTAGAACAGTAAGACTTTCAAACATTGAGGATAGTGAAATAATTATGCCTAAAATAATAGAAAATGATAGCTATGAAAATTTTGCATATAAGGTTGGAACAGGTGAAATAAGTAACCAAAAAATCATTGATGTAATCAATAAACAACAATTAGAAGAGACAGTTAGAAAGATGAATCTAGTAGATGAAAAAGTTGAAGAATCGATAGAACATAATCCTGCTTCATCTGTACTAATAATGGGTGAAGATAATATTGAAAAAAAAATAGCAAATTGTTGTAATGCAGTTTATGGTGACGAAATAGTAGGCTATAAAAATTCTAGTAATGAAATAGTAATTCATAGGATAATGTGTTCACGATTAAGGAATTTAGAACATACTAATAGATTTTTACCAGCAGCATGGGGACATTCAAAAGAACTTGCTCCTACAACAGTGCTTATCGAAGCATATGACAGAGTTGGGCTAATTAGAGATATTACAGATGTAGTATGGGGAGAAAAAACTAATATTCATTCGATAAATTCACAAGAAGATGACACAAACGGTACGTGCAAAATTCAATTAACAGTTTATACTAGAGACTTAGGTCAAATAATTAGGCTTTTGGGTAAGATGGAAAGTACACCTGGGGTCTATAAGGTTAGAAGAGTAAAATAAGTAGGAAAATATGCCAAGTTCAAAAACACATAGGAATCAGTTAAATAAGTATAAAGTGAATTTATCTGTTAAAACTGCTATCAAATCCTCAATAACAAAATTGAAAGAAAGCATAGAAAGTGATAATGCTGAAGAAACTGAGAAGCTATACAGAGAAACTTCTAAAGTTCTAGATCGAGCTGCAAAGAAAAAGGTTATTCATAAAAACAACGCTTCTAGAAAAAAATCTAGACTCCAACATCTAATCAATAAGAAAAAATAATTGAACAACCAGCCCGTATATAATTGGGAAATTGATCACGGAGATCCCAATGATAAAAATTCTAAAATTATTATTTCAGTAAAACCTCATTCAGGCCTTATATCAAAATGGAGAATCATACTTCCAGCAGATTATGAAGGCTTAAGCGATTGGGGAATTATTGAAGATGGTGAAACAGAATTACGAAAGCCTAGAGGTATTTACGAGACAGGTAAAATTCAGCTACAAGATGGGCAAGTAGTCATTGTTATCGGAGCATTAGAAGCAGTTTCTAAAACTAAAGCAGCAAGATTAATACTTAACACTCCTCCTCCTCATTTTTTAGGGTTTGGATTTAGTGAAGATGATGCTACTGCACCAACTAACATAGAAGGCATAAGCTTTGAAGACCATCCACATTAAATGTTGGACACAAAGTTTGACAACAATTTAGATATCAATTAGCTTCATAATATGGCAAGTATGAAACCATTATCAGATAAACAGAAGGATATACTCAGATTTATTGAAGGGTATATTGAGGAATATGGTTACCCTCCTTCAATAAGAGATATACAAAACAATTGCGATATATCTTCTACCTCTGTGGTCAAATACAATTTAGATAGGCTTCAAGAAAAAGGATTAATGAATAGAGATTCAGAAGTCTCAAGAAGCATAAGCCTTAATATAGATCAAAAAACAAATACTATTAAAGTTCCTGTACTAGGAACTATAACTGCCGGGCAACCATTTCCATTAATTGAAGATTCAAGATGGGACTTAGACGAATTAGATATGATTGACCTTCCGGAAAGTTTTTCCTACATCGAAGAAAAAATATTTGCACTAAAAGTAGCTGGTTACTCAATGATAGACGCTTTAATTGGTGATGGAGATACAGTAATTCTTGAAAAAACTGATAGAGCTAGAAATGGTGAAATGGTAGCAGCTAAAATAAATTCGGAGAATGAAACTACTTTAAAAAGAATATATAAAGAAGGAGATAAAACTAGGCTCCAACCAGAAAACCCTCAGATGGATCCTATGTATTTCCCATCAAACGATGTCAGTATTTTAGGAAAAGTAGTAGCTGTTTGGAGATATCTTCCAACGGGTAAGTAATTTTTCACATATACCTAGGAACACTTTTAATAATAAATATTAGTCCACAATATTTATATCAAAAACTTTCTCACTTTTTTTAAGAACTTTATGACTAGTAGGACCTAAATTAAGAATATTTAGAATTTTATTATTTTTTTTGAATTTATTTGTTATATTATCTAAAACTTCAATCGAAGATTGATCCCATATCCAAGATTCAGAACAATCTAAATTAACAATTTTTTCATCAAATTTTGATGGGTGCATAAATTCCTTAAATTTATTTATTGAACCAAAAAACAAACTCCCTTTGAGTAAATAAACTCGCTCATCTTTTGAAATTATTTCTCCATCTNCAATATTGATAGAAGTTGATGATTTCCAAGCGTATGACAAAGCAGAGAAAATAACTCCTACAATAACAGCAATTGCTAAATCTTGCCATACAGTCACACTTGTTACAAGAATTATAACAATGGCATCTTCTTTTGGAACTTTAGATAATATTTTCAAAGATGCCCAAGCAAATGTCCCAATTACAACCATCATCATGATTCCTGTTAATGCTGCAATAGGAATCATTTCAATCCATCTAGAAAAAAATAATATAAAACATAATAGTGAAATTGCAGCAACTATTCCAGATAATCTGCCCCTGCCTCCAGAAGAAATATTTATCATCGATTGCCCTATCATTGCACATCCACCCATTGCTCCAAAAAAACCACATGTCATATTACTAAGGCCTTGACCAAAGCATTCTTTATTTGGCCTNCCTTTAGTTTCGGTGATTTCATCTATAAGTGTTAATGTCAGTAAACTTTCAATAAGGCCAATACCAGCCAACGTTAGAGAAAATGGTAAAACTATATAAAATGTTTCAAAGTTAAATGGAACACTAGGAATACTAAATTCTGGCAATCCTCCAGAAACTGAAGCCAAATCTCCGACAGTAAGTGTATCAATTTTAAGTGTAATAACTAAAACAGAAAGTATTAATATAGAAATTAAAGGTGATGGAACCAGTTTCCCAACTTTAGGTATTTTTGGAACGAAAAAAATTATTCCCATTGTGAAAATAGTCAATACTATCATTATAAAAAGTTGATTCGTTTCNAGCCAACCNCCATTAAATAGAACATTAATTGCGCTGTGATTACTATCTGAGTGAGGTGAAAAGTTNGGATCTTTAAATTGACCTATTTGACTTAGGAAAATCACTATAGCTAATCCATTCACAAATCCTATCATTACTGAGGATGGCACAATATGAATAAATTTNCCTAATCTTGCAATTCCAATCATAATTTGTATTATTCCCGTAAGGATTATTGCAGCAAAAAGATACTGTACGCCATATATCGCAACTAATGCGACCATTACTACTGCCATCGCACCTGTAGCACCTGATATCATTCCACTTCTACCACCAAATATAGAAGTTATTATTCCAACAAAGAATGCAGCATATAACCCTACTAGAGGTTCTACACCAGCAACAAAGGAGAAAGCTATAGCCTCTGGTACAAGAGCCAAGGCAACGGTCAAGCCAGATAAAAAGTCTAATCTTGGGTTATTGGTTAATTGAAATTTTGCCAATATATTTAACAACATGAAGCATAATATATCAGTTGTTATAAAAATAATTCCTACACATTAAATTACAAGTTTAGGCTAATACGATTAAAATAATAATAAGCTATTGTAATTTACTTATGTCTAGTCCAAAATTTTATTAAAAATAAGAGGGAGCTTATTATGAATAATAAAATTTTTGGATCCATGATGATTTTTGGTCCAATAGTATCGATGCTTTGTTGGATTCTTTTATTTCCTGATAATTATCAACTGAATGCAGGTGAAGAGCTAGCAAAACTTGCAGAATCAAAAAATTCAGTTGTTTTGGGAGGTTACCTTGCAACNATATCTACAGCTTTAATGATTCTNGGATTATATTTTCTAGCTAAATCTATAAATACTGATAAATCTATTAGCTCNAATCTAGCTGAAATTAGTGGATTAATAATTTTGCTAACCTTTCCAGTTCTTGTTGGCTTACAAGGAATTGGTATTGCAGCTTTAGACGCAGCTGATAGAGTTGATGCTGGACTCGCTCAGGGAATTTTAGAAGGTGCAAGAGGTTGGGATACATCTTTGAGCTTTATAATGGGAATCAGCTGGTTTATTTTGGGCATTTCTCTAACTATGAAGAAAAAGTTCTACACTGTGATTAGCGCTATATTTGCAATCGCTGGAGTATCTGCAATTTTAGATAATTTCGTTGAATTTGAAATTTTTGCAATCATAGGATGGATGGGTGGATTTTTATCCATGGTAATAATGGGNATTCTAATTGTAATGAATAAAGAATAAACTTTAGAAATCACATAAAAAACACCTTGTCTAATCATGATAGATTTATGATTTGTCTGATTAAGACAGGGGGATAATTACTAAAGACACTTAAGTACGAATCACTATTTGTAGATATTAATAATGAAAGCCGTCCTGCAATACTAGATATAGCTGTTGAAATAATTTGATATTATTTGAAGAAATTTCTAACCTGAGTTTGAATTGACCTAAAATCATACATCTTTATTCAATTTGCGACAGAAAATGCGACAATTTATAATATAAAATCCCAAATATTTGAAATTTAAGTCCGTCTAGGAAATATCCTGTTGTATGCATAAACATTGTCTAAACCTTCAAATTCTCTAGGGTCTAAAACATACTTAGATAACATTTTCTTAGCAGTATTCTTTAATATTCTTTGTCTAGCTTAATGTGCATTTAATATAATTTTATATATTCTTAACAATTTTTAAAAAATATCTACTTAATTTTTCTTAANGTAAGTGTGTAGTAAAAAAAATTAAGGAGATTATTACAAATGTTAAAGAACAAATTGTTTGTCACTATGCTAATGCTAGCTACACTAATTTTTTCTGTAGTTGCATGTGGAAGTGACGATGAAACAGAAGTTACTGAAGTTATTAAGGAAGTACAAGTTCCTGGAGAAACAGTAATTGTGGAAAAAGTAATAGATGGAGAAACAGTATATGTTGAAGTAGATAAAGAACTTGAACTTTCAGGAACAATTGAAATTGATGGATCATCAACAGTGTTCCCAATATCAGTTGCTGCAGCTGAGCTTTTCAGAGAGATACACCCAGATGTACAAATTCCAGTAGGAATCTCAGGTACAGGTGGAGGAATGAAGAGATTTGGAGTTGGAGAAACAGCTATATCAAATGCTTCAAGACCAATGAAGGATAAAGAAGCTGCTGTTGCTGCTGAAAATGGAGTTGAATTCACAGAACTTACAGTTGCTTTTGATGGACTATCAGTCGTAGTAAATAAATCTAACGACTGGGTTGAATGTCTAACAACAGAAGAATTAAAACTTATTTGGGACCAAGGTTCAACAGTAAACAACTGGAACCAAGTACGATCAAGCTTCCCAGATGTTGAAATGAACTTATATGGACCTGGAACAGACTCAGGAACATTTGATTACTTTACAGATGAAATCAATGGAGATGAGGGTCGAACAAGAGCTGACTATACTCCATCAGAAGATGACAATGTGCTAGTAATGGGAGTTGCAGGAGATAAAGGATCAATGGGTTACTTTGGTTACGCTTACTATGTTGAGAACAAAGATAAAATCAAAGTTGTTGAAATAGATGGTGGAACAGGA
>NHDX01000032.1 GCA_002171675.1 Chloroflexi bacterium TMED70 | reverse complement strand
TTACAGCTCAAGATTTTAAGTGGTCAATAGAAAGATCTGCTAATCCTGATACTGGTTCCTATAATGCAGACGTTTATCTTGGCGATATTATTGGAGTTAAAGAAGTCATAGATAGCAATGGAGGGATACAAGAAGTTGAAGGCGTAAAGGCTATTGATGACAAGACATTAGAAATAACTATTGATTCTCCAAAAACATATTTTTTAGCAAAGTTAACCTATCCTACTGCATTTGTGCTAAGTCAAAAATATTTGGAGTCAATGGGAGATGATTGGATAGACTCTCCTGTTGGAACAGGTCCATTTGTTCTTCAAGAATATCAGATTGGACAAATACTAAAATTAAAGAGAAACGATTTATACTGGGGAGAAAAATCTAAAGTTGATGGAGTCATTATGAATCTTGCAGGTGGTGTATCTATGGCTATGTATGAGAATGATGAAATAGATATCACTGGAGTTGGTTTGGCTGATTTAGAGAGAGTCAAAGACCCTAATGATCCCCTTAGTAAAGATTTAGTAGATGTTCCGCCACAATTTACATTATCCTACATTGGATTTAACGTAAATATGGCTCCTTTTGATGATGAAAATTTCAGAAAAGCACTCAGTCATGCAGTGGATAAAGAGCTTATCGCAGATAAGATTTACTCAGGACTTACTAAACCAGCTTATGCTGTAATTCCACCGGGCTTTCCAGGTTACAGTCCTTCTATTAAAGGTTTAGACTTTAATCCAGAATTGGCCAAAGATTATTTATCAAAATCTAAATATGCAGATCCTGCNAATCGCCCTAGAATAATTGTTACTATCCCTGGAACAGGTGGTTCTCCAGGTATGGATACAGAAGTGATTTCAGATATGTGGAGAGAGACTCTTGGAGTTGAAGTAGAAATTCAACAGGTTGAGTGGGCAACTTATTTACAAGACATGAACAGAAAAAGGTTACAAGTTTGGGCTGGATCTGGATGGCAAGCTGACTATCCTGATCCACAAGATTTTATAGATATATTGTTTTATAGTGAATCTGATGTAAATCACGGTAATTATAAAAATGAAAAAGTTGATGATTTGATTTTAGAAGCGAGAACTGAATTAGATCAAAACAGAAGATTTTTACTATACAACCAAGCGGAGCAAATAGTTGTAGATGAAGCTCCTATATTTCCTTTATGGTTCGATACAGATGGTTATGCGTTAGTAAAACCCTGGGTTAAAGGTTACTCTTTTACTCCTATCATTGTTCCTAAATACAAAGATATGTACATAGAATAATAAATTTATTATAGATTTGATATTATAAATTGTTTATAAACAGATCATGTTAAAGTATATTTTCAAAAGAATTATTTGGATGCCAGTTCTTTTACTTATGGTATCTCTTATAGTTTTTTTCTTAGGAGTATATGGTCCTGGCGATCCAGTTGAAGTTCAGTTAGGNAACAACTACGATCAAGAATCTGCAGACAGAATAAGAGAAAAAATGGGATTGAATGATCCAGTTGTNTTNCAATGGTTAAATTATGTTAGAAAAGCTGCAGTCGGAGATTTTGGAGAATCATATGTTTTTAAGAATAGAGAAGTTTCTGAGTTATTAATTCCAAAATTAATAGTCTCTGCAAAGCTTAATATTATTTCATTTGTAATCGCTATTATAATAGGCACACCTTTAGGTTTTTATGCAGCTGTTCATAATGGAAGTGTAAAGGATCCAATCGTAGTTATTTTTTCTTTAGTTTTTTACGCTATGCCTGTTTTTTTTACTGCACCTTTCTTAATACTAATATTTGCCCTGCAACTGGATTTGGTGCCAGCAGCTGGTTGGGGTGGAGTTTTTGATAAAAGAATTATATTGCCAGCTATAACAATTGGTATACCGGGAGCTGCTGTATTTGTCAGGCTAATTAGGTCTTCAATGATTGAAGTTTTAGATACTGATTATGTCAAATTGGCTAGGGCAAAAGGTGTAAGTGAAAATAAAGTGTTATGGAAACATGCTTTTAGGAATGCTATGTTACCTGTAGTTACAATTATGGGATTTTCTTTAGCAGGATTGTTTGGAGGATCTCTAATAGTTGAAATCTTATTTGGTATACCTGGAGTAGGAAGAATTTCTTTAGATTCAGTTTACTCAAGAGACTATCCAGTGATTATGGCTATAGTTTTATTAGGATCTAGTGCGTTGGTAGTTGCAAACTTGATTATTGATTTTTTATATACCCTAGTTGATCCAAGGATTGAATTACAATGATGGACTTAAATCCTAAAAATTTATCAGCTACTAGATTATTCATGATTAATTTCAGTAGAAAAAAACTAGGAGTAATTTGTGTTATCTTAGTTTCAATTATCTACTTAGTTGGAATTTTTGCACCATTATTAGCTCCTTATGATTATTCAGAAACAAACTTACTTAAGACACAATCTCCTCCTGATATGGAAAATCTTTTGGGTACAGATAGATTGGGAAGAGACATTCTTTCTAGAGTTATATGGGGAATTCAAACTACAGTAATTGTTACAATTACTGGTCTATTAACAGGCTCCTTGATTTTAGGTTTATTTCTTGGATTACTAGCAGGCTATTACAGAGGTCTTTTTGATTTTGTTGTAATGAGGACAGGAGAATTGGTTTCTTCTTTCCCTGATATCCTTCTTATTATTTTATTGGCAGCTACATTGCGTCCAAGGATTACAAAAATGTTCTATTCTATTGAAGATAACTTGAATATTTCTGGATTAGTAAGTAGCGGAATAATAGATTACTTGGTTATAGGAATAGCATTACTTCCATTAAGTTGGTTTGGAACAATGAGACTTATAAGAGCCCAAGTTTTTAGTATTAGAAATGTTGATTATGTTCAGTCAGCTAGAACCTCTGGAGCTAGCACGCTTAGAATTGTTACTAGGCATATTTTACCTAATGTCATTGCACCATTAGTTGTTACTGCAACCTTTGGATTAGGAGCAGTTGCCTTATCAGAAGTTATTCTTTCATTTTTTGGTTTAGGAGTTCAACCTCCAAGACCAAGTTTAGGAGCTATGTTATCTGATGTATCAGGTAGAGGTGGAGCTAGTGTGTCAGTNTTAACTAATCATCCTGAACAACTTTTATCTCCAATAATAGTAATTTGGATAATGATTTTTTGCTGGAATATAATAGGCGATGCATTAACTGATATATTAAATCCAAGAAAGAATTAAAACTAAACGTTTTAGGATATACTGATCCGTGTACACTAATGCGTGTAAAGGAGATTATAATGAGTTTTTTTTCATCAAGAAGATCGAGTGTTCATGGTCTAAATGGAGGAGTAGCAACAAGTCAACCTATAGCTTCACAGGTAGGTATTGATGTACTTAAAGCAGGTGGAAATGCAGTTGATGCTGCAGTAACTATGGCTTCAACTCTTGGAGTTGTTGAACCTATGTCTACGGGTATAGGTGGTGATATATTTGCATTGATTTGGGATCCTAAAACTGAAAAAATCAGTTCTTTTAATGGTTCTGGAACTTCTTCTAGAAATTCTAATCCTAATGAATTACTAGATAAAGGCTTNTCTTCTATTCCAACTGAAGGTAAAGGTGGAGCTTATTCAGTTTCTGTCCCAGGATCTGTTGATGGTTGGGAACAAATATTAAAAAAGTTTGGGACTATATCTCTTTCTGAATCGCTTCAGCCTGGTATTAAGTTAGCTGAGGAAGGTTATCCTGTTTCAGAACTTATTTCATGGGCTTGGGCTGAGAATGAATCTAAACTCAAATTTAGAGAATCTGGATCTGAATTGTTAAATAAAAATAATAAAGCTCCTGTTGAAGGNGAAGTTATTAGGTTACCTGAACTTGCTTCATCAATGTATAAAATTTCTAAAGAAGGGCCAAAAGTTATTTACGATGGAAGTATTTCTAAGAAAATTTCTGATTTTATACAATCTGAGGGAGGGTGGCTCGACCAAGAAGACTTAAAGAATTATAAATCTTTTTGGACTGATCCAATAAAAACAAATTACAGAGGATACGATGTTTATGAATGCCCTCCAAATGGACAAGGTTTAGCTGCTTTAATTGCTTTAAATATTGTAGAAAATTTAGATTTTAGTTCTATTGATCATGGAAGTAGTGATTTTTATCATTACTTAATAGAGTCAATAAGAATAGGATTTGCCGATTCTCTTTGGTATATCACTGATCCAGCCAAATCAGATATTCCTACAGAAAAACTTTTATCTAAAGAATATGCAAAACAAAGATTTAATGAAATCAATAAAGAGTCTGTGATGAAAAAAGTATCACATAATACTTTTGAAACTTCTGGTGACACTGTTTATATAACTGCTATTGATAAAAATGGAATGGGCTGTTCTTTAATTAACTCAACCTTTCAAGGTTTTGGTTCTGGANTAGTTGTTCCTGAAACAGGTATTGCTCTCCAGAACAGAGGAGCATTATTCAGTCTTGATAAAAATCATCCAAATTATTTAGAACCAAATATGAGGCCATTTCATACTATCATTCCATGTATGGTCACTAAAGATTCTAAATTATTTTTNTCATTTGGAGTAATGGGTGGATTCCAACAACCTCAAGGGCATTTGCAAGTTCTATCAAATATTATTGATTATGGTTTTGGTGCTCAAAAATCTTTAGATGCACTTAGGTTTTCATTAGATGTTGATGATATGAAGACTATATCTTTAGAAGAAGATCTTTCTGAATCGACTGTTAATGAATTAAAAAATAAGGGACACCATATTGAGTTAGTTGGAGGAAACGATCGAATGAAATTTGGCGGAGCCCAATTAGCTAAATATGATCATGAATCTGGAGTTATATCTTTAGGTACAGAGCCAAGAAAAGATGGGTCTGCTCTAGCATATTAAGTTATAATTTAATTTTCATATTTAGTATTTGGAGTTTTTTATGGGTCAAATTAATGTTGCTATCATTGGAGTTGGAAACTGTGCTTCATCATTGGTTCAGGGTATTCAAAAATATTCAGAAGTTGGAGAAAGCGACATAAAAGTTCCTGGTCTTATGCATAACACTTTAGGAGGGTATTCTATAGGTGATGTTAATATAGTTGCTGCCTTTGATGTTGATAAAGATAAGGTAGGTAAAGATCTGTCAGAAGCAATATTTACAAATAATAATAATGCTTTGAAATTTCACGAAGTACCTCATAGTGGAGTTAAGGTTGATAGAGGAATGACTCATGATGGAATTGGAGAATATTTATCTGACATTGTAGAAGTTGAAAGAGATAGAGATAAACCAGAAGGTCAAACTTCAGATATTGTTGAAATCTTAAGAGAACGAAAAGTTGATGTGGTAATTAACTATCTTCCAGTTGGATCAGAAGAAGCGACTAAATGGTATGTTGAACAAGTTTTGGCTGCTGGATGTGGTTTTGTAAATTGTATTCCAGTTTTTATTGCTAAAGAAGATTACTGGCAGAAAAGATTTAAGGATAGAGGTTTACCAATAGTTGGTGATGATATAAAGAGTCAGGTTGGAGCGACTATTGTTCATAGAGTTCTTGCAAGACTTTTTGAAGATCGAGGAGTTAGACTAGATAGAACGTATCAGTTAAATTTTGGTGGTAACACTGACTTTTTGAATATGCTTGAAAGATCAAGATTAAAAAGTAAGAAAATTTCAAAAACTAATGCTGTTCAGTCTCAACTTGAAAAAGAACTGCCAACTGATGATGTACATATTGGTCCTTCAGATCATGTCCCTTGGTTAGAAGATAGAAAATGGGCTTACATAAGATTGGAAGGAACTTCTTGGGGAGATGTCCCATTAAATGTTGAATTAAAGCTAGAAGTGGAAGACAGTCCAAACTCTGCTGGTGTTGCTATTGATGCCATAAGATGTGCAAAAATTGCATTGGATAAAGGAGTATCTGGTGCCGTTGACGCTCCTAGTGCTTACTTTATGAAATCACCTCCTAATCAAATGAGAGATGATGATGCTAGAAAAGCAGTTGAGGATTTTTCAGGCTTAGAATAAGTTGAAAATTGCAATAACTTCACCTTATGATTTTTCTGTTCCAGGTGGAGTTCAAACTCATATTGTAGAGCTTTCTAGAGAGTTGTCTCAAAGAGGCAACGAAGTTACTATTTTTGCTCCTTTATCTTTAACTAATATTCATACTTTAGATGATGTTGAATTTATTGATCTGGGTAAACCGGTAACCTTTTCATTCCTTGGTTCAAAAACTAGGATCTCATTAAATATTTTTAAAATAATAAAATCTATTAGAATTATCAAAAAAAATAATTTTGACATTATNCACATACACGAACCCTTAATTCCTTCTCAAATACTTATAAATATTTTTACAAATATTACAAAAATTGCTACTTTTCACGCATATAGCGATAAGAAAAATTATGTTTATTACTTNCTTAATTTTGTTCTNAAATTTATGGTAAAAAGATTTTCTTATAAAATTTGTGTTTCAAAATTTTCTCAAAAATATATAAATAAATATTTTTCNTTTNACTCTTCTATTATTCCTAATGGAATTAATGTAAGTAATTTTTCTAATGATCTTAGAACAACAGAAAAATTAAATAATAATTTACCTAAGATTTGCTTTATCGGTAGATTTGATGAGCCAAGAAAAGGTTTTTCAACATTACTTTCAAGTTNTATTGAGTTGAAAAAAGAATATCAGGAATTGAAATTAGTTGTNGCAGGGCCTGGTGATAAAAAAATATTCTCTAATCAAATTATTAAAGATATATCNTTTTTAGGAACAATAAATCAAAATGATCTTCCTGATTTATATAAAAAAGTTGATATAGTTTGCCTCCCTTCAATCAGTAATGAATCCTTTGGAATAGTAATTTTAGAATCCATGGCTTCTGGATCGATCTTAGTAGCTTCAGATATTGAAAGTTATAAAGATATATTAAACAAGAATAATTATGGATTTATGTTTAATGTAGGTTCAAGTGATCACTTATCAAAAGTTCTCTCTCAAATAATTTCAAAGAAAATTGAAACTAAAGAAAATATTGAAAATGGTTTAAAAAATGTTCTAAAATACTCATGGGTAAAAATAGTTTCTGAAATAATAAATATATATAGTAATGAAATAAAGACTAATCATCGTGGAAAAATTTAGACAAATAGTAAGAAGTTATACTAGAGAAATATACGAAATACCCATATCTAAAGTCTTAATTAAGGCAGGTCTTACGCCTAATATGATCACTTTCATAGGACTTATTATAACTATTTTTGGCTCATATTTTATTTATCAGGGAGAATTTTTAATTGGTGGTATTATTGTTGCTTTTGGAACTATTTTGGATTCTATAGATGGAGCTATGGCTCGTTTGACAAAAAATGAATCTGTATTTGGTGATTTATTAGATTCAGTAATAGATAGATATGGAGAAGCAACTATTTTTGTTGCTTTAGCTTGTTATTATTTATTCAATTCCTTAGACAAAACTGCAGTTTTATTATGCATAATTTCAATGTTATGTTCTCAATTAATTAGCTATGTAAGAGCTAAGAGTGAAAGTCTGCAGATAGAAAATAAATCAGGGTTTTTTACCCGTGTTGAGAGATCTGTTATTCTTATTTTCTTTCTAATTATTTCTCAACCGTTATATGCTTTATATATTTTATCTATAGGAACATTAGCAAGTTCAATTTGGAGATTAA
The DNA here is from genome assembly GCA_002171675.1 of Chloroflexi bacterium TMED70. GTDB lineage: Bacteria > Chloroflexota > Dehalococcoidia > Lucifugimonadales > Lucifugimonadaceae > TMED-70. Next base: position 5,583 of record NHDX01000032.1, on the reverse strand, counting down.
TTATAGGTTTGAAAAATGCTAAAAATTAGTTTTTTATCGAGTTTATTTTTGGTTTTATTTATCTCTTCAGGAATTCAAATTATTGCTGAATCGAATGAAGATTTTATTATAAATAAAATTGACCATAAAGTAGATTTCCCAAATAATATTTCTTTTATTTTTGAAGGTTTTAGTGAAAAAAAAATAAGTGACATCAAAGTCAATTTTAAAACTGGTGATAGAAAAGCATTACAGTATGGTTATATGGATTTTAAAACTGACGAAGAAAATAATGTATCTGGAATAATGGATTTTAGAATTAGTACTACAGGAGGTTATATACCACCTGGATCAACTATAAATTGGCACCTTATTTTTTATTTTGATGATGGAACTCAATTTATATCCGAGGATTATGAGTTCATAATGCTTGATACTAGATTTGATGATTGGGAATACTTAGACGGAGATAATATAAGAATTTATTACCGTTACTCTAAAAGTAGAGCAGAAAAATTATTATTTGAGTGTGAACAATTATTGTTAACTATGGCTCCAATAATTGATATTTCAAGTAGTTCAAATTATAAGAAAATTCATTTGACTCTTTATAATAATTATTCAGAAATGTTAGGNGCANTACGTTCAAAATCAAAAACATCAGATAGNCANTTGGTTACAGCAGGTCAGGCTTTTGATGAATCAAGTGTTGTTTTAGTTCTTGCNGGTAAAAATGATATAGGNACTTCTACACATGAGATAATGCACGTACTTGTTGGTAGAAAAACAGAAGGATCAATTAATCTNCCTTTATGGCTAAATGAAGGGCTTGCTGAATATGCAAATAGAGATAAAACTATAAGTTATGACNTGTACCTAGANTGGGCGATTGGTACAAATCAATTAAAGCCCTTGAGCCAACTAAGAAGTTTCCCTGGAGANCCAAAGCTAACCTTAGTTGCTTATGGACAATCTAGAAGTGTAATTAATTATNTAATAGACAATTTTGGNGAAACAGGTATGAATGTTTTGTTAACTAATATCTCTAAAGGTAAAACTATTGATGAAGCTTTAATTAATGCCTATGGATTTGATTTAGACACACTAGATAGTGATTGGAGAAAAAGTATAGGGGCAGGACCTTATGAATTGAGAGAAGAATCTGTTGTAGAAGTAAATGATATTTCCTCAGGTTCTTGTAGGTCAAATAATCTAATATTTGTCCTCCCTTTATTACTTTTATATTCTGTAAAAAACATAAAAAGATTCTTTTAAAAATTTACAATTTTGTAACAAAATTTAATTATTAGAAACAATTATGTAACCTGAATGAAACATAACTGCCTTAGCCTCATAAATAGTTAATTTATAAAGGTATAGGAGAAAAAAATGGATTCAGGACATACCGCGTGGATGTTAACAGCATCTGCACTTGTTTTTTTTATGACACCTGGTTTAGCTTTTTTTTATGGTGGTTTAGTACGAGCTAAGAGCTTAGTAAATACCATAATGTTGAGCTTCATAACGATTGGTGTTGTTACTATTGTTTGGACTTTATGGGGATATAGTTTAGCATACGGAAATGGTGAATTGATTTCTGGTTTTATTGGAGATTTTTCTCTATTAGGATTAGAAGGTGTTAATACATTTGCATCTGAAGGGGAAGATATTAGCCCTCTTTATGATGTTCTTTTCCAAATGATGTTTGCAATAATAACTCCTGCTTTGATTACAGGAGCTTTTGTTGAAAGATTTAAATTTTCTACCTACCTCATATTCACAGTAATATGGATTACTGTTGTTTATGCTCCAGTGGCTCACTGGGTTTGGGGTGGTGGATGGATTGGTAGCGCTGGTGCTCTAGATTTTGCTGGAGGAACAGTTATCCATATTAATGCTGGAGCTGCAGCTGTAGCCGCAGCTATATTAGTAGGAAAAAGGAGAAATCCAGGATTACAACCAAATAATGTTCCTTATGTTGTATTAGGAGCTTCAATACTTTGGTTTGGTTGGTTTGGATTTAATGGTGGATCAGCATTAGCTTCTGATAGTTATGCTGTAAATGCAATGCTAGTTACTCAAATTGCTGCAGCTACTGCGGCAACAGCATGGGGAATAGTTAGCCTGATTACTAGAGGCAAAATTAGTGCAGTTGGAGTTGCAACTGGTGCTGTGGCAGGATTGGTAGCAATCACACCTGCAGCTGGAGCAGTGAACGCTCTTGGAGCACTAGCTATAGGATTAGGAGCAGGTATCATATGTTACTTTGCAGTTGAATTAATTCATAAAACTAATCTTGATGATGCACTAGATGTNTTTGCTGTTCATGGNGTNGGAGGANTNTGGGGTTGTATAGCNACNGGAATTTTTGCAGTTGAAAGTATTGCAGGAGTNAAAGGATTGTTTCAAGGNAGCGGNGAGCAAGTTTGGATTCAAATCTATACNGCAGCNGGAACANTAGCNTANTCATTTNTAGTNTCNNTNGTNATTTTNTTTNTATTAGATAAAATCCCNGGTTTNGGCTTAAGAGTATCTGAAGAGTCTGAAGGNCAAGGATTAGATTTAGCTGAACATGGTGAGCAAGGTTTTGTAAATGATGGAGCAAACTAAATAGAAGCAATTTTATTACAAGGAGAAACAAATGATAAAAATTGAAGCAGTTGTAAGGCCAGAGAGAGTTAATATAGTTTTAGAATCAATGGCTGAAGCTGGCTGTACTGGTTTTACTTATACAAATGTAAGTGGAAGAGGTACCCAAGAAGGAGTTGAAGTTTTCACCGGTAGAGGAAGCTCCACAGCTAATCGAGTATCTGTTCCAAAAGTATTGATTACTGCAGTTACAGATAAATCAAACCAAAAAAAGGTTGTTGATGCAATTCTGAACTCAGCAAAAACTACTGAAACTGGACAAATCGGAGATGGAAAAATCTTTATTTCAGAAATTTCCGATGTGATCAGAGTAAGAACTGGAGATACAGGCAAGAAAGCTTTATAAACAAGTTTCTTACAACATAAAATAGGCATAGATAATCCCTCTTCTATGCCTATTTTTTTTGATTAATCATACTTATATTTTTCTTTTCATGTTTAAATTTATAAAAGTTGTTAGAATTAAAGCTCATGCAAATTAGGAGCGTAGCTCAGTTGGCTAGAGCGCTGGTCTCCAAAACCAGAGGTCGGGGGTTCGACTCCTCCCGCTCCTGCCATATAATGCCGGGGTGCTGAAATGGTAGACAGGCTACGTTGAGGGCGTAGTGTCCTTACGGGCGTGCGAGTTCGACTCTCGCCCTCGGCACCATAGATTCCATTCTTACTCAAATAGCAAAAAAACTATTGTAAATTTTTCAAATGAGTTTAGAATTTTATAAATTCTAATTTTCTTGGAGGATAAGGTGGTAGAAAAAAAAGAAAAATCTTTAGTGGTTATTCAACTATCTGGTGGTAATGATGCTATGAACACTATAGTTCCATATACCAACGGAATATATCACGATTCAAGATCTGCAATCCATCTTACTGAAAGTGATGTAATAGATATAGATGGATCTCTGGGTTTTCACCCAGAAATGGGAGAAATAAAAAAGTTATGGGATAGCAGTAATGTAGCTGTTATCAATGGTATTGGATACCCTGTACCCAACAGATCACATTTTCGATCTATGGATATTTGGCATACTGCTGAATCTGAAAGTATTGCTCCTGATGGTTGGCTTGGAAGAACTATAAGAGAAATCGATCCTTCACATAATAATGTCGTAACTGCGGTGAATTTTGGAAGAGGACTACCAAGAGCATTAGTATGTAAAGATGTTCCTGTAGCATCAGTAGGAGACTTGGAAACATATGGATTAATGCCTGATATAAAAGGTAAAGATCAAAGAGAAAATGCCTTAAATTATTTTTCTAGAATGTATGGTCCAAATCAAGGTAGAGATGCTATTTTAGATGCTTTGTCTGATAATGGTGTAAGCGCAATGATTGGTGCGGATATCCTGAGTGGAGCTAATTCTAAATATTCTTCTTCAGTCGAATATGCTGATAATCCTATTTCGAATAANTTAAAGGATATAGCTAAAGTTATTTTTGCAGACATAGGAACAAAAATTTATTATGCTCAACACGGAAGTTTTGATACACACGCGGGAGAACTATTCAATCACGCAAAATTATGGAAAGAACTTTCAGATGCTGTTGGAGATTTTTTTAGAGATCTAAAAGAACATGGACGAGAAAATGATGTTACTGTTCTTCTTTTTTCAGAATTTGGTAGACGAATCGAAGATAATGGTTCTGGAACTGATCATGGTTCTGGTGGTGTAGCTTTTGTACTTGGAGGATCTGTTAAGGGTGGCTTTTATGGAGAACAACCATCATTAGAGATATCAGAACAAGTAGAAGGAGACATGAAATATAATAATGATTTCAGGTCTACGTATGCTACCTTATTAGATCAATGGCTTGGAATTGATTCTGTTCCAATTTTAGGTAAAAACTTTGAACAATTTAGTTTTATAAAAAAAGGTTAANNAATTATGTCTNATAAAAATATTATGTTAATGGCTCACTTNATGAGACGAGCAGGCTTTGGGGCTAGTAAAGATGAGTTACTTGAAATTTCTAAAAGNAGTTATGAAGAGCAAGTAGATTTAATGCTAGATTCAGAACCCAATTATGAAGTTTCAAAGCATCTCATGCATAGATATCAACCTGATTATGGTTCTCCAATGGGGAACTCCTCAAATGGAGCTTCATGGCTTTATAAAATGATTTGGAGTGATTCACCATTCAAGGAAAAAATAGCACTTTTTTGGCACGGTATATTTGCTACGGGTTATGCAAAACTAGCTAATGGTATTGTTCTGCATGATCAGATAAAAATGTTTTCAAAACTAGGATTAGGTAATTATAGAAATTTATTGATAGAACTTTCTAAAGATCCTGCGATGATTATTTGGCTTGATAACTGTGAAAGTCATAAGGGAGCAATAAACGAAAACTATGGCAGAGAATTATTAGAACTTTTTTCTATGGGAACTGGAAATTATACTGAAAAAGATATCAAAGAAGCTGCAAGAGCATTTACTGGTTGGACCATAGCAAATAAGGAATATATGACTGAAAAATCTCAAAGAGATTCTGTTTGGCCATATGGAAGACTTGCTATGCATTTTGAATATAAAGAGGAAGATCATGATAACGATGAGAAGATCTTTTTAGGTGAAAAAGGTAATTTCAATGGTGAAGATATTATTGATATTATTTGCAAACAAAAAGCTACATCTAAATTTATTGCTAGACACATGTACAGCTTTTTTGTTGAGGATGAACCACCAGTACCTGAATGGCCATACAAAGAACCAAATAATCCAGAAGCAATAGATGCATTATCTGAAGTTTATTTTAATTCTGGCTATGACATAAAAGAAATGCTTAGATTTTTATTCAATTCTGAATTTTTCAAAACAGAAAAAGTTTGGAATAAAAGAGTTAAGAGCCCAATTGAACTTGTTGCTGGAACTCTAAGACTTACAAAAGAATTTTACAGACCTGAAAAATTTCAATCAGCGACTAATTCTCAAACTTCATTTATGGGGCAACATGCAA
>NHDX01000031.1 GCA_002171675.1 Chloroflexi bacterium TMED70 | reverse complement strand
GGCTAGAAACAATCAGGTCAACGAGCTAATCGTTGGCGCGGCTGAGTCAAACGAGAATTTCTTTGCCGATGGCACACCGACTGAGGACGGCCCATACTCCACGCCCAGAGGGGCTGTTGAGGCGGCTGAGGATCTCGACATGTTCATGAGATCAACGTCCGACTGGGACGGTCACCTGCCTACTTGGATGGTTGACACCCTCGCCATGAACTTGGGCATTGGCGCGGCCAACATGGTTGCTGAACACTCGCGGCTGGTGGCTCATGATGTACCTGATCCTTTGGATATCTTGACATCGCCTGAGACTGCTAATGTCCCAGACAACACTGGGATGCAGTTACTCGCGTTCAACCGCGCACTTGGTTCGCTCACGCGATTCTCTGACGATGCCGCAAACAATCTGTTCACTTACGTCACGCGAATGATGCCTGAGAACATGATCGTTTCAGGTGTCGAGCTTGCCAAGACAGCGGCACAGAAGGGGCTAACGCTGAACTCAGCGGAGGCACAACAATTCATGATCAAATATAGCGATTTGATCGGCTTAGTAGCTAAGTAGGAGGTCTATCATGCAGGCTAAAAAGTTATATCAAAACGAGGTGAGCTTTGCCTTCAAGCGTGAGTACGTTGAGGCAATGACACTTCTTGCTGTAAAACTGCCAGTTCATCATATGATGCTGGTGGGCAGGGACACAGGCGAGGGAGCGGTCATTTGGACACGCTCCATCCCTACAGCGGCAACCGATTCGGTCTGGGTGTACGTCAACCCTGACTTCTTCTTGTCGCTCCAGAACGCAAGCCAACGTGCTTTTCTTTTGGCTCATGAAGTCGGACATATTATGTTCAAGCACATGTTTCGATCAAAGGTCTTCTCTGATCGCGGCTGGTTTGCCAAAGAAGGCGGTAAGAAGATTGGCTGGTCACGCGAGCTTTACAACGTGGCAGGCGATTACATCATCAACGCTGACCTCGTGGCCCAAGGTCTTGAGATGCCTACCGATGACAAGGGTGAACAGATCGGGCTTCTCGATGACAGGTTCACTGCCAGAGACATCACTGAAGAAGTTTATCTCAAGCTTCACAGTGACAAGCAAGACGATGAGCCTGAAGGTCAAGATCCATCAGGTGACTCTGAGGATTCAGAAGGCCAGCCTAGTCCTGATCAGTCAGGTGCAGGTGAGTCTGACGAGTCTGGTTCGGAGGGTGATGAGCCTAATGCTGACGAGTCAGGTGCAGGTGAGCCGCAGGGACATGGGGGCCAAGACATTCATCTTGATCCTGTGTACGAGGGCACTCCTGAAGAGCAAAAGGCTCAGGCAGATGCTGATGCTGAGGAGATTGTGCGAGAGTTTGATCGAGCTATTGATCAGGCCGATGAGCAATCACGCACATTGTCTGGCGAGTACAGCAAGAATTCTGATCGCTACAAGTCAGATCGGGATGCGCTTGTCGAGGATTGGCGCGAACAGTTGGCTGAGTATCTCAACCGCTCTTCGAGAGAAGGCAGGGCAAACTGGGGCAAGATCCACAAGCGAGCGTTCATGACCACAGGCACGATTAGGCCAACCAAGAAAGGCGGCTTGTCGCGGCTGATCATCATAGATGACATCTCTCATTCTGTTAATCATCACTCTCGTCAGTTGTTCAAGCGTGAGACTGCGGAGCTAATCGATCAGATCCAGCCAGCCTCTGGCACTTTGCTTATCTCTACCAATCACATGGTAGCAGGTACGTTTGAAGCNTACAGCGGTCAGGAGTTGCTCGACCATGAAGGCCCAAGCGGTGGCGGCACTTATCTGTCATCCGCTCTCGACTTCATCGAGGAGGAGGGNGAGTCTGCTGATGTGATCCTAGCCTTCACCGATGGGTACACCGANCAGTCCGACTATGACCGNCTCGCCAGCGAGAACGTCATCATGGTCTTCGACACCTATCGCCACTGGATCTACGCTCGACATTACATAGAGCAATCTGGAATACGCACCATCATAGCCGATGATACGATGGCGGCTTGAGTCATCAAGTCGATGGTGCTACTATTTAATTTTTTGAGTGGGGGCGTAAGCCCCCTAGGGAGAATAGAGGAATTTATGACAATTGAAAAAAACTGGGAAGATAATCTCTGGTATGCATTTCACAGGATATCAGACAAAGTATGCTGTCTCGCTATTTCTGACACGTTCACAATAGCTATGGCAGAGGGCTTCGCGGCAATTCAAGCGCGNNAAAATCAAACCACTGAAGAGGTAAATAACCATGAATGAAATAACACTTACTATTCATGCCGATGAAGGGCACGGCTGGCTTTACATCACCAATGAACAAATGGTCGAGTACGGACTATCTAAAGACGATTTCTCTAAGTTCTCTTATTATGATGATGAGGGAGTCTACGCTGAAGAAGACGTTGATGCTAGTAAAGTCATCGATGCAGTTACGAACAAGGGCATCAGCATTGCTTTTGAAGAGATTGCCGTTGAGGGCTTGAGTCCTATCCGCGAACTAAAAAGGACAGGAAGCTAACTTGTACAGATACCAGTTCTCTGCTAAAAGAGAACTNAGTGCATGGATGCGGAACCCTAAATCGGGGAGTGTGGGCNTCGATGCGAAAGCAATCATGCAGTGCCTTCCGCAGGGGTTTCTTTTTGACCTATTAAATAGGCGAATGGTTGCAACTCACACATTTTTCAGGTCTAATTGCAGGAGAAGTGTTTGGATTTTCTCCGAAATCAATGAAACCTTCGGTACATGACTCTGGGGGCGGCAACGCCCCCTTCTTTTATCGAGTCAAAATCCTTCCTAANATTCCCACCTTTTCTTGGTCATCCGTCCAAACATCCAAAATCACATGGTCGTAAATAATCTTCATNCCATCATCCCCCCANTTCTTTCGGATACTTTTCTCAACCCCGTTCCATCTCATTAATCCTGACGAGTAAATATTAGATTTCCCGCTGCTCGGAAAATTTGTTCCTGACAAGTTAGGGCTACGCAAAAACACGCCAGCAGAAACCGCAATCGCTACTAATTTTTCTGCATTTTGATGTTGATAAACATCAATAAAATCTTGCATGAGCAGGTGATCCACGAACAACTGATCTTTGATCTTTGCTCTAGCAAACCCCGAATCCGACTGCTCAAGGTTGATGTCGTGCTTGAAGTGGAGATGCTTGTTTCCAATCTCGTTAACAGGCAGGTCAGAAGGGGACATCTTCGTATTCCTTCTTCCTGTTGAAGCTCGAAAAACCCTTATAATCCAATTGGTTGCGCTCAGAATATATTCCTGATGCCCTGTCATATTTAAGGCGAGTCATCCCGACTTGCCCCTGCCATTTGAACCTCACCTTCCATGCATGAATCTCTGTGATGTCTCCCACTCTGTGAACAGTAATGCCCAAATCTGCCTTAGCGAAAAATGCCGCTGATCCTGATATGTTCATGCCCTTTGGTACAGCGGTCAAGCCCTCCTGATTAGTCTGCATCTTCGCAGGGTGGGCAACAAACCAGATGTGAATGTCATGCGCTCTCGCAAAGGCTACCAGTTTGGTCAAAAGCTGGTTGATGAACTGATGCTCGTTTTCTTCGCTTCCTGCATCCTGCATGATGTAATTGTAAGGGTCGATTACNGCACCTCTTACGCCTTTGCGGAGACATGCCTNAGAGATTCTATCCATGATGCTATCGGCTGTCGTTGCTTCGCCAGACTTTTGTTCCAGAAACATAAAGTGATCGTCTACAAATCTCAGGCTCGACTCCATCTCTTCTTTAGTCATTCGGTTCGGCTCATCAAAAAAACTCTTTCCGCAGTGCTTCTCAGCTAATTTGGCGATGTGCAGATCAGGGGGATTTTCAAACGATGCAACCGCAAATTTCCAGTTCTCCTGACGCGCTAGGTTTATCATTAACATGTCAATAAATTCAGACTTACCGCTGCCCGGCACCCCTGTAACTACTGTTAACTGTCCAAGAGCAACGGTGAACAGGTCATCAACACTATCGATCCCAGTGCTTACCCCTTTGATCATTCCATTGTCGTAAAGGTTTTGCACTTTTTCTAAATAGGATTCAGCACCATAGACACCATCGAGCGGCATGGGTATGGCATCTGTGATGATGCGCTCCAAGCCCTCTGAGCCAAGATGCACCAGAATATCGTTGGGATCTTTAGTTCCTTCTGGATACACAATCTCATAGCATTTAGCTCTGCCAACTCTCCTCGCAATCTCTTCCTTGAGTGCCTCGCCAGCTTCATCCTTGTCCACAGCAAGAATAATTTTTTCAGCACGACCCAGAACATCCTTCGCCTCCCACAGATATTCAAACTTCTTATCTTCGCTTGCGACTACCTTTCTGTCAGAAATCTTAGATGGCGCACCGTTGGGTACGCTGACAACATCTATCTCCATTGTTGATGCCACAGACAAAGCATCAAGCTCGCCCTCACAGATAACTATCTCTTTTGGAAGCTCCAGCCTGCCTTTGATCCTTTCAATGCCCCACAAGGTTCTGGCCGCACCGTCTTGTATAAATCTTTTATCGCCAACTGGCCTCCATTTAACTGCCTCGTCCTTGCCGTAAACGAATCCGATGGCTTCGACTTCGCCAGCCTCGATGTCCCCTTTCTCCCGAAAATACTTGGTTCCGTGGACGATCTTAAACTTATCCTTGACTTGTAAATAATTAATACTCCTCGCAGCGAGGAAATCTGAGATCTTTTGTTCGTCACTGTTCTTCGGAACTGAGATCGCCCTAGGGGGTGGTGGTGCTTTGGGTTTTGGTGGTGATGCCCTCAGTTGTTCATGACTGTATCCACCGCTTTCATTGCAATGGAAACAGTTATAGATAACTGTCTCTTGGGTTAGCTCTACGGACAAAGTTCTATCGCTTTTCTTTTTTCTGCTTGAGCTACAGAGTGGACACAAATATCGGTTGCTGTCTTGCACAGTAGCAAGAAAATCTTTCATTGTTGTTGACATGACTCTCCTTTTCTCCTATTTTTAAAATCTCCCCAGTATGGGGCCACACATTAAGAAACTATTTAAAATCTAAAAAATAAGTAGCCCCTTACAAATAATCCTTTACCTCCTTTAGTAATTCGATTATCAGTTTCTTCTTTCTAATCCCTCTTTCTTTGATTATTTGTTTTATCTTTTCCAGCCAATGCTCGTAGGGAAAAGCATTTTTTTTGCAAACACACTCAAATGTATCGCTGGCAAAAAATTCTTCTGCGCCAAACCTAATGACATATTTGCTATGTCCTAAATCTTTTATTGATCTTTTGATCATCGCGAAGTACATCTCAATCAATTTCGTAAACTCTGATCTCTGAACGTGGGTTTTCTTTATCTAACCCCCAATTTATGATTTTTTGCTTAACTTGGCGGTCATTTTTGTAGATTTTGTCCTGCATAGCATCCAACACCACTGACTCGTCCAGATCTGGCCGTCTAGAGGCGTAAAAGATAGTCATCTCTACACCCACGTTGCCTTCAAAAAGCTCTGTAATCGGCTCACATTGAGCGTTAAAAGTCTCAAGGTACTTTCTAGCCTTGTCAGATTTAATAAAAGCAGGTTTTTTCCCAAAAAATACCAGCTTTCTGCTATTTGCCTTACTTGCTGGTTCTCCCAAGATAGTCATTTTATGTTCTTTAATGCTGTTGTTTTTCATTTCACGATAGTTTATGATGCGAATTCGCATAACGCAAGGAGTGTTTTTTAATGATGGACACAGACAACATTCTCAAGGTCGATGACATTGAGATGACTGATGACATAAAGAAGAGGGTGATCAAAGAAAGGCTCCCCTCAAATATTGGCGAAACGATGGATGAGATGAAAGCCAATCAATCTTTTTTCTTGAAAACGGACGATCCGCAGAAAAAACTATTTGCTCTGCGATCAAGGTACAAAAGATGGAAAGATAAGCGGCCAGAAGATCCCCACAAGTTTTCGTTTGTTCAAACCGAGGATGACGATGGCAACCTTGGAATTAGAGTTTATAAGTATAATCCTAATGCAGATCACGAACAAATTTAACTTACCTCCCTTTGTGGTCGAGGCACTTACCTACTCTGATTACACCAGAGGGGATGCACAGATATCAGTCACACAGTTGATTGATTCGCCTCGCATTGCACAGCTTAAAAAGAAATTTGCAGACCAAATGGAAAGTGATGCTGTGGATTTTGTTTGGAGTCGATTTGGAACATCAGTTCACAGCATGTTTGAAGAGAGCATTAAGGCTTCTGGCTTTGATGCGATTACCGAAGAACGGATGTTTGTAGATCTGGATGGCTGGACATTATCGGGTGCTGTTGATATGCAGGAAGTGCATGATGACGGAGTTATAGTTAGTGACTTCAAAGTCACATCTGTTTGGTCAGTTATCTACGACAAGACATCATGGCACGATCAGTTAAACACCTACGCTTATCTTATACGCAAGTCCAAAGGACTCAATGTCAAAAAGCTACAGATAGTGGCATTGCTCAGAGACTGGACGAGGCGAAAAGCAGAAGAAGATGTTGACTATCCTACTTCACCGATTGCGGTGATTAACATACCTCTGTGGTCGGATCAGAAGCAAGACGAGTTCATCGACACACGCATGAAGCTTCATAAAGAGGCTGACTTTGATATGGCGATGGACACGGAGATGAGATCATGTACTTCTGAAGAAATGTGGGCAAAGCCCACAAAGTACGCAGTGATGAAAAAGAATCGCAAACGAGCGATAAAACTTCACGATGATATTGACAAGGCAACAGCAATGGCTGAATCCCTCGGTCAAGATCATTTTGTTGAAACGCGAGTCGGAGAACTGACTCGATGCAAGGGCGATTGGTGCGGTGTTTCGGCATTTTGCACACAATGGCAAAACTTAGTTTGGAACGGAGAAAACCAAAATGGAAATAGAAGCGGCACAAGTAAAAATTAAACCTATTAAGAAACGAAAGTTTCAAATCACTATCAAGGGCGTTAGTCCTCTCGTCATGCACGCATGGAGTGAGAAGGCCAAGGCGATGGTGCGAATGACCCCACAGGAGCGGAAGAAGCTTCCCAAGGTCGAGCGTACACCAGAGCAAACAGCCCATGAATGCGCTTACCGCATGGATGATGGAAGCTTTGGACTGCCTATCGATGCTTTTAAGAAGGCAATCACAGAGGCGGCACACGTTGATGATGGGGTTCCTAAGAAGCTCATTAGGCAAGCACTATTCATTGTGGCTCCAGATAAGAGTAACAATGTCCCTTTGAGCTACGTTGANGAGCCAGTNGTNACNGANGACAAGGTNACCGTTGGNCGNGGTCAAACAGACCTNNGATATCGCCTTTANTTTCACGATTGGCAAGCAACCTATACCTGCGAAATCGACACCTCAAAGCTGAACATTCAGGATGTTGTGACGCTGGTGGATCGTGCAGGGTTTGGAGTAGGAATTGGTGATTGGAGGCCACAGAGGGACGGAGACAAAGGCCGATTCTCTCTCGACACAGAGGCAGGGATCAAAGAACTTGACCCAGCGACTGACGAAGTGATCAAGGAGGCCGTCTGATGAGCAATGAAAAAGCAATCTGGAGGAAAGGTGCTAGGTTCACAAAGATAGATCCAGACTTGGCCCACGCAGAAATGGAATCAATCAGAATAGAAAAAGGTCAGCTTACCGCTGACCTGCTTCTCGAAAAAGCAAGGGACGGCTCGAATGTTCTTCACTCAGCTTTTGAATGGCGAGATGGCATAGCCGCTGAAAAGTATCGACTCGGCCAAGCTCGACAGATGATCAAGAGTATCGAGATTGTTTATGAGGATCTGCCTGTCGAAGAAACCACTGTCAAATACTGGCACATTGTCAAAGACGAAGAAGAGGAGCAACCAACTAAATCTTACGTTCCAAAAGATCAGGCACTGGCTGACCCAGAGATGAGGGCAAAGATGGTGCTGGGTGCTTACAAAGAACTCAGGAACTTCCGCAAAAAATATAAAGAGTTGGATGAGCTTGCCCAGTTTCATGCTCTTATTGACTCGTTAATTCCAGACTAGGCGTGGTTTGGCAGTCGAGGTAGCGCGAGTTCAGTTATGGTGGCGTTTGGTCAGGTTAGGCGAGGCAGGCATGGTGGCGCGAGTTGGGGAACGGTAGGGTCTGGTCTGTTCTGGCAGGGCAGGCGAGGTGACGCGAGTTGAGGACTGGTGGAGTTTGGTCAGGTTAGGCGGGGCAGGCGGGGCAAGGAACGGAGCGGCATGGTCGGGTTTGGCATGGTGGGGTCTGGCAGTCGGGGAATGTTGGGGCTTTGTGGCGTGAGGTTTGTTAAGGCATGGCAGGACAGGCGCGGCAAGGACAGGTTAGGTTAGGTTTGGCTCGGTCAGGCAGGGCAGGCTCGGAGAGGCGGGGAAAGTTGAGGTCCGTTCGGGTGTGTTTCGGTAAGGTAGGGCATGGTTCAATTTTAAAAGGGAGATGTAATGCAAGAAATAGGTGACAAGATGGTGGGGGTGTGGCAGATAACCACGATTCCGCTATTCGCAGTCCTTCAGGGGGACAATATTATTATTAACTCGTCCACAGGAATACAACTGAGTTCAATTCCCGCTTCGATTTTCTTTGGTCTTGAGCCAAAAGAGATTGTGGAAGTGATTGACAAGCAAATGACACAGCGTGAAGGCCGCGCTGTGTCTATTTTGAGAAAGGATTTCTCAGGACACAAAAAGAACCCATTCAGCAGTCAAAACTAAGGAGAAAATCTATGACTGATAAATTGATTTCTGCAATACGAGAGGTGATGGACATTCCTGACACGGACAAAGTCCCTCTTAAAGGTAAATTTTATACACAAGTTGCTCAACGTGTTCAGAGTTTTAGGCTGAACATCGGTAGTGAGGGGCGCATCAGAACTGAAGTAATTGAGAACAGCGATAAGAAAGTTGTTGTCGAGGCCACGATAAGTGTCTGGTACAAAGATGCTGGTTGGGTAGAGGTTGCTAACGACTTTGCAGAAGAATATAGAGCGCAAGGGCCAGTGAACAAGACCTCCGCATTAGAGAACTGTTGCACTTCTGCGATAGGCCGAGCCTTGTCGGCTTGCGGCTTATCAGGTGGCGAGTATGCGTCCTCGTTTGAAGTCGATAATGCTATCAACAGCAAGCCTTCTGCACCGACACCAAAGGCTGAGCCAAAGGCCAAAGCCAAAGCTCCTGAGAAACCAAAGGCAAAAGAGCCTGAGCCAGAGGACGATCTCGGTATAGTCAAAAAGCTTTTGGAGGAAGCTATGTACATTCATCCAAGCTTAGAAGAGCTTAGGGACTTCTGGAGTGTTAACAAGAAGAACCTAGACAGAATGCAAGCAGA